>JBIJBD010000002.1:0-43663 GCA_044345395.1 Crocinitomicaceae bacterium | reverse complement strand
ATTGCACGCGTTTCAAAAGAATTGGTTGCAGATATCGTTGTGATGAACGACAACCGTAATTTCAACTTCATTCAACGAATGGTTGGTGATGAACGTGATCATTTGATGGATGTCTGCGATAAA
Source organism: Crocinitomicaceae bacterium (assembly GCA_044345395.1). Lineage (GTDB taxonomy): Bacteria > Bacteroidota > Bacteroidia > Flavobacteriales_D > Crocinitomicaceae > UBA952. The sequence goes on along the minus strand of JBIJBD010000002.1, from coordinate 43,540 downwards.
ACAATTTTCTTTTGTCATTTTGATAAATCTATGGTTTCATATACACGAGTTGTTGTTATGGCACCACCTTTATGTGAATTGGAAAACTCATTTGCAATTTGGGTAGAACGTATTTTCCGACTGGCAAAAGAACTTAATTTAAAAATAGAATTGTTCAGTACAAATGCAACAAAAGAGCGTTTCGAAAAAATTGGACCCGCTAATAAAATCGACGCAGCTATTAAGTTCAATGAGATTGAACATTTTGAAGACGCGTTATTAAAATATGACAAAAATAAAAATGATTTAATAATTACCTGTTTAGCGAGAAAAGGAGCCGTTTCTCATAGTTTTGAAATAGATGGTTATACAGCTAAACTCGAAAAAGCATGTCCGACTCATGACGTTGTATTTATCTATCCGGCGTTAGAAATCGATCCACTGTATGCAAATTACGATGATATTTCTGCGACTCCAATTGCTGCTGGAGTTGAAACTATTCAAAAAATTGGTAGAGAAGTGGGAAGTATTCTTGTTGGGAAAACCACAAAAAAAAGAAGAAGGAAATAGAGTAATGAAAAAGCAAACACATCTCCTTTTCTATGTGCTAAGTGCTTATGTATTTCTTCAATTTTTGTGGTGGGGTTATCATTTAATTCAGTTAAGCTATGAATTAGATCCCCAGACGGTAAATGTTAACCGTAGAGTATGGATGATTGTTGGTGAGGGAAGTGTTTTTCTATTGATTTTTGGACTTGGTTTGTGGCAAATAAACCGTGCTATTCGACGAGAACTTGAGCTATCCACGCGGCAAAATAATTTTCTACTATCTGTAACACATGAATTAAAAACTCCTTTAGCGGCAAATAAGTTGACCTTGCAAACGATTCAAAAACACCAGTTAGAAGAACAAAAAAAAAACGAACTCATCTCAAAAGCATTGGATGAAAATATTCGATTAGAGAATTTAATAGACAATATTTTAAATGCATCAAGACTTGAAAGTAAAGCTATTCAAGCCATAAAAAGCGAAATTAATTTTCTTGACTTAGCGAAGAATATTTGTGATCTATTACATAAGCGACACGGAGAAAAATTCATCACACTTAACTGTGACGTAAATGTTTTGATTCATGGCGATCGATTTATGTTGGAAGCAATCATCAGCAACCTCCTAGAAAATGCAATAAAATACGCAGGAAAAAAGGCAAAAATTTGTATTTATTGTCAGAAAAAAGGGAATTACTTTGTTTTCGGCGTCTCTGATGAAGGCCCTGGTATTTCCGTTGGGGAAAATGAGCATATCTTTAAAAAGTTCTACCGTGTGGGAAAAGAGGAAACGCGAAAAACCTCTGGTAGTGGCTTAGGTCTATTCATTGTTAAAGAATTTGTAACTCTGCAAAATGGACAAATTGTTTACCGTAAAAATCAACCGAAAGGTAGTATTTTTGAGGTAACTTTACCTTTATGAATCGAAAATTCGGCTTAATCATTTTGGACGGTTGGGGGCTTGGTGACGGATCTGCATCAGACGCTATTGCTAATGCTGATAAGCCTTTCATGGATTATTTAATGCAGGCATATCCCACAACTACATTGACAACATTCGGTGAAGCAGTTGGACTACCGGAAGGTCAAATGGGAAATTCTGAAGTTGGGCATTTGAATATTGGAGCAGGTAGAATTGTTTACCAGGAACTTACTCGAATAAATAAAGACATACGAGAAGGATATTTCGATGAGAACCCCGTCTTATTGAACGCCATGAAAAAAGTAACCGAATCTGGTGCCAATTTACACTTCATCGGACTTGTTTCAAACGGGGGAGTTCACAGTTCTCAAGAACATTTAAATGCCTTGTGTGAGCTCGCAAAAAAACAAGGAGTAAACATGGACAATGTCTATGTTCATGCCTTTACTGACGGGCGAGACTGTGATCCAAAAAGTGGACTTGGTTTTATTCAGAAATTAGAGAAACAACTTCTTGTTACCGGTGGAAGAATTGCTTCGGTAATTGGAAGGTATTATGCAATGGACCGAGATAACCGATGGGAACGCATTGCCAAAGCATACCATTTATTAGTAAATGGAAAAGGGTTTTCCTTCTCCAATGCAGAAAACGCAATTAAAGCCCATTACGATAGAGGAATCACGGATGAGTTTATTGAGCCTTGTTTGCTGACAAAAAAGGGTGTGATTTCTGAAGGTGACGTGGTCATTTGCTTCAATTTTAGAACCGATCGCCCAAGGGAGATAACTACTGCCTTAACCCAGAAAGATTTCCCAGAGCACGAAATGAAGAAATTGAAACTGCATTATTGTAGTATGACCAACTACGATGCAAGTTTTAACGATATACAGGTGATCTTTGAAAAAGACAACCTCAACTTAACCTTAGGAGAAGTACTAGCGAATCATCACAAAACACAAGTGCGAATTGCAGAGACTGAAAAATATCCACACGTCACTTTTTTCTTCAGCGGGGGAAGAGAAATCCCTTTTGCTAATGAAGAACGCATTTTAGTAAACTCCCCGAAAGTTGCCACCTATGACCTTCAACCCGAAATGAGCGCACTTGAAGTCAGAGATAAGATCTGTGTTTACATGCGGGAAAAGACTCCTGATTTTATCTGCCTAAATTTTGCAAATCCCGACATGGTGGGGCATACCGGTGTTTATGATGCCATTGTGAAAGCCGTGGAAACTGTAGACGATTGTCTAAAAGAAGTCGTTGAAACGGGACAAGAACTGGGGTATGAATTTCTTGTCATTGCTGATCATGGAAATGCGGATTACGCTCTAAATGCGGACGGAAGTCCAAACACTGCCCACAGCATGAATCCCGTGCCAGCGGTTTTGGTAACCAATGATACCTCTATTACGCTGAATTCCGGAAAATTAGCTGATGTTGCGCCTACAATTTTGGACCGTTTGGGAATTCAACAACCAGTTCAAATGAATGGAAAAAGTTTACTAACATGAAGCACGTCTTATTTCTTCTCGTCTTGACTATTGTTCTAACTTCAGGTTATAGTCAAAACTTTACATCTTATTTCACGGGGAATTCCCAAGATGCTCTTGTAACACCTAAAGGTGGTATTTGTCTAATGGGAGGAGCATCAGAGCACGACAATGCAATGAGGTGGTTTTTAGGTCAAGCGAATGGAGGAGATGTTTTGGTGCTAAGAGCAAGCGGTTCAGATGGGTATAATGCATATTTCTATTCTCAACTGGGTGTAACTATTAACTCTGTTGAAACCGTTGTTTGCTTAAATTTAGCTTCCGGAAATGATCCTGTTATCATTGATAAAATAAATAAAGCAGAAGCGGTTTGGTTTGCAGGGGGTGATCAGTGGGACTACATAAGTTATTGGAGAAACACAGCTGTAAATGTTGCTCTAAATGACGCAATAAATCGTGGATGTGTTATTGGAGGAACTAGCGCTGGAATGGCAATTCTTGGTGGACATTATTTTACGGCTGAAAATGGAACGGTTTCAAGTAATGTGGCACTCAACAATCCCTTTAATTCGTTGGTTACAGTTTCAAATGAACCGTTTTTAAACTTGCCATTTTTATCTAATGTGATAACAGATACTCATTATGACAACCCAGATCGAAGGGGAAGACACAGCGCATTCATAGCAAAGCAAACTCATCTTAGTCAACAGCCTATTTATGGTATTGCCTGTGAAGAATACGTGGCAGTTTGCATTGATACGAGCGGCTTTGCGAAAATCTATGGAGAATATCCTCAATACGACGAGCAAGCCTATTTTATTCAAGTCAACTGTGAAATTTCCATGAACTATCCAGAAACGTGTGAAAATGGATTGCCATTAACTTGGAACCAAGGAAATCAAGCCTTGAAGGTTTTTAAGGCAAATGGAACCATGCAGGGAACCTCTACTTTCGACCTTTCGAATTGGCAACTTGGAACAGGAGGAAGTTGGGAACATTGGTGGGTGGAAAACGGAACCTTGACCATTGAACCAGGTGATGCTCCCACATGTATATCTGGTATTGAACCCTTGAATATTTCATTACCACAAAACCCTATTCAAGCAAATCAATGGATTTATTGGGTAGAAAGCATGCAACTAACTAAAGTAATATCAGTTGATGGACAAACCGTTAACTTTACGAAAACGACAGATTCTTTCCAACTAAACTTAGTTCCGGATGGCGTGTATTTCCTACAGGGCATTAAAAATGAACAACCATTTTCTTTAAAAGTTATCGTGTGCAATTCCTTGTAACTAAAGCTACGTTTACATTTTCTCATTCCTTTACCTTAAATTGCGCTATGAAAAAATAAGGGTAATTTAGATAAACTTTTACGCATATTATTGGCAAATATCCTAATCGGTCTAACCTTGGGAGCGTTATTTCAGGAACACTAGGGATAGTAAGCTTAATTTTAGCCGGTGTATTTGTACTAACTTCAACAGTAAGTTTCTGTCCGTTGTATGTACCTTTTGGTATTAAAACGTGTAAGGTAAAATCTTAGAAAAGTGCCCTTTTAAGATCGGAAATTGATTCGATGTTTGGCGAGCAAGCCCCGTTTCCGCAGACATACAAACCTTTTGACGTATAAAGCTCCGACATCGGAATTTCTCGGTGGTAGGCAATTAATTCTCCCCAAGTACACGCAGAAACGATTTTTTCCCTAGATAAAGTCGCATCGTTTACATGTACTTCTTTGATGCCCTTGAGTTGAAGTAACAATACATTTGCCCAATGAGAATAGCCTGAACCATATTGTTCCATTCCATCGTAAATATTTGCTACCATTTGCTGACTATTATACAACCATTCTTGATGTTTAAAATATGTGCCTAGCTTGAAAAAGTTCATTGCCATGACCGCATTCGTAGATGGGATTACATTGTCGTGAATTTCCATTTTACGCGCGATTAATGCATCATCCTCTGAGGTAAAATAACACATTTTACTGTCTTTATGCTGAAAATTCACCTCCACAATCTCACAAAATTCTTTGGCTAAAAGCAACCAGTCCAATTCAGCTGTCGCCTGATATAACTCAATAAACGCATCGATTGTAAAAGCATAATCTTCTAAAAATCCTGGAATAGTAGTTTTCTCATCTGCAAAATTTCGGTACAAACAACCCTGTTGATATTGGTTATATCGAATCCAGTTGCCAATTTTGCGTGCGATGAGTAAACAAGCCTCGTTTTCAATTGCACGGTAAGTAGCTAGCAATCCTTTAAGGGCCATGGCATTCCAAGAAGTGAGTGACTTTTTATCAACACCGGGCGCGACGCGCTCTTTTCTTTTCTGAAATAATAAATCGATTATCTCATCGAGTTGCACGTAAAATTCAGGAAGCTTGAAATCATGCTTTCTTGCTATGGCTTCATCAGATTCTCTTCTTAGTAAAACATATTTTTCATCCTCCCAGTATCCAGCGGAATTAACAGAGAAATAATCATAAACCAAGGCGTGTTGCGATTTACTGAGAAAACCAAGTTCCTCTTTGGACCAGCAGTAAAATTTGCCCTCTTCTCCTTCTGAATCGGCATCTATCGCACTATAAAACGCACCGTGCTCTCCCAACATTTCTCGTGACAACCATGATACTGTTTGTTTTAAGACCCTTGCGTATTCTTCGTTTTTAGTTGAGGCGTAGGCTTCTGCATATAATTCTAAGAGTTGGGCATTGTCGTACAGCATTTTTTCAAAATGTGGAATTTTCCATAACATATCTACAGAATACCTTGAAAAGCCTCCTCCCACTTGGTCATATATCCCACCGCGAGCAATTTTTAGCAAAGTCAGCTGTATATAATTTGTTGTTTTAAGGTGATTAAAATACACCCCGTAACGCAATAAAAACAAATAGTTTGATGGTAAAGGAAATTTAGGTGCTTTTGTGGTACCACCTTCCATCAGGTCCCAACTTCTCGACCACCGAACTACCAACTCATGTAACTTTTCTTCTTCTTGTGCTACTATTTTGTTTGGGCGTGCGATTAATTCACTTTGTATAATTCCTTCTGTCAATTTTTCTGCATACTCCTGCACACGTTCTGGTTCACTTTGAAACGTATGTTCCAATGAGCGCAAAATATGCATCCACTGTTCTTTTGGAAAATAAGTGCCTCCATATATGGGTTTGCCATCAGGTAAAGTAAAGCAATTCAAAGGCCACCCTCCGCGCTGCGTCATCAATTGTAATGCTGTCATGTAGACCATGTCTATATCAGGGCGTTCTTCACGGTCTACCTTGATACACATAAAGTAATCATTCATTAATGCTGCTACTTCCTCATCTTCGAAGCATTCCTTTTCCATGACGTGACACCAATGGCAAGCCGAATAACCAACACTCACCAAAACTAACTTGTTTTGACGTTTGGCCTCTTCGAAAACTTGAGGCGACCATGCTAACCAGTTAACAGGGTTATATGCATGTTGCCTTAGGTAAAGGGAGGTTTCATTAACAAGTGCGTTTTGATACATTTTAGTGTGTTTGTATGAATAGTTAAAATTACTGCTTAAATTCGCTCGATTGTAAATCGAAAACACACAAGTGTAAAAATGGTTTTTTCAAGTTTGACCTTTATTTATGTGTTTCTTCCACTGAGTTTGTTGTTTCATTACCTCAGTAGGAATACTTTGTACAGAAACATCGCGCTCACTATTTTTTCCTTGATTTTTTATGCTTGGGGGGAGCCTATGTGGATAATTCTTCTCTTGATAAGTTCGTTTTACGATTATTTCAACGGAATCTTAGTGGAGCGATTTCACGGTACGTGGAAAGCAAAATTATTTTTAATCCTTTCCGTTGTTGGTAATTTAGGAATTCTCTTTGCCTACAAATACGGAGGATTTATTTGGGAAAATATCGATTGGATGCTGAAAAATTTCAATGAATGGTTCAATACTTCAATGGAAACACCTTTTGACAAACCAACGAACACCTTACCAATTGGTATTTCATTTTATACCTTTCAAACCATTTCATACGTAGTGGATGTTTACCGTGGCGAGGTTAAAGCCCAACGTAATCCACTTAATTTCCTCATGTTTGTGAGTTTATTTCATCAATTGGTGGCAGGACCTATAGTGCGCTATGTGACAATTGCCGAACAGATAGAAAATAGAAAGGTGAATTGGGCACTTATCAGTAGTGGCGTAGGTCGCTTTTGCTTTGGTTTATTTAAAAAAGTAGTGGTCGCGAATATTGCCTCTGAATTGGTGGATAAATACATGATTTACACCTACCACGGTGATGGAAACTTTGACCTTTCTAGTTACGAAGCATGGTTTGGTATTGTCATGTTTTCGGTGCAAATTTATTTTGACTTCTCCGGATATTCTGATATGGCGATTGGAATGGGTAGAATGTTTGGTTTTCAGTACGACGAAAACTTTAAGCATCCCTATGCTGCACAATCTGTTGGAGACTTTTACCGTAGGTGGCATATTTCATTAGGAACCTTCCTTCGTGACTATGTATATTTTCCATTGGGCGGTGGACGAAAAAATCGTTTTAGAAATGTAATTATTGTTTGGTTACTGACTGGTTTCTGGCACGGTGCCTCATGGAACTTTGTGCTCTGGGGTTTATATTTTGGGTGTTTCATGGTCATCGAAAAAATGTTGGAAGATGTCCTTAAGAAAACTCCTCGAATCATCAGACATGCCTACACACTTATTCTCATTGTTTTTTCTCGAGCCCTGTTCTATTTTGATACGCTCTACCTCAGCAATCCGCATTTTGAGAATTCTGACTTTAAATACGAAAGCGATTGGAGTCCACTATTTGGGTTTATCGGGAATCTATTTAGTTCTCCTCATGCGGTGAATCCGGCATTCTTCGGAGACTTGATGATGCACCTTTATTTCTTTGTCTTGGTTATTCTGTTGTGCATCCCTTGGGATGAGATATTCTCAGAAGATCATCGCTTCAGAATTAAAGTGGAAGGGATTTACTATTATGCCCAACCCGTAATAAATTTTGGTCTACTCGCCATTGCGACCACCTTGTTGGTGAACGCCACGCACAATCCATTTATCTATTTCCGATTCTGATGATGAATTTAATCAATAGCCTTGTGTTTTTTGCGTCGATTTCCTCGATGGCCATCCTCTATTTTGTGATTGGAGATGAGCGCACCGATATTGAATACCATGATGGAAAAGCCTATTTAACAGAAGAAAAAAGAGAATTGGCAGAAATACCAGCACTGACTTTCGAAAATTACCTTAATGGTGAATGGGCAAAGACATTTGATCTTTTTGTAAACGATCATTTCCCTTACCGACAATCATTCATGGATTGGTCCGTTGAACTTAGAAAACTCCGTGGTATTGAAATAGAAAATCAAGAAAAAATTGTTTATTTAAAACCAAGAAAAGGTAATCAACCCAAATTTGACGAAAAAGGAAATCCCATTGAATACCTGGATGAATACGACGAAAGTTACTCCAATGGATTGCTCATATTAAATGGTCGTGTATACCCAAGAAGTGGAGGCAGTCCAAAACTAGCGGCAAACTTTGCGCGCATGGTTTCTGATTATGCCGCTCAACTGGCAGGTGAAGTACGTGTTCTTACAGCAGTGCCTCCCTTATCATCAGCATTCATTCCCGCAGCCGAATATAGTCAATACAACGGACAAAACCAACGGTCCTTAGAAGCCATTCGCAACAACTTAACCAATGGCGCTATTTTTTGCGATGTCTTTACTGAATTAAATAATCATGCGGGCGAACAATTGTATTTCGGTACTGATCATCACTGGAAGCCAATCGGTGCCTATTATGCGTATGTTGCCTTCTGCAAAGGAGCTGGATTTTCACCCGTTCCACTTGAACAAATGGAAAAACGAACCAAAACAAATTTCCTAGGGACCATGTATCAATTGACGCAAGATCCATCAGTTAAAGAAAACCCAGATGTAATGGATTATTACATCCCTAAGGTTCAAACAACTGCCATTCGCTATGGTGAGTTTGGATTTAAAGGTAGTGCAGCAAAAGTATTTGAACATGGCTGTTCAGGAGGAGCTACCTACTCAACCTTCCTAGGAGGAGATCGACCACTCATGAAGATTACAACCAACGTGAAAAATGGCCGAAAAGCTGTTGTAATCAAAAATTCCATGGGGAATGCATTTTCTGTCTTCCTTATCAGTCATTACGAAGAATTATGGATTGTCGACTTAAGGTATTCGAAACAGAATTTAATTGAAATAATCCGAACAAATAAAATTAATGACCTCATTTTTGCTCCTGGCATGAATCATGTTATGAATCCTAACACGGTGAATATGATGCGCCGTTTAGGAACACAAAGTGGCGTTTACATTCCACCTAAACCTAAACCTGTGGTTGATTCCACAGCCGTGATAACTGATACTATTCCATGAGATTAGTGCTTTTTATATGTTTTTTATATTGCATTTCACTGGTTTATTGCCAATCAGAACCAATGCCGGCTGTCCTCAAAATAGATACCTCTTTCGCCTATTTTCAATTTCATAACCCGCAATTGGGGGCTAAATTCTCGGCGCATTTCGATAAAATACAAGAGGATAAAGTGGTGTTTGTACATTTTGGAGGAAGTCACATTCAAGCAGGAAAGCCAATCGCAGTTGCAAGAAACATTTTACAAGCAGAATTTGGTGATGGCGGGTTGGGTTATTTATTTAATTACAAAGCAGCAAATACCTATGGGTCCATCGTATATAATACTTCCTACACAGGAAAATGGACCTCAAGAAAAAGCTACCAAGGACGATCGAGCGCTTTGCCTGTAGGATTTTGTGGAATGACAGTAGAATCAATTGATCCTATGGCAAGTTTGAAGTTTGAACTCAAGAAATCAATTCAAGCAAGCGATCATAAAATTTACGTGTTTTTTGAAAACGATTCTATTACAAGAGATGTACTAATTCAAATTGATACTAATCAAATCAATGATAATCATGGCTTGACCTACACTCCTTTTGGTTTGGAATTTAACTATACTGATTCCATTCGCGATATCGTTTTAAAAGTAAAATCAACCGGAGGCTCACGCTTTCGTTTTTATGGTTTATCCATTGAGAAATCAGCGAACAAAGGTTTAGTCTATCACCCCGCAGGAGTAGGTTCTGCAGCGTATCGTTCTTTTCTTGTTTTCGACAAGTACGAAATGCAGGCAGAAGTGCTTAAACCCGATGTAGCTGTCTTAGATTTTGGCACAAACGACATTGTCTATTACAATACAATTGATCCCAAATTGGAAAGTCAAGTGGTAAAGGTAATTGAAAAACTAAGGAAACAAAATCCCGAAATTTTGATTGTCTTGACTAGTACACAAGATTTGTACTTTAAAAAACGAGTCATAGACGCTTGTACTACATTTCGTGACCTGATGGACACAATTGCACGAAAAAACAATTGTATGTTTTGGAATTTTTATGATGTTTCAGGAGGAAAAAATACCATTCGCGATTGGGCGCGAGAGGGTTATGCCTTAACCGATGGTATTCATTTAACCAACAAGGGTTACGAGAAAAAAGGAGAGCTTTTAGCTTTGAGTATACAACAAACATTAGCGTATGCTAAGAACTTTCCATCAATGCCGAAGATTCTCATTGGTAAAAACTACCTCGATACCTCCCAAGTGGTGGTGTTAGATTCAACACAAAAGCATGTGATTGATCCTGTTATACCAAAGCCTAAAAAAACCACGCCTAAGCTTCGTTATAAATATTACAAAGTTCGTTCTGGTGATACACTTTCTGAAATTGCCGATCGACATAGAACTACAGTTTCAAAGATTAAAAAAGCAAATGGTTTGCGCAATAATACAATTCGACCTGGTCAAGTATTGAAAATTCCAAAATGAGCTTGATTTAATTAATAGTTCAGCGAAAAAATCGATTTACGACTACAAAAGTTTTCAAATCAAAATAAATACGGCCAAATACTTGACAAGCCCTAGGGTGATGTTGTATCTTTGCCCTCTTACTTTTAAAAACACTTATGAGCAAAATGAAATTATCGGAGTTTAGCTTCGATCTTCCACCTGAATTAATTGCCAAATATCCTACTGACAATCGCGACGAATCTCGCTTAATGGTTATTCATCGTGACTCTGGAAAAATTGAGCATAAATTATTCAAGGATATTATTAACTATTTCGATGACGGAGATGTAATGATTTTAAATAATTCGCAAGTATTTCCGGCTAGAATGTATGGCAACAAGGAAAAAACAGGTGCTAAAATAGAGGTGTTTTTGCTTCGTGAATTAAACCGTGAAAGCCTATTATGGGACGTTCTTGTGGATCCAGCGCGTAAAATCAGAATCGGAAATAAGTTGTATTTTGGAGAGGATGACTCACTAGTTGCGGAAGTCATTGACAATACCACGTCACGTGGTCGGACGCTTCGGTTTCTTTTTGACGGTCCATACGAAGATTTCAAAGCAAAGATTACCGAGTTGGGAGAAACACCTATTCCTAAGTATATTGAAAGAGAAGTAGAACCAGAGGATGAATTCAGATACCAAACTATCTACGCAAAGGTGGAAGGTGCAGTGGCTGCCCCTACAGCAGGATTGCATTTTTCAAGGGAACTGTTGAAGCGCCTTGAGTTAAAAGGAATCAATTTCGCTGAACTCACTTTACATGTAGGACTTGGATCTTTTCGTTCGGTAGAGGTGGAAGATTTAACCAAGCATAAGATGGATTCAGAACAAGTCATTATACCAGAACATGCTGCTGAGATTGTCAATCATGCGAAACGTAACAACCGTCGTGTTTGCGCAATTGGAACCACCACTATGCGTGCGATTGAAACTTCAGTTTCTACCGAGGGGTATTTAAAACCATTCGATGGGTGGACGAATAAGTTCATTTTTCCACCGTATGATTTTAGCGTGGCTGATTGTTTAGTTACAAATTTTCACACACCGCTTTCTACCTTGTTGATGATGATTTCATCATTCTGCGGACATGAGTTGATGATGCAGGCCTACCACGAGGCTATTAGGGAAAAATACCGCTTTTACTCTTACGGTGACGCGATGTTAATATTGTAACTATTAATTCTGCTTGACTGTTGCGCAGGATTTGAAATCCTGCGCAACAGCAGCATAACCAAAACAAAAAACGGCTAGGTTTCCCTAGCCGTTTTGCTGTGCAGTAGATTAGGATTTATTTCACAGCGTGTCTGAGTATTGGCGTTGACTTCGTGCCATTCGTTACGTTTAAGAAGTAAATTCCTGGCGTGAACTCTTGGTTGATCACAAACAAGTTGATACCTTCTTTCACGTCGATGGTGCGTTGTTCGATTACTTTACCGGTGGCATCGGAGATAACTAAACTACACATTCCAACCAATTCTTTACTTGTTAAAATAACTTGGAAAGAAGCATCGGAAGGATTCGGGAAAGTAGTGAATTGGAACTTCTCAACACAGTTTGTTTGTATCGGACCGAAATATTCATTTTTCCCGTCGATATCCACTTGGTTCAAACGGTAATAGTTTTGACCGTTTGATTTCTCATCATCAATGAAAGAATAATTAATGTCTTGCGTTGAATTTCCAGCCGCTAAAACAGTTCCAATTACACGCCAGATTTCACCATCTATTGATTTCTCCACATCAAAATGCGAGCTGTTTTGCTCAGAAGCGGTAGACCAAGAAAGCGTCACCACATCTTCTTCACACGAAGCAGCGAAAGAAGTGAGTTCGACTGGGAGGGGTGAGCCGTTTCCTTGACCAAATCCACCAAAATCACTGAATCCGGTGACACCATTCCATGTAATTGTTTTGGTCGAGGTATTAATAGAGGATGTTCCCATTGTCGTTCCATTAAAACAAATTGAACAACCTCCAGATGATAACCATCCAGTTGAGGCACTCCATTTTGCTGGTAATAGGTTAGACTCAGTTTCATTACTACCCGTTCCATTCGTAACTCCAGGATAAGTAAATGAAACATTGTATTGAGGATTTGTCATTCCCGTTTGATTCATTTCCCAATATAAGTTTGTTCTAATATATGCGCCATCAGTTGCATTAGGATGCAAGCCACTTACTGCCCTTGAAGCCAAGGAACTTGAAGTAATTGTACCTCCTGTAAAGTTTACTGATATTGGCGCATAGCCGCTTAATCCAACCGGGAATTTATAATCAACACCAGTAGTGGAAATTGATCGAATTAATGCACCTGAGCCACTCGTATTGATGTAGGAAGAGGAATTACCATTTCCTGTCGCATCAAGGCTTCCTGAAAGTGTAAGATTTTTTGAACCTAAAGTAATTACTCCACTTGTTAATTTTAAGCTATTCGTGACAGTTACATTTTCAGATAATGTGACTCCGCCTGTTCCATTTAGTGTTAAATTATTAACGTTACCTGAAAATAATCCAGTTGGTAAAGTAAATGCACTACTGTTTGCAAATTCAACTTCGGCAGATGCTCCTGAGGCATCAATACTTCCTCCTGAAAAGGATATACTTCCATCAGAATAAGTTAATTTATTGTTCAAGGTTATATTTCCAGCAATAGTAAGTGTTCCAGATGCTTTATTAATAATTAAGAAAGGGAAGATGTCATTTCTCGAAATGCTTTGATTTCCTGTGCCGTTAATATATACAGCACGTGAATTGTCAACGAAAGTTCCAGTACCAGACCAGTTGCCTCCTACTTTAATATCTCCTCCCGCAGTGGTACTCAACGTCAATCCACCGCCATTGAAAACAACATTTCCGAGTACATTCAACGGCGCAAATTGAGCTGTTGCCGCCATTGATAGTGTTCCATCCAGCGTTAGGTTTCCTGTAATCCAACTTTCCTTATCAAAATTATTATTTGCGCCTAAATTCAAAATTGTATTGCTCGATACGAGTACGTTTGCCGGAACTCCAATTCCCGAACTAAAATTGCTATACCATTCTAAATTTCGACCATAAGTTGTTCCTGAGTTATATTTAAGAATTGATCCAGAAGCGTAGTTAGGTGAAAAATCAGAAACAAATCCCCCTAAATTTATCTCTAACGTACCATTAATTGTTGAAACATTGTTTCCGAAATTTAAGCCGCTTTGAAGTTTTATAGTAACGTTTGATCCAAATGTCCAAGAACCCGTATTTTGTCCTGTCAAATTTTTGGCGTTACTTGTAATCAATACATTTCCTGTTCCAGTAATAGAACATGCTCCATCTGCCAAAATATTAGAGTTATTTGGTCCGGAAAAAGTAAGATCGTAATTGTTAAGATCAATACTTGCCGTCGATTTATGTGTTAATGCATTTCCTCCACTTGGAGCCGTCAAGGTAAGATTGTTTCCTAATAAAATGCTTCCACCAGTTTTCTCGTTGACCATGTATGGGAATGTTTCACCACCATTTCCAGTGATTGTTGAATTTCCACTTCCTGTGAAGAAAACCGCTCGACCATTTGTATTCAAGGTACTTCCTGAATTTCTGGTCCAGTTTCCACCAACTTTTATATCCCCACCATTTGCATTTCCAAGTGATAAATTGCCATTTAATAAAACATTTCCGGCAACATCCAATCTTCCAGATTTACTTCCTCCTCCATAATCCATATACAAAGCAGAACCATTATCAATAGTTAGATTTCCAGCCAAACTAAAGTTTGTAGTGAATGAACCACTTCCAGTATTTGGATAATTTAGTATTGTATTACCCGAAACTTGAACCGAATAAGGAGCACCTTGTCCTGATGTTGCAGACCACTCTAGAGATCGACCATATGCATCAACTCCTGTATTGTATTTCAAAGTTGATCCAACACCATAAAGTGGTGCATTCGTATTTATAAATCCACCAGAGTTTATAGAAAGCGTTCCGTTAATAGTTGATGCCGAACCGAAATTCACGCCTCCGGCAATATCCACATTATTGAAACTAACCGTTCCTGAAACAGTTCCATTTCCAGCAAAAGTTACTTTTGAAGTTCCAGCGGTGAAAGTTCCGTTATTGGTAAATGAACCATTATTCGCAATAATTATCGTCGGTGTTCCTGTTGTTGAAACTGTTGCACCTGAGTTAATGGTTAGTGAATTTATCGAAGTGGATGTTCCCAAAACTACAGAATAGGTTGTTCCTGAGGGTACGGTTACGCTGGTTGACGCAGAAGGAACCCCACCGCACCAATTTGCCGTATTTGACCAATCGGTTGAGGTGCCGCCAATCCACGAACCAGATGATACAATTGCTACTGTTGCAGCAAAACGGGTTGTACTTTCACAACTATTTGTAGTCTGCGAGGCATAATAAGTTGAACTATTAACCAATGCGGTATTTGTTGCCAAGGCAGAACCTCCTGTTGAACCCGAATACCATTGAATTGAAGAACCTGTTGCACTTAAATCCGCCACAGTTGCTCCCGTACAAAGTGTTTGCGTAGCACTTCCAGTTGGAGCAGATGGATTGGTATTTATTGTTACTACGACAGCAGTGCGTGTAACGCTTTCACAACCGCCTATTGTTTGTGTTGCATAATAAGTTGTACTATTTGTAAGTGCAGTGGAGCTGCTCAATGCAGTTCCTCCAGTTGAAGCGCTGTACCATTGAGGGGCAGTTCCCGTTGCAGTTAAACTCGCAACTGTCGGAGATGTAGCCGAACAAAATGCTTGATCACTTGCTGTTGGCGCTGAAACGGTTCCGCAAGGTTTGATGGAGAAATCATCAATACCCATTCCGTCGTCGGAACCACTAATGTCAGGATCACTCCATCTTATGAAAAAAGTTGAGCCATCAGCTATAGTTAATCCTGTAATAATATCAGAGATAGATGAACTTTGTATCAAAGAACCACTAGCTGTATTACCTTGACCAGAATTAGAATAATCAAGAGTATTGAAATTTGTCCAGGTTCCGTTGCTAATAGATGTGGCGTCCAGACTATATTGAAAATCCAATCTATCAGAGCGATTAATTGCACCAACTCTCCATGTTTCTCCAGTATATGAAATCACCAAATTATTAATGCTTGAACCTGTGTTGTTGACATATTTAGCCCCAAAATATGGAACAAGATTACTAGTAGCTAAACTGCCAAAAGATCGTTCACTATTTGAGGCGGCTCCAAAACTGTAACAATCACCTGTTGAAGAACTTCCAGTTCCAGCATTGTAAGTGTTGTTAGCACTTGCTCCAGTTTCATAAATATACCATCCCGAAGGCAGAGAAGAAGAAGTTCCTGAAGTGGCTAATGTATTAAAATCTTGCGTGAAATTAGTCCCTAACGCTGTAAGTGAAATTGAACTTGTCAACGTCGTAGCTCCTGCACTCACAGAACTCCATGCACTACTTCCAGCACTATTCACTGCTTTTATTCGGTAGTAATAAGTTGTTCCTTCCGATAAACTTGAAAAAGCATTGGTTGTTGTTCCAGAAGCAATATTTGAAACTGTTGAAGAAATAGTTGCAAAATCGTTCGCTGTTGATAATTCTACTGTATAAGTGAAAGTTACCGCACCTTGCGATCCAGGTGCTGTCCAATTTGCCGTTAAGCCCGATGTTGTAATTGAACTTGCAGTCCCAACAGTAGGTGCATTCGATAAAGTAGCCGAATTTCCAGAAGTCGAATTTGCGGATGTTCCTGACGCATTTACAGCTCTTATTCTGGCGTAATAAAGTGTGTTTGCGGTTAATCCTGTAACTGCTTGTGAAGTTCCATTTACGGTTAAATCTTCGTAGCCACTTACGTAACTTGAAAAATCAGAAGCGGTAGAGACATCCAATCTGTAGGAACTGGCTCCAGTTGTTGATGTCCAATCAACTGTGAATCCTGAAGTTGTAATGCTACTAAAGGTTGGAGTAGCTGGTGCATCTGTCAACGTAATGGTGCTCGCGCTCAATGGGGAAGTTGTTCTGTAATCGATGTTCGAGCCGCTATTGTTGTATGCAAAGACAAAAGTATAATAGGTTGTTCCCGCAGATAAACTACTATTGGAAATTCCTGAGATTGTACTTCCTGCACTTACAACTGTTCCACCGCCAAGGCTATTTCCAGCTGTGTAAGTTGTTCCATCCACTGGATCAGCAGATAAACTTGCAGATGTACTTCTGATAACTAGATAGCCATCTGGACTGCCCGTTGCTGCAGTGAATGCAGTACTGAACGAAGATGTTGTAATTGAGCTAAAAACCAATGAGGTAGCTTGAGCGCTTGGTTCTGCTTTTAACGTTGTAAATGAAATAACACCTCCATAGCTGGTACCAGAAGTGTTCGTTGCATATGCTTGGTAGTAATACGTAGTGTTCGGTGACAACGAAGAAACACTAGAGTTAAAAGTACCAGTTCCTGAGCCAGAAGCTTGATCTGTTACCCCACCTTCGCCTATGGTTGGTGTATTATCTGAAGTACTGTAAACGAACCCTCTGGCAGTAACGCTACTTCCACCATCAGATGTGATTTCTCCGTTCAACGTTGCGGTCGTTGATAAAACTGAACCTGCTGCATTAGTCGTTAAAACTGGAGGTGTTGATCCAGACTGAGTCGTGGCATTTGCTGTAGGAGCTGAGGTCGTAAAATAATTATAGGTAGTTGCATTTGATCCATCCCATGTGTAAGGAATTAATAAATAGTTGTATTGTGTTGAAGCTGCAAGAGCTGAACTCGAAATGGATGTAGCATTTTCAGCAATAACACTTGAAACAATAGTAGTATTTGATCCAGCCGTTGGTGCTGCACCGTTTGAATTACCCAATAAAGGTGTATTAGGTGATGTCGCTCTCAAAAGCACATAGCCTTTGTTCGTTGCTCCTGAAGAAGGAAAAGTTGCTGATGTCCACGATATATCAATATTACTTGAAGAGGTGGCAGTTGCACTCAAATTCGTTGCTTGAACAGTAGCTGGATTTGAAAGTGTTCTAAATGTTTTCTCATCTCCATACCCAGTGCCTGCAGCATTGGTGGCATAAGCGCGAATGTAATATAGTGTTTGAGGACTTAATGAAGATAGGGATGATGAATAGTCACTTGCACCCGTTCCATCATCTGTGGAAGAATTAGAAGTAGTTGGCGCTGTTGAAGTATTCCAAACAACTCCTTTTGAAGTGATATTTGTACCTGTCAGTGTTTCTCCTCCCGAGGATGCCGTTGTATTTGTGATGGATGATGCTGCCACTGTTGTAGTGACTGTTGGAGCTGCGATGTAAACTGCATTTTGATTTCCAATTACATAAATGTTGCTTGTTGAACCTAGTCCAGTGGTACAAGTTAAGGTGTAAGGTCCGCTCCCCGAAGCGGCTGAAATATTAGTAACGTTGTAAGGACATGAAGAATTATATCTACCTAAATCACAAGATGTTTCTGGATCGAATGAACCTGCTTGACTGACAGCAGGCCATTGGAAAATTACTTGAGAAGGCGTGTTACTTCCACTTAGACCCCATGCTAAATTCACCATTTTTGTGGCATCAGTTGCTGTACAAGGTAACGAAGCAGTTACATATGCTGTATAATTTGTTGAACTACCAGCTGTGACCGTCATAGGGGCGTAAGCAGTTGCGGTACCAAGAGGCAAAAGTCTGGCAGTTATTATTCCATTAAAGGTAGCAGTTCCTGTTGCATCGGCGACAATATAGTTGGTAGAAGAACTTCCTGAAACAGCATTAGATAAGGTTAATGTAAAACCATTTGTTGTTAATTTGCCACTTGTTAACGTTAGAGTTCCTGTTATCGACGTATTCGCACTTAGCGTTAGTCCGCTACTATTATTAAGCGTGAGATTTCCAGCTGCCGTTATCAGATTTCCTGTAACTTGAGCAGAAGAACCGTTTAATGTGTAGTTAGTTCCAGCGTTGAGTGATTTATTAGTCAGGGTTAAAGAACCATTAATTCCTGAAGTATTTGCAGTGATTAATGTAGAACCTGATGCAGTAGTAAACGTTCCTGAACCAGCAATGGCATTCGTAGAACCAAAATCTATTGTAGAAGAAGCACCAACAGCCAATGTGGCATTTGCACCAGTTGTGAAAGTACCAGTTCCGCTTATAGTTTGAGTTCCTGTGCCGTTTATGTTTATTGTTCCTGCAGCAGCGGGATTGTAATTAAATGTTCCACCCGATCCAATGTTAATATTCCCTTTGATAGAATGACCAGGAGTACCAGTTACGTTAGGCCCAAAAGTACAATTTGCTCCGATTGTTAAATCACCATTTACTATAAAACTACTTCCACCAGTACCAGCTAAAGATAACGCCCCTGAGGTGGATTCAATGACAAGGTGGTGATAGGTTCTTCCGCTAAATGAAATAGATGGTTGAAGAGTGCTACTTCCTCTATATGTAATCGTACTTCCAGAATTGAAAGTTGCGTTAGCAATCGGCGTTGAAATACCGCCAGCTGTATTGTGAATATAATTCCCGCCATTATTGATAGCCCATTGAGCAGATGTAGCAGTTAGAGCAGTTGCAGCCTGGTTTAAAAAAGTTCCACTCACTGATAAATCAGGATTTGAAGTGCCTGCTCCTATTGTCATGGATGACCCCGAACTCAAGGTAAATGTCTTAGTTGCAGCAACAACACATTGCGCGTTTGAGCCTGCTACAGAGAATGCAATTGCAGAACCTGCAGTATTTGTTTGACCAGTACTTTCTAATGTTTGAGTTCCGGTTGTCCCATTTAGCGTTATTGAGCCGGTTCCATTAGTTTTTTGAATTGTCCCACCAGAGTGAGTAAAATTACCAGCAACAGTAATTGTTCCTGTTCCTGTGCTACTTGCAGATAAATCTAATATTCCTCCAGACATAGAAAAAGCACCTGAAATTCCCAAAGTTTGAACTGCCCCACCGGATGATAATGGACCAGCAAGGTTAAAAGTACCTCCTGCAAGAGAAAAATCTTTTATTGAAATGGTATAAGACGTAGTAGAATTTCCCATTCGGATTGTCCCAGCGTTAGTAGATGGCATTGAAAATGTGTTAGTTACATTAAAAGTACCCGTATTTATTAACTCAACTCCCCCAGAGCAATTATAAGTGAAGTTGAAAAAACTTTGACCTAATCCCGTTAAATCTGTACTACCAGTACTGCCCGTAACGTTACAATTTGAGTTAGTTTGCCATGTAGCAGTTGGAATGCCACCTCCATTGGCATTATGTTCATATGTTCCTGCGACAATACAAGTACCTAAACTTGTTACAGTCGTATTTTGATTTCTAAGGGTAGCACTTGCTGAAATATCTGTAGCGGTAGAAGAATAAGAAAATCCAGATGGTATTGTAAAAGTACATGCATTAGTTCCATTACCCACAACAACTTTTGAACCCGCACCTGATACTGTCCAATTGGCCCCGATTGTTGGTGTAGCGTTGTTTCGGATGTTGAAAGTATTACCAGGAGTTGTGAAATCGGGAGGGGTGTCCCCACTTCCATTGGTGCTAGTCCCCCAACTAGATGTAAGCTCCAGATTACCAGTTGATTTTGAATAATAATTTCCCGTAATTGTAAAAGTAGCCTTGTAGTTAGGACCTCCATTATTATAATAATGATCGCCATCAGATGAGTAAGCTTGCCAATATACTTCTAGTGTATAGTTTCCCGGTGTTAGCCCAGATAATACATTTATATTTGCAGAATTGTTTTCCCATCGCTGGTCTCCTGGAGTCGCATAATTTTCACCGAAAGGCAAATTAATATAACTAAAACTGGCAGAAGCACCTGTTCGATAAATCTTATAAGCAATTTGCCCTCCTGTTACATTTGAACCCCCATTTTTGTATGTTTTAATTTGTGCGCCATTCAATACTAAAGTTTCACCGCTTGCAAACGAACCAATATTCCACGCATTAAAACTAGAATATTGTCGGTAGGTGTTTCCTGCCCCTTTAATATTCAAAATTGCATAAGCGTCAAATAATCCGCTTCCAGCATGAGATTGTAAAGAAGATATCAACAACACAAAAAATGGCAAAAGCCACTTGAAATTCAATAATTTACCGATAAAAAAACATTTTTGAGTTAAAAAAGTAAAATTCTTCATAGTAAGTGATTTTGAAAGAAAAATCAAGCAAAGTTTAACTGCATATTTAGGAATTAATATCCAAAAAAACAAGCGCTTAGTGTAAATTTAACACATGCAGAAGTAATTTTGTTTCAGCTGATTCATTCGTTAAAGTAAATGCTAAAAAAATCAAACAATGTAAGCCCTAAGTCACCCGCGATTGGTGAAATCTCCTACCTTTGCAAAAAACTTCTGATAAAATGGAACTTGCAACAACTGAAATCCAAGAAATTCTATCCCAATTGGGTATTGATAACGTGAATAACGGTGCCTCCACCGGAGGGAAATGGTTTAAGACAAGAGGTGAAGAAATACACTCGTATTCGCCAGTAGACGGAAACAAAATTGCCTCTGTACATGCAGCAACGGAAGGAGATTATGAAGCAGTTATCCTAAAAGCACAAGAAGCATTTCAAACATGGCGCACTTGGCCAGCTCCGAAAAGAGGAGAAGTTATACGTCAACTCGCCGAAAAAATTAGAACATACAAAGAACCTCTAGGAAAATTAGTTTCTTATGAAATGGGGAAATCCTTGCAAGAAGGCCTTGGTGAAGTACAAGAAATGATCGATATCTGTGATTTTGCGGTGGGCTTATCGCGACAACTTTACGGTCTTACCATGCATTCCGAGCGTCCAGGTCACCGCATGTACGAACAATACCATCCCCTGGGAATTGTGGGAATAATTTCTGCTTTTAATTTCCCTGTAGCGGTTTGGAATTGGAACACAGCACTTGCTTGGGTTTGCGGAGATGTTTGCGTTTGGAAACCATCCGAAAAAACTCCCATAACCGCCTTAGCTTGCCAGCAAATTACCAAAGAAGTTTTTGATGCTAACAACGTTCCAGAAGGAGTATCAGGATTAGTAATTGGTGGTGCAGACATAGGAAAATTAATGGCAAACGACCCAAGAATTCCATTGGTTTCTGCCACGGGTTCAACGCGTATGGGGAAATCTGTTGGTGCTGCAGTAGGACAACGATTGGGAAGATCGCTACTTGAACTTGGAGGAAACAACGCTATTATTATTGCGCCAAGTGCAGACTTAAAAATGGTAGTACCCGGTGCAGTTTTTGGAGCTGTAGGAACTGCAGGACAGCGTTGTACTTCTACGAGAAGACTCATCATCCACGAATCTATTTACGCCACAGTGAAAGAGGCCTTAGCAAAGGCTTACAACCAATTAAAGATTGGAAATCCTTTGGATCAAAACAACCATGTTGGGCCACTTATCGATAAAGATGCCGTAAACAACTATTTGAATGCCATTGAGCAAGCCAAAAAAGAAGGAGGAAAAATCGTAGTGGAAGGCGGAGTGCTGAGCGGTGAAGGTTATGAATCTGGCTGTTACGTAAAACCATGCATCATTGAAGCTGAAAATCACTATTCCATTGTGCAGCACGAAACTTTTGCTCCGATCCTCTATTTGATGAAGTACTCAGGAGACGTTCACGATGCTATTGCCCTACAAAACGGTGTGCCACAAGGATTGTCATCAGCTATTATGACCAATAACCTAAAAGAATCAGAAGCGTTTTTATCACATGCTGGATCCGATTGTGGAATTGCGAATGTAAACATTGGAACATCTGGAGCTGAAATTGGTGGAGCCTTTGGTGGAGAAAAAGAAACAGGAGGCGGTCGAGAGTCTGGTTCAGATTCCTGGAAAATTTACATGAGAAGACAGACCAATACCATCAATTACTCCGACAGTTTACCGTTGGCACAAGGTATTAAATTCGATTTATAAATTCGGTTTTTCGAGAACTAAGCTGTAGAGCATTGGGATTCTTACCTGAAGGTGGGAAAAACGAAACCGTTCATCTTCATCCTCTCTTAAATTTGAAAAACAATCGTAGGGTGAATAGTCGTATTCCTTAAACTCTTTGACAATAAGTCCAGCATCCACCAATGCTGTGATAATTTCTGCCATCCCGTGATTCCATGTGGCAATTGTATCGTTCAATGGAGCCGTTCGATCCGCGTAAGTGCCGTTGGTTACCTCAACTATAGGTTCAGCCTGAAAATAATCATAGGCTAGCAATTTAATTTCGTCGTCGAAGGTCCAAACAAAAGGATGGAAATCGACCATTACGAAGGTACCGCCAGAATTCATGGAGCGTGAAACTACAGCAGCCCAAGATCTTAAATCTGGAAACCAACCAATGGTTCCATACGATGTAAAAACGACATCAAATAAAGCGTTACCGGAAGGATTGAAGGTTAACACATTTTCTTCAATGAAGTCTACTTTTACCTTGCATTCTTTCGCTAACTCACGTGCTTTTTCAATAGCTGTAATTGAAAAATCGACAGCTGTTACCTCCGCTCCCATACGTGCCAACGAAATGCTGTCTTGTCCAAAATGACATTGGAGGTGAAGTACTTTTTTTTCCCTTACCTGCAAGCGATTCAGTAAATCAATTTCCACATGCTTAAGACTACTTTTGCCCTTGATAAATTCATCATTTCCGTAAAAAGAGGAAGCAATATGATAGGGAACTTTATTGTCCCAAGCTTTTTTGTTGAGCGCAAGGTAATCAATGTTTTTTGTCATGGCATTGATCTTCTATATCCGCGATAATTTCTTCGGGGGTTAAGTAGTACTTCTTCTTTTTCTCTCGGTAGGCTTTTTTTACCTTTTTGCTTCTGTGAAAAAAGTTTACCCCCTCTAACAATTGCATGCCAAGGCCATGTTTGATGGTAACTTTATCCGCTTTACGTTCGGTTCGGCGCAACTCGTTCTTGTCAAAAACATAGGAAGAAATAAACGCAAAAAGTTGTCCATTGTTTTTCTTGGAATAATCCAATACGTGCGCCATTTCATGCCCAATCCATCCCACCAAAGAATTAAAACTCAAGTCTTGGTAACTAATTCCGGTGATAGAGGCATTTGAATTGACGAATACAGTATAGCTTCGCGCGTTTCGTTTTTGAAAGATGAAATCCCATCTCGGTTGAGCTTGCATAGTACTCGAAATAGGCTTCAATTTAAGTTTTACTTTAGCCTGTTTTAACTCCGGATAATGTCGTAATGCCACGAAATAAGCCAAGCGTAGTCGATTGTCAGAGACTTTTGCTTCGTGAGTGCCGGCAAACAAATCTTCGTAGTATCCTGTAGAGTCAGCATAAGCAGCATATTCATAGCGCATGGTGTCACAATCAATTTCCACAACATGTTGCGTGCTTCCGTTAAAACAGAAAAGTAGCGTGAAGAAAAAGATGGCTTGAAACTTCATAAAAATACTTTTTCTAATGTAAAATAAAATTTCAAGTATCATTGTAATTACCCGCCTATTTTTGAAAAAATTAGCAAAAAATTAATATTCAAATTGCGCTTTGTCTGTACTTTTGACTAACTAAAAATTATTTTATGAAAAAATTAGCAATTTATGTGTTTGCGCTTACCTTAACAGCGGCGGGAATATCTTCATGTGGAAAATACGAGGAGGGTCCGGGGTTTAGTTTAATGAGCAAAAAAGCTCGAGTAACAAACACTTGGAAACTAACGAAAGTAGAGGTAAATGGGCAAGATCAAACACCTTCTGAATCAAGTTATTCCTTGATAATGACTTTAAAAGATGATGAAACATTGTCGGCTTCCTATACGGTTTTAGGGTTTCCATACAGTGCAACCGGAACTTGGGCCTTCAGTTCAGACAAAGCAGATTTAATCCTAACGGCTAATTCCGAAACCTCTACAAATGAAATTATTCGCTTAACGAATAAGGAAATGAAATTGCGTCAAATTGATGCAGGAGACACAACGGTAAATACGTATACAGCAGAGTAAAAACCTATTTTTAAAAAAACGCCCGTAACTCCATGCCTCCCGTGTGGATGGTACGGGTGTTTTCGTTTTTACGCCCCAGGTATTGAAAAGTGAGTTGGAGATTTTTTGAAACAAAACGTTGATAACTAAGATTCCAAACCACGTTATTTCCTGGTTGTAAAGCTTCCAACATGTCAAAACCAACTGCAGAATTCGCAACACCAGAAAAATTCATCAAAACATATTTAACCTCACCCTGCAAACTCCCCTTCTGTGTTTGGTTCCATTTCACATTTCCCGAAAATTCTTGCAGTTGAAGTATTTCACTTCCTTGAGTATTCACTTTTCTTCCGCGCCTTAAGGCAATTCCGTATCGTAAATTGGTCGAAGGTTGCAAAGCAAATTCTGCTTGAATATTCCAAAATTTTACTGCATAATTTCTATTTTGCGTGTAATCAACTGCGGAGACCTTTGTCCCGAGTGTTCCTTTGTACTCTGAAGTAAATTTTCTCAGAAAATTCCATCGCACATTGAATTCTTGACTTTGCGTAGACTTCGCATCGTAACCCGTTGCCAACAAAGTCTTCGTTTGATTTTGACTTACTACATATTCGCCGGAAAATAGCGCTGATGTCCTGTTAAAAAATATGCTGTTGCGTATGCTTGAATTGGTGCTAATCAAGTCTTGTGAATTTATGGCTGCATCGAAAGGATTTAACAAACTTGACCAATCCGAAGAACCCACTTTTTTGTTTACTCGGAATCGCGCTTGATCCGAAAACAAACTAATTACCTTCAAAACACCCTCTTCCTTATCCCACCGTCTTTCCGGACGCCAAAAAAACCCGGCATTAAACTCATTGTTATAGGTTTTAGCGTAATCACTACTTGGCGTAAACACACGAATGTAACTCGCCTGATCAATAAACTGAGCAATTTCAAATTCGTTTAAATCCTCAATACCATCACTGTCGTAATCAATCCACGTGTAAACTCCTTGCCCATCATTTACTTTGATATAAACAAAATCTCTTTTCTGTTCTAATCCCGCGCCGATTTCATAAAAGGTATTCACGGTAATGTCGCCCTTTTTCGTTTTATATTGGAGATCTAAACGTCCAATAGCCGTATTTTCTGGATCTTGTTGAAGAAGTGAACTGTCTATTATTTCAAGCCTTCGCCATCCGAGAAGGGCATTTAACTGAAATCGACTTAAGCCCTTAACTTTGTAATCGAGCCCTGATGAAATCGCTTTTGCAGCATTCTTTAGGAGAGCCAAATTATCTGGACGCCAGTCGTACCGCTCTCGGTAAAAGAGTTTAACCTGCTGAAGTGCGGTATCTCCTGCTGCAATAAAGAACTGGTAATCATAGAAAGCATAACTTCTATTGCTGAGTTGTTGAAGCGAGGAAAAAGTATTTAACTCTTGGTCGTCGATATATCCAACGGTGAACTTTCCAATAGTTTTTGCGAGCGATGCACGATGTCGAATAAATTGATTTTCTTCGGTCGTGGTTGCCTTTAAATAACTGGCATTCCAACTCGCGTTCCATCCTTTTTGACGCCAATTACCTTCTGAAAACAAACGCTTTCCATTAAATTCCTCCCCAATTTGGTAATATTGGCCAACTACACTCATTTTCCCATTTTTAGCACTTTCCACACTCGACTTGTATTGCGCCAGGTATTGATTTCCTCTGTAATTTCTTCCCCGGACATTCCAATCACGGTCGAATTCTACCGAGCGAAATTGTTCGATTGGAGCAAAAGAAGTAGATAACCATTCCGCATCCAAGGTATTTCGCCAACGAAACGACGAGCTGTCTCTTTTCCAATGCTGCACATTTTCCCACGCGAGTTTTCCTGCCTGCCCAATATCGTCGGCATTATCGAGAGTAGAGAACGTATTTATATCGAATTGACTCAGCGCAAATTCTGTTTCTATCGAGTTGTTTTTGTTGAGTTGAACATTCGCACCTGAGGATAAAAATTGACGCTTCCTTGGGGTAATTAATTGACGTGACGGAGCATAATCACCTTGTGGAATTCCTCCAACAGGCGCTACCCACTTGTACGTTTTGCCTAAGGCAAGTTGTTCACTAAAAACATAATCTCCTTTGTTTGGACCGACATACTGAAAATACACTCTGTAAGCAGCAGTAGCCGGATCTTTCGAAAAAATGAGCACAGAATCATACCCCAAAGAATCAATCATGGCATAAAGCAATTGGTTTTCGATATATCCCACTTGATTCAAACTTGACACTCGTGCCAGTTGTATGCTATCGCCTATCCCTTCAAGAAATGATTTTTGTGATAGGGATAGTTCCTGTTGTAAATTTTGATTTTTTGCATCTTGCTCTTGGTAAACGTTGAACCAAACATTCATTCCTTTTCGTTGGTATTGGGTTGATGATTGTAGCAATGAACGGGCATAACTTTGATCCGAATATTGAAATTCCACGGCAATTCTAGAATCTTTTGTGATTAAATTTCGCGTTGTGAAAACCAATTCACTGCTGTTGTAATCGATAACATAATCACGATCCTGACCCCTTTCCAATAATTTTCCATCGATGTAAACACGCTCGGTACCCGCAAGAATAACGATAAAGGGTTCATTATCGGCGCCAATCAATCGATATGGGCCCTGATTTGCTTCCCGACCTTGAATTAGTTGGCGGTTGAATTTTCCCTTTGAGAGAGCTGCACTTTCTTGGGTCTTCCATGTGCCACCCCAAGTATCTTTCCAGTTATAATTAAACGTAAGACCTTGTCCTCGTTTTTTGTAATTCAAAAAATTTCCTTTTGGCCGATCAATCCAAAAATCTCCTGCAATCAACTTAACCTTATCGTTGTACACTTGTATAAATAACTGATCGAATTCTTGCAATTTATTGGTATTCCCATCGGGTTGAATGGGGATGTTCGCATCAGAAACCGAAGCCAATAATTTTAAATTCGGAGCGATATCGCCTGCTAATTCTAAATTCAAAGAACTATTGATTCCTAAGTTTTGGTTATTGCCAAAGTTTACACCCCGCGAAATGCTGCCGTTTTTGTTCAGTTCCTTTCCGCCAAACACATCTTGAATGGTATAAGTTGTGGTATTGATTAGAAATTTTTCTCGATCTCCCTTTTGCTGTGAAAAAATCTTACTGGTGTCGCGCAACTGATAACGCATTCCAAAATAATAAGGAAATACTTGGTATTGAAACAAAAGCGTGTCATTCATTTTACTGTTAAATCTCACCGTAGCGCGAATCTCGGAAATGGAATATGCAATGGGAGAAAGCTTTTCCCCAGCTTTATAAACAGTTAAAGAACCGGGAACCAAACTCAAACTGTCAAGCACAATAGTTTGCTCAACAAATTGCTTTTTCACGCGCTTTGAGCTGAGTTGCGCATAAAACGTTGAAACGCAAAAAATACACGATATGACTGTTATTTTACTCAGCATGCAAAACGAAGATACTACCTTGTCGGAAGAAAACGCTAAAAATCAGCATAGATTGTGGGAATCGATGCGACTTTCATCGCCAAGAATTTTAACTTTGTTGGATGCAAGCGCTTGTACTGAAATCTACAGGAAAATGGTATTCAATTTTATTGCCTTCAGGAGAAGTCATCAATGCTGGAATAAAAGGAAAGTTGCGGCTTGACGGACTAAAAACCACCAATCCTGTGGCTGCGGGCGATCGCGTATTGGTCGAAAAACGTGCGTTTCACTACGAAGATGACACAGCTGAATATGCCATTTGTGATGTGCTTCCTCGCGACAATTACATCGTTAGGAAATCTACCAACCTGAGCAAGCAAATGCAGATTATCGCTGCAAATATTGACAGGATGTACTTAGTGGTAACCTTGAAATCTCCTGTAACGCAATTAGCATTTGTGAATCGCATGCTTGTTTCTGCAGAATCGTTTCGAATACCGGTAACCTTGTTGTTCAATAAAATTGATTTACTAAATAAAGAAGAACTTGTTGATCTAGAAGAGTATATGAAACTCTACGAAGCAATCGGCTACGGCTGTAAGGCAATTCGTGGAGAAGAACCTGGCGATGTTGCATTTTTAAAAGAGGAGATTTCGGAAAAACAAGTATTATTTACTGGAAATTCTGGCGTTGGGAAAAGTACCTTAGTAAACAGTTTGGACCCATCGCTTTCCTTGCGAACAGGAGAGATTTCGCAGGCACACGAGCAAGGAAAACACACCACTACTTTTGCAGAAATGCATGCCTTAAAAAGTGGGGGATACATAATCGACACACCTGGAATTCGTGCCTTTGGATTAATTGATTTGGAAAAAGCGCATTATGCTCATTATTTCCCTGAAATGCGCGAACGTATGGATGCATGTAAATTTCACAATTGTCAGCACCTCAATGAACCACATTGCGCGATAAAAAAAGGTGTTGAGGAGGGAGAAATTGCTGCTTCGCGTTATCAAACTTATGTACAATTAATGGTGGAAGATTCGAACGATCCCTACCGAAGAAATGAATACGCATGAGAGTAGTGATACAACGTGTAACGGAGGCGTCACTTGAAATAGATGGAGCTGTTCATTCAGAAATCTCTCGTGGATTAGTGGTATTGCTTGGAATAGAACATACCGATTCTCAAGAGGATGTGGATTATTTAGTAGCTAAGCTATTGAACTTACGCATTTTTAATGATGCAGAAGGAAAAATGAATTTATCACTACAAGAGGTCCATGGGGAATTATTGGTTGTGAGTCAGTTTACACTTCACGCCTCTACGAAGAAAGGCAACCGACCAAGTTATATCCGTGCTGCAAGACCTGAACATGCCGTTCCTTTGTATGAGAGTTTTATTAAAAGTTGTCAAATTTTACTTCCAACAAAAACTGGTGTTTTTGGAGCAGATATGAAAATTTCCATAGTAAATGATGGGCCAGTTACCATTTGCATGGATTCGAAAGAAAAAGAATAGTTAGTTTTTTAAGGTGTGAACGCATTTTTAATATGTTCAATTTCTGTTCGGAATGTATTATGTACAATGGAAATGATGTCAAATCTCACGTCTCTGTCTATTTGACGCTCTTTCACTAACCAATTCGCGACATGAATAATTTGTCGTTGCTTTGCTCGTGTTACTGCTTTCCATGGTGGACCAATTTCCGCGGTCTGACGTGTTTTAACCTCTATAACGACTAATTCTTGCGTAACATTGTCAATAACTACAACGTCAATTTCATTTTTTCTAAATTTCACATTTTTATCTACTATTATGTAGCCCTTTTCCATTAAAAATGCTAACGCTTTCCCTTCTCCCCAACTTCCCAACTCGTCATGTGTCATCTTCATTTTTTATTTAAGTTACTAAAAATTCTTCGAAAACTTGTTTAGACTGAATACAATCTTGTCTTCTTCATGGTATCTTTTGAACTATGGACAAACTAATTCAGCCTGAAATTGTTATTTTTGTAATTAAGGAAATAGTATGAACACTCTTAGCAACGAAGAACTCGAAAAGCGATTTCAAGATAAAATCGATAAGGAGATCAGAATCGAACCAAATGATTGGATGCCAGATGCGTATCGTAAGAATTTAATTCGTCAAATCTCTCAGCACGCCCACTCTGAGGTAGTAGGAATGTTGCCGGAAGGAAATTGGATTACCCGAGCACCGAACTTGCGACGCAAAGCTGTGTTATTGGCGAAGGTACAAGACGAAGCCGGACATGGTTTATACCTATATTCCGCTTGTGAAACCCTTGGGGCAGACAGAGAACAAACCATTGACGACATGCACGAAGGAAAAGCGAAATATTCGTCTATTTTCAATTACCCAGCGGTCACGTGGGCAGACATGGGAGCAATTGGTTGGCTTGTAGATGGTGCAGCTATTATGAATCAGGTGGCTTTGTGCCGCACATCCTACGGTCCTTATGCGAGAGCAATGGTGAAGATTTGCAAAGAAGAGTCTTTTCATCAGCGTCAGGGATTTGAAATCCTTACAACCTTGTGTAAAGGAACACCTCAACAAAAAGCAATGGCACAAGATGCTTTAAATCGATTTTGGTGGCCTGCGTTAATGATGTTTGGTCCAAGTGACGCTGATTCACCGCATTCTGCACAGTCCATAAAATGGAAAATCAAGCGATTTACAAACGATGAACTTAGGCAACAATTCGTAGATGCCGCAGTGCCTCAAGCAGAAATCCTTGGTCTAACCATTCCGGATGCCAATTTAAAATGGAATGAAGAACGTCAACACTACGACTTCAGTGAAATAAATTGGGACGAATTTTGGCAAGTCCTAGAAGGAAATGGTCCTTGCAACAAAGAACGTATGGCTGCGAGGAAAGCAGCCAAAGAAAATGGACAATGGGTGCGAGAGGCCGCATTAGCATTCGCTGAAAAAAGAAGTTTAAGAAAAACCGCATAATAATAACTTATGTCAAAAGAATGGCCGCTATGGGAAGTCTTCATTAGAAGCAAACAAGGACTGAATCATAAACACGTGGGAAGCCTTCGTGCAGCAGACGCACAGATGGCTATTGAAAATGCAAGAGATGTTTATACGAGAAGATCCGAAGGCATTAGTATTTGGGTAGTCGAATCAAATTGCGTTCATGCCAACGATCCTGCAGATGCAGATGCATATTTTGAACCATCCGACACAAAAATATACCGTCACCCAACATTTTACGATGTTCCTGATGGCGTAAAACACATGTAACATGCAAGAAGCTTTATTCCCATACCTATTGCGCCTTGGTGATGATAGTTTAATACTCGGTCAACGCTTATCAGAATGGTGTGGTCACGGTCCTATTTTAGAGGAAGATATTGCACTTACTAATATTTCATTAGACCTCATCGGGCAGGCAACCAGTATATTGAAATATGCGGGAGAAGTAGAAGGAAAGGGTCGTACTGAGGATCAATTGGCATTTTTGCGCTATGAAAATGAATACGTCAACGCGCTTTTAGTAGAGCAACCAAACGGACATTTTGGTGATACCATTTTAAGACAGTTTTTCTTCGATGCCTTCAGAAAACCCTTGTATGAACGTCTCCTTAACTCTACCGACAAACAACTTTCAGCTATTGCAGAAAAATCGCTTAAAGAAACCCGTTACCACTTAAAGCACTCCGCTGAATGGGTGATTCGTTTAGGCGATGGCACCGAAGA
The DNA here is from genome assembly GCA_044345395.1 of Crocinitomicaceae bacterium. Lineage (GTDB taxonomy): Bacteria > Bacteroidota > Bacteroidia > Flavobacteriales_D > Crocinitomicaceae > UBA952. The sequence goes on along the minus strand of JBIJBD010000002.1, from coordinate 11,606 downwards.
ATCACATAACAAAATACAAGAATCTGTAGAAAATCTAATGAGGTATACCGCTGAACTTTTCTACGAGGACTCAGTTGATGAAGCGCTTCAACCACATGGCATTGTATGTTCTTTAAAAGAAGTTAAACATGAATGGGATAAAACGGTTAAGGACGTTTTCCATGAAGCTACTTTAAAATTCCCAGAAAATAATTGGAAATTTGATGGTGGTCGACAAGGTCGGCATTCCGAACACATGGGGTATATCCTCGCTGATATGCAATATATGCAACGGGCCTATCCGAACATGGAATGGTAGAAGCAACCCACATATGGGATTTATTAGAAGAAGTTAGCGACCCAGAAGTTCCTGTTCTTTCTGTAGTGGATTTAGGAGTAGTTAGAGATGTCTGCATAGAAGAGGAATGGGTTCATATTACCATTACACCGACATATTCGGGTTGTCCGGCAATGAAAACAATGGAAGATGATATCCGTAAAAAATTGGCGGAACATAAGCTAGAAAAGGTAGTTGTCAACACAGTGCTTTCTCCTGCATGGACAACAGATTGGCTTTCTGAAAATGGTAGAATCAAATTAAAAGAATACGGCATCGCACCACCAGAGAATGAGGTTGATAAAAGTGTGCTCTTTTCGGAACCGACAAAAGTACCTTGCCCTAAATGTGATTCTCACGATACTCGAATGATTAGTCAGTTTGGAAGCACCGCATGCAAAGCTCATTACCGTTGTAATTCCTGTCAGGAACCCTACGATTATTTTAAGTGTTTGAAATAAAAAACCCACCTATTCAGTGGGTTTTAAGAGGTCTCAAGCAGATTCGAACTGCTGTAGACGGTTTTGCAGACCGGTGCCTAACCGCTCGGCCATGAGACCAATCGTTGCAAAGATAAGGAATTATATGAAAAGTACAAGCAGCTCCTTTTTAAAACAAAGGTTTAATAGAGCCATATAGGAATTACTAATTTACCATTTTGGGACATTATTTCAATAAAATAAGCTCCTGGCGCTTCTTGCAAATTAAGTTGGTACAATTCTTCATCCAGTTTTACACAGTTGAATTTTATAGTACTACCGATACTATTTAAACATTTTATGGAAGAAAATTCCTTAACATTTAAATAAAAATCTCCATTATTAGGATTAGGGAACAGCATTACTTGAAATGAATTCAATTCTGAAACTCCCACCTCACAATCTACTATAACAATATTTGTACTATCTGATCCTACACATCCATCACTTGAAATGAAAGTATATATAATTGGAAATGTCCCCTGACCTATTTGAGAAGGATTTAAAGTGCCATTTGCTGAAATACCACTTCCTGAAAATACACCGCCGGTAGGACTGAAATTACTTACTGAATAAAACCCTATTGTGTCACAAAGTGCTTCTATAGATCCCAAAGAGACGATTGGACTTTGAAAGGTAATCGCTTGAATAGAATCAATTGCAAAACATCCTATCGAATCGACTACTGAATAAGTTATCATAACAATTCCACTGCTATCTAACGGGGACCAAGTATCATTAACAACTCCTTGTCCATTAAATACACCTCCTTCTGGTGTAGCTTCAAGCAAAATAGGAGATGATTCCGAACATGCCTCAATTGTATTCTGTACTTGTATTTGCGGACCTTGAATTGTAATGAAAACACTATCCACTGCTCCAAAACAAAGCGTTGTGCCTTCAACCGAATTAATTACCCAATAATTTCCATTTTGACTATTGTTTGGAAAAATAGCACCGGTTAAACTGTCTAATGATAAGCCCGTCGTTGATGAAAAAACTCCTGTACTTGCGAGACTAACTAAAGAGATTAATTCAATACCTTCCGAATTACAAAAATGGGTCGTATCGTAATTAAATGAGGCGCTCAAGGAATTTGTAATAGTAAACAATTGACTACTCGAATTCACACACCCTTGATTTGTCTGAAAAGTCAGCGTGTAAGTTCCAACTGTAGAATTTACAATGTTAATTTCACCCGTTAACAAGTCTATTGAAAGACCATTTGGAGTTACACTGAAAATTCCCGATTCGAGCGTTGTAGGGATTGTATTATCAGACCCTGCACATACCGTATTATTCAGATAAGAAAAAGAAGCATCACTTAACGGAAGTTGAGTTAAGGTTAGTGTGTCGCTAACGGCATCACAACCATTTAAATCGACGTATTGCACAACATAAGAGCCGAAATCGTTTGTATTCCATGCCAAGTCTGTTGACACAACTGAATCCCCTAATAGCCATGAGTAATTAGAGCCTCCATTTGCAGACAACAATACACTATCACCGGAACAAAATGCCGGAGCTGAAGCATTTACTTGTATCGAGGAAATTGGTAGTTGCAAGCTTGCTAAATAGGAGGAATTAGCACTACAAGGGTAGCCGTCAAATATAGCTGGTGCAATTATTACCGCATAGCTTCCTTGAGCAGTTATAGGGTAATAGATACTTCCTGTTTGACAGGCATTATAAATCCCGGAAGCCAAAATTAAAGGGTTTGTGCATGAGCTAACATCCACAATGTAAAGGTAAAATGGAAATTCTGCAGTGGCGGACCAGTTTACGATTCCACCTGCATTTACTTGAAATGAATACCAATCCAAATCTCTATTACCATTAGCGGCCCATGCACTGCCATAAATAGTATCACCACAAGACAACGCCTGAAAAGCTGGTAAACCAACATTACATCCCCCATTGGAATCCGCTCCACATGACTCTAGCTCTAAAATTGCTGCCGAAGGTTGAGATAGATTACATTGAGTAAACTGTTCAACACAAATTCCGAAATTCATGGTGTTCGGTATGTCATCCAACCAATCATGAACTCTAATGTAATAAGTTGTTCCTGGAAATAAGCCATTCAATACATTGGCCTCTGTTTCACCCTCTAACCCTGCATCTACACAAATAAGAGAGGTTAAATTGGCACAATTACCTGAATACACTTCGTAAACTGCATCAAAAAAAGGCGTACTATTTACAGTTATTGCTGCACCGGTCGATGTTGCGGTAAACGCATACCAAACATCGTTATTGGCTGTTCCAGCACACGCAACCAATGATTCAGTGCCATAAGCAACAGTCCCCGAAATTGGTGAACAACCGACACCTTGTGTTAGCCCGATTGCACCAGAACAATCGTCATTTACTGGAGGAGCCACAACAGATGTATAAGTATAGGAGTCAATTCCAATGTAATTAGAATTCGCTCCGCCGGGACCACCATTTGTTACGTAATAACGAAAGGCAACGCGCCCATTAGTTGGACCGGTTAATCCAGAAATTGTTACCGTATACTGAGTCCATGACTGTGGATATCCTGTGGTGCTCAATGTTGGATTAATTGTCAAAAGAAGTGAAGTAAATGTTCCAACACTCGTTGCAGTAGTGCCACAATCCAATCCATTACCAGCATTGCTAAAACGAACTTCTAAACGATCCGGGTATACCGGAGTTCCCGAAGCTGTTCTCGTAAAGAAGGTAATAATATCTCCATTATTATACGTTCTTGTAGGAGTAAACAACCAATTGCTCAATGTGGTAGCATTCGTACTTGAAGAACTCTGATAATTTACCGATATGTAGGAGGAAGTGGTGCCTGCTTGCGCAGGAAATACCGTGTTATCCCCTATTCCCCAATCTTGGTCTGGCAGCGTAGAATTGTTTTGAACATACCAATCTGTCAGGTTGTTCAAGTCTTCAAACCCTTCATTGAAAGATTGTGCAACCCCAAAGAGTGGGATGAATATCCCAATTAGGATGAAGAAACTAATCTTTCTTGGGTGCGATTTCATGGGTTTCCTTTCGCTCAATGAAATTTAGTTTTTCCTTAATCCTTGGCCTTGCTGTTGGTCTCGATTTTGAATTATTGAGTGGCTTGGCAGTTGAATTTGTAGTAGATTTCTTTTCTACATGCGAAGCACCAAGCGACTTGTTCTGCGCGTTGTATGAAAACGAAATACAACAAATTAATAAAAAAAAGATATAAAATCGCATCTTAATATTTAATCAGTTGCTCTGTATACGAGTGTTTTCCAGATTGAACTTTAACAAAATAATTACCCGGAACCAAAGCACTCATTGACAATTCAGCGATACCATATTCCTTTTCAACAGTCATCAAAATACGGCCTGAAAGGTCCAAAATAATTACTTGGTATTTACCTTCTAAACTAGGAATTACTTGAATAGCTTGTTGCGCTGGATTTGGATAGATAATTGCCGTCAACGGATTCAATTCGGAGATGCCTGAAGAGGTGCAAATTTCATTTACTGGAGAACCGTCACAATAATTAGCAGCATACAAGGTGGCTGTCTCTAACCATGCATTTTCTGGCTGAAGTGCCGCATCCGGGCATCCCAAACGACTTATCAAGAAATCTCTTACAAAATTAACGGTGGTGTCCATATACGCTTGGCTACCAGCATAGGGAACGTGTGGAGCATTAGGAAACGTATAAAATTTGTTTTCTACGCCTACCGCACAAGCTCTTTCATGAATCATTCTACTTCCGTCTAGATACATAAGTGGTGTGCCGGGATTAACAATGCCTCTATTGTATTTAACCGTTCCATCATTTGTTCCATGTACGGAGCAAACTGGCACATCTCCTGCTTCCAACCAACTATACCTTGCCAAGGCTCCGCAACCGTTTAATACACCATGAACAGTCGAGGAATATCCTGGATTTCCACTCGTTCCATCCAAACCTCCCAATTGTGTAATCGTCTGAGGAGATAAATAATCAGCAATTTCACACTCATTATCCAAATAGGCTACGTGCAATGCTGTTATTGCTCCTGCAGAACTACCTCCAATATAAATGTGATTGGTATCAATTTTATAGGTGTTAGTTGTTTGTTTGTCCTTGTAAAAATAGCGAATGGCTGCTTTAAGGTCTTGCGTTGCACGAACAACCGCCTTTACAGCATTGGCTGAATCAAAAGGGAAAAACCCCAGTCGATAATCAATTGACGCACAAACAAATCCTTTTTTTGCGAAACGCTGAGAAAGTGCAACCATATCTCCATCGGTTTTAGATCCACCAATGAAACTTCCACCGTGTACCCATATGATAAGAGGCCGTGCCGATTCTGTATCTCCGTTTGGTTGATAAACATCTAGTTTCAATGTAGTGTTACCACCACTCCATGAAGTATTCGCTCCATAGGTTATATCACTCGTTGTTGTTACATTTTGGAATAAATCCGTAGCATATCTTCCAGAAGCACAAGGATTTTGAGACCAAGAGGTTAGCGATAAAAGCAAACTAAAAAAAGTAAAAGTTTTTTTCATAAAAGATTAATTAATTAGGGAACAGTATTGCGCGATATTTTCCAGCATTAAGCATAGGTATTCGCGCTTTATATTTTTGATTTATGGCTTGAATAAATTCATTTGCTAAAAGCGCATTTCCTCTAGGATTGAAATGAACCCCATCAAGTGAATAAGCTCCTCCGGAAACAAATTTGGCACTCATTGTCACTCCATTGTACGCATAGCCATCGTATAGCTTTTCTACAAAACTTCCAGTCTCCACAAGTGCTAAGTTAAACTGAGTGGCAAAATTTCTAATGACTTCATTGTATTGATTAATCTTAGCCCGCAAAATACTAATTTCTCCTTGATCCAACACGAACTCATCCCGCAGCGGAAACAAAACTCCCATTTGATTACATTTTACAGAATCTAAAGGAACACTTAACAACAGTAATTCATCAGATAAAATTTGTCGAACTGCAAACAAGTTAGCTGTAGAATCAACAATCATAAAAGGATTTGACCCCACATTGAAATAAAAACCTATGGGGTTATAAATTGAATTTAATGTGGTGTTACTTGCCGCATCAAGCGTTAAACCATTCCACGGAATGGTTGTAAAATAAGGCATTTTAGTTACATCTGGAATTGTAGCAACAACTCCTTTTGCACCATTAGCTGTCATTTCTTCCAACACCTGAAAATATGCTGCTTGAAAAGCACTTTGACTCGGTAAATTTTCAATTGTTCCACCAGATTTTGCAAAATCCATGACATCTTCTATTCCCAAGTTAACCGAAAAGAAACTTGCATTAGTAGCACTTATATCTTGCAGAACACTAGTGGATGAAGTAGAGGCCATGCGAGAAAAATAAGGGTTTTGACTGCTGTAATTTTGTTGAGCGACATCTAACAGTTTCAATCCTGGAATACCATAATTTCCAAAAGCTTGACTCGAGGAATACAATGACTCTGACAAAATACTCGCATCACCAAATGGAGATTTACGAACAGGTGATAATGCTGTAACACCTTTACAGTCTGTTTTATAACCTAAATATAAAAAAGATTGCCCCGTTATACCAATTCCCACTGATCCTTCATTCACCCAGGGTTGATGAAACATTGGTAAACCAACTTTTTTTAATTGTGACGCAATTAAATTAGCCAAGGAATATTCTTGCCCCTCATAATAAAGAGCATCATCCATATATCCCGCGGAATGAGCACCACCCAACATTATAAAACTAGAAACATCAATTTCTCCCTTCGAAAAGGTCTCTTCTTTAATTTTTGGTTTACATGACCAAAGAACAACTGAAGCGAAACATAATATAATAAACTTTCTTCCCATTGCTTTATAATTTATAAACCATCGCAAAACCAGGGGCTATCGCCATCGTTCTGAAAGTGCCAAACAAATTCGTTTCACCATTAGTCGCCGTCCTTTTTAACTGTGTGTAATATAGTGATGCATCGAGTGAAAAATGATTATTCAGAGCTAATGAAAAACCGCCGGTAATATAGGCCCTATTTGCATCAGGTGTTTCAGGCGTTACACTACTTTCGGGAACGGGGGTAAAGCCAAATCCGCCTCCAGCCCTTACCACAATTTTGTTATTTATTTGATAAGAAAGACCACCGCGAAACGCAAAAATATTTTCGTAGTTACGTGGGGACTTTGTATCAGTTAACGACGAAGTGTTTGACTCATAGTCAAATGCTAAGGTATCATATACTTTCCAACCTACATAGTTAATATCTAAAACACAAGAAATTTTCGAAGAAGGCTTGTATGCAACACCTAATGTCGTTACACTCGGCAAAGGTAAGGAACCCTTAAATTGTTGATTAGGGAAATTAGGTGCTAATGAAACAGGTACGGTAAATTCTGCCTTCCCCTCATTCAAGTTCATAGTTATTTGCGAACGGTATGTAACACCCATTGAGAGTTTTTTATTCAAATCGTAATGTATCCCAAAATTATACCCTACTGCTCGCGCTTTTCCACTCAACTTGGCATGTGCAAATGAACCACTGCTGTCTTGTACAGGAATATCTTTCTCTAACTCTACACTGCCTAGTGCCACTACCAAACCTCCGCCAATTCCAATTACATCGGCAATCCTGTATGAAATGGTAGGTTGAATAAAAATAGCTTGTAACTTCAATCGCGTCAAAGCAAATCTACCTATCCAATTGTCCTCCCAGACTACCGTACTACCAAATGGAGTATAGGCGGCAATTCCAAATTTTAGCTGATCATATTCTTTGAATTGAAATAAACCATAGGCTGAAAAAGGAGTTCCCACTGGATTCTGTGTTCGGTAGCTCTCCTTTGTAGAAGAATCTGTGTAAAGAACATTGGCGAAAATTGGTGTTGATGCAAGATTAATAGAGCTTTCATTAGAAAATGCCACGGACCCTGGGTTAAAAAAAAGACTAGCTCCGTCTTGATAAAGTGCAGTGCCAGCACAACCCATTCCTTGTTGTTTCTGTCCTTGAAAATTAACCTGAAAGCCTTGTCCCCAAATGATACAGGTGAAAAACAACAGCACCAGTAAAACACCTTGTTGCCTCATTCGCATAGTTTTAGTCAAATATAACGATTATTCAACTAATTTTAACAACTCATGAATTTGTGTGCTATGATCCGTTTATTTATTAGTATTTACTTAATTTATTCGAACACTATTTTTCAAGCTCAATCTATAGAAAAAGCATTTATTCTATACAATTCCGAAGGCAAAAAAACGAGTGTTAAAAAACTATTGAAGGATTCAAAAAAAGCCAATTGCATCCTTTTTGGTGAATATCACGACAATCCAATTGCTCATTGGTTGCAAGTTGAAATGGCTAGATCCCTGTCAACTTCTAAAAATCTATGTTTTGGCTTTGAAATGTTTGAATCCGATCAGCAAGAACTTTTAGATGCATATATTTCAGGTAAATTAACTGACCAACAATTCAATGACAGTTGTAGGTTATGGCCGAATTTTGAAACGGATTATAAACCAATTTTAACATTAGCTAAAGAAAAAGGAATACCCTGTATTGCAAGTAATGTGAAACGAAAATATGCCTCGTTATTATTCAAAAAAGGAAGAGTTGCGTTAGACTCTCTCTCTGAAGCCGAGAAGATGAAATTTGCTTCACTTGATTTTAAAATCGATTCTACCTTATCTCAATATCGCGAGGTTCGTAAAATGGGAGGACATGGTATGGGAATAGGAATGATGGAGGCTCAAGCATTTAAAGATGCTACGATGGCCATGCACATTCAAAAACACCTCTCACTCAATTTTCAAGTATTACATTTTAACGGGGCTTTTCATTCAGATTATTTTCAAGGAATTCTATGGTACCTGATGCAAGAACGGTCTTTTTTGATTAAGAGCTACCTTACAATCTCCACCGTGAGTCAATCAGACATAAATAAACTTGAAAAAGAGCATATTGGTAAGGCTAATTATATCCTATGCGTACCAGAAAACATGACGAAAACGCATTAAAAAAGGCCGCCAATTACTTGACGGCCTCTCGATTATTAATTAATTATCTAGTTTCGACTTTCTTTATTTGGTTTCCCGTGATTAAATCCAACACGATATAGGTTGCAGTCCTTGCGCATCCTAATCCATTCGTTATTGTTACGCTATATTCACCTGCTGGAACACCAATCAAATCTTCTTCTGTAGAACCATTGCTCCACAGGTAACTGAATAAAGGAATTCCATATACCTCGATGTTGATAGAACCTGTCGGCGCCATTTGAGCTTGCGCATTTACGATTTGAGCAGTGACATTTGTAGGATTTGCATTTATGGTAAATGTTGCTGTATCAGTTGCACAACCATTACTTACTACTACTGTGTAATCTCCATTCGATAAATTTTCAAGAATTGCCTCATTAGACCCATTTGACCATTGATATGTGTAAGTTCTGGTAGAATCAAATAATGAATTTTGAATCTCTATCCTTCCAGCGTCAGGCGTACATCCTAGGTTATCTACTTGTGAAAGAATTGACAATGAGCTGTATCCACTTGCCAATTGAACTGCTGCCGCTGCATCCAATCTTCCAGCACCGAGCCTTCCAGCATATTGTGGGTTCAGTGCATCTAAATTAAAAGCAGTTTGACGTAAAATTGTTTCGATTTCTGTATTCGTTAAACAAGGATTTGCGGCTAACATCAATCCTACAGTACCGGTTACAAAAGGAGCTGCAAATGAAGTTCCACTTGAGGTAAAATACCAACCCGGACCACCAGTAAAGGGAACATCATATCCAGGAGCACAAATGTCTACCGATGCATTGTGCTGATGAGTGGTGTTAGCATCACCAGGGACACGTTCATGATTGTTAGTTGGGCCAACACTTGATACAGCAAAAACATGATTATAAGCGGCAGGATAAACCAAATTTCCGGCGCCGCCGCATGTAGTTCCATTTCCTGCAGATGCAACAATAAAAGTTCCATTTGCCCAAACCTCATCAATGGCTTGTTGCACATATGGATTGAATGAACAACCGGAAGCCCAACTTAAATTTACAACTTTAGCACCAGCATAAGAAGCTGCTAACACTTCGTTGTAATTCATTCGATACAACTTTAGACTTGAGTTATATCCTATTGAAGATTTGCCAACCGAATTGTTTGTATTACCTGCTGCAGTTACTGCTACTGCCGTACCATGGGTAGTTGTAGAAGTATTTGTCGCATCATAATACAGAACCTTACCCGAAAGCTCCTCATGACTCACATTAAAGTTTTGATCAGTTATACCAAGAACTACAGATGAACTACCTTTAGTTACATCCCAAGCGTCTTGTGCATTTATGAGAGTTAACGCATAATCATTTTCAAAAGCCGTCGAATAATCATTTGGTGTGTGCAGTAATTGATACGTAGGAGCGACAAAAACTTCTTTCGCAACTTTCGTTTTATTAACAATGTCCGCGTATAGATTTTCCGCATTGCAATCACAAGAAAGCTGAACAACTTTTTGTAATTCTGGATTTCTTGAATTAGAAAAAACATATTCTACTTTCTTTACTTTATTTTTCGTCATGACAGCTTCCAAAGCAATGTCTTTAGATGTTAACGGAACCACTTTTTACCGGCACAAGCTCTTTATTTTCAATTTTTAACCAAACTGCTTTTGGTTTGGATTTTTGAGAGAAAGCCATGGGCGTTAATGCTACAATACTCGCTAGAAGAATAATTTTTGTTTTCATGTCTTTATATTTACCTAGCATAATTAGGTACATCAATTAGACGAATGAACTAATTTTTATTACCCAATTCAAAATTACTGATCAAGACCTACATGGCTTTACGTATTTTCTTTTTTTCTAGTAGAAACTACGTATCTAACTTAGTTATTAGCAAAGTATGCTTATCTATTTCATGAAAAAAGCAAATATCGTGTGGAAGAGGAAATGAAAAATTATCCAAAACAAACTTTTCTACGTAATCCCACGTACAAGCCCTCGTCAAAACACCTAACTGTTGATGTGTGTGAGGGTGTATTTTGTTGGGGTATTCTATAATATATGGTGCATACCCTTGTGATATGTGACAATTTTGTTTCAGATAACAAAACGAAACAAAATGAAAACTTCAGTACGCAACATCATCGCAAGCCTCTTCATCGGAACAACAGTATTCACTGCAGCAGCAGAAGAGATTACAACTGGAACAGTAGTAAACGCGAACAGCCAAGAAGTTATAAGCTATACAGTACACCACGCAACATGTGCGAACACTTCAAACGGAAGCATCGACATCGAAGCAGCGAACGGAGCGACAAATTTCTACTCTTGGGATAACGGGATGAATGCAGAAGACATCAGCGGATTGGCAGCGGGAACATACCGAGTGAAAATCGAGACAAACACAGGAGAGGTTTTGTTTGCATCTTTTGAAGTAACAGCACCTGCAGTATTAGAAGGAATGATTACACAAGATAACTTACACACAGTGGCAAACTTGGATGTATTCGTGCAAGGAGGAACTGCACCATATAGCTACACATGGAACACAGGTGAAACAACAGAAGATTTAGTAGGAATCACTACAGAAGGGGTATACGAAGTAAACGTAACAGACGCTAACGGATGTCAATTAAACATCGGAACATACGTAGCATTTGAAGCTGCAAGCATTGAAGAAGAGAACGCACAGTTTGAATTGTATCCAAACCCAAATAACGGGAACGGAACGATTACATGGACAAATGCAGCCGTTGAGCAAATCAACGTAGTAAACGCAGCAGGACAAGTGGTAAACAGCATCGCAGTAGAAAACACAACAAGCGTAACATT
>JBIJBD010000028.1:0-18457 GCA_044345395.1 Crocinitomicaceae bacterium | reverse complement strand
TCCCTGTACCCCAGTTGATTTGATTAAAGTTGGTAATAGGCCCTTGTAAATAAACACCATCACCGATTTTAACAGTAACCTGACCATTGGCATCAGTAGAAGCATAATGCTCTTCTTTGTACAATAAATTCCCCAATTCATCCTGTATATTAACATACGTAGGAAAGGATTGATTTGCCAAAACCGCATTTGGATTTGGCCCATTTACATCAAACAATACAGCTTGGTAATTGATGTACGGTGGTGGGATCGTTTGGGAAAACAATTGTGGTATAAACCACAAAAACATAAACACTAGGCACACCATTCTTCTTTTCATAGTTTAAATTTTAGTTTGTTGTTTTACTAGTATCACTATCAGATTAATAAATGCTAAATTTTATCGATGCATTTTTTGCAGACTTTGTATCAAGTTTCAAGTAATACATTCCAGGTTCAATTCCTAAAGTTGAAACCGAAAAGGTCATTGAATCCGCTTTTTTAGCGTTTAAAACTATTTTTCCATTCAAATCTAAAATTTGATACGAGATAGGATCTTCTGCGAGAATTCCAGCTATGCTAACATTAAAATCACCGTCATTCGGGTTTGGATAAAGTTGAACATCGAAGTCTGTTTTTTCTACCTTGTATTGCAAATTTGCTTGCTGAAAACCTTGACGAATCACAATATTACCAGATTTAGAAACACTTGTGCTTGAAGCCTGTCCTACGGTATGACTTATCCTAACCCCATTAGATACAGTGCTTGAGCCTAAAGCATTAATAGATTGCCGACCTACACGTACCTGCTGAGAAAAAGATTGGTTAGTGACTAGAAAAAATCCAACACTAAAAAAAAGAATCAATTTATTTTTCATAAGAATCTTTTTACGTTAATTTATTGAGTTACTTCAAAAGCAATGACTTTCGCACCTATTTTCGTAAAGTATTTTCCAGGTGCAAAGTGATCAACGTTAATTACTGTTGTTCCAATATTCATCACGCCAACTAACATGAGTTTTCCATCCATTGAATAAATTGAATAATCAAACTGTTCTTCTGAATTTGATGTGATATTAATTATTGAATTTGATGGATTTGGATACAACTGAAAAATCAATTCGTGGTTTTCTTCTATTCCTGCACATGGATCAGATATTACAACCACATTGTCTGACGAAGAACAACCGTTCAAAGTTCCAGTTACTGTATAAGTCCCCGCTGTTGTGATGGTTGTTGTGGCAGTATTTGCGCCTGTATTCCACGAGTAAGAAGTGGCATTTCCTGTTGCTGTAAGTGAAATTGGGAAATCATTGGCACAAACTGTTGTATCGCTTCCCGCATTCACAGAAGGCAGAGGATTAACCGAAACTTGCAAGGTTGATCCTTGAGAAGTTCCACAAGCATTTCCGGCAGTAACGGTAATTATACCATTTTGCCCTGCTGTTCCTGATGTAACCACAATTGAGTTTGTCCCAGCACCAGAGGTGATTGTCCACCCTGTTGGCACTGTCCACGAGTAAGTAGTAGCATTGGTCACAGCACTTACAGAATATGTTTGACTTGTTGATCCTACACAAAGTGTTGTACTTCCTGTAATTGAACCAGGTGTTGAAGGCGCTGCATTTCCAACAGTAACGGCAAGTGTAGAAGCAGACGAAGTGCCGCATACATTTTCGGCTGTAACGGTGATGTCACCGTTTGAACCAGATGTTCCTGCAGTTACAGTAATACTAGTTGTTCCCTGCCCAGCTGTGATTGTCCAACCTGTTGGAACAGTCCAAGTATATGTTGTTGCATTGGCTACTGCAGTTATAGAATAAGTTTGACCTGAAGCTCCAGAACATTGTGTTGCCGTACCAGTTATTGTACCCGGCGTGCCCACTGAAGGGTTGATTGTTACAATTGTTGTTGTTGTAACGGATGCACATCCTCCAGAAGCTGGGATTGTATACGCAACTGTATATGTTCCAGGAGTACTTGTTGACGGTGTAATATCACCAGTTGAAGCGCTTAAGGCCAATCCTGTTGAAGATGAATACGTGCCCCCTGTGTATGAACCTGTTCCTGTTAATGAAACAGATTGAACGGTGGTTGTGGATGTACAATAAGACGAGTTTGAATAAGTGATGCTAGCTGTTGGAATGGCTGTTATTGTAACAGTTGTTGTTGCAGTAACTGCAGAACATCCTCCAGAAGCTGGGGAAGTATATGTAATTGTATAGGTTCCAGGCGTACTTGTGTTTGGTGTAATTGCCCCTGTGTTTGTATTAATTGTTAAACCGGATGGTACTGAACTATAAGTTCCCCCAGTATATGAACCTGTTCCCGTTAAGGTAACTGATTGGGCAGTGGTAACAGAAGTACAAAATGAACTACCGCTGTATGAAACGCTTGCTGTTGGTGCCGCAGTAATAGTCACTGTGGTCGTAGTTGTAAATGCGGAACATCCTCCAGAGGCTGGGGTTGTATAAGTAATTGTATAAGTTCCAGGTGTACTAGATGATGGTGTAATCGATCCAGTTGAAGCGCTTAAGGCCAATCCAGTAGTTGATGAATAGGTTCCTCCGGTTGTTCCTGTTAAAGAAACAGTTTGTGCTGTGGTAATTGAGGAACAGTATGGTGATCCAGCATAACTAATACTCGCTGAAGGTGAAGTAGTTACTGTTATTATTGCAGTAGCTTGACAACCATTATTATTTGTGTAGGTAATAGTAGTTGTTCCTGAAGACAAGGTTGTTACCAAACCAGTATTTGAAACTGTCGCGACAGATGTATTCGAAGACACCCACGGATTGGTAGTAGCAGCCGTAGCCGTTCCTGTTAATTGAGTGGTAGCACCAACACAAACTGAGTTTGCTCCTGTTATGGCTGGGTTGGCATTAACGGTAACAGACAGGGTTGCTGAACACCCATTATTGTTGGTATAGGTTATAGTTGCAGTACCTGCGGCAACACCTGTAACTAATCCACTAGTTGAAACCGTTGCAACAGTAGCACTCGAAGAAACCCATGCATTGGTAGTAGCAGCTGTCCCTGAGCCAGTTAATTGAGTGGTAGCGCCAACACAAACTGTATTTGCTCCTGTTATTGTTGGAGTTGCGTTAACAGTGATAGTTCCTGTTGCCGTGTTGGTTCCACTAGTACATCCTCCAGTCATGGTCACCGTGTAGGTGAATGTTCCCGCTGCAGATGGCGTACCACTGATTGTAAATACATTCGCTGACCATGATCCTGTAACTCCCGTTGGCAAACCAGTTACCGTTGCGCCTGTTGCTCCTGTTGTGGAATAAGTAATGTTTGTAATCGCTGTATTGATACAACGCGTTTGGTTGTTTGTTCCCGTTGCTGAGCTTAACGTTATTGTGTTGTTTGCATTTACGGTAATAGTTCCAGTAGCTGTATTTGTTCCCCCAATACATCCTCCAGTCATAGTCACCGTGTAGGTGAATGTTCCTGATGCTGATGGTGTGCCACTGATAGTAAATACATTCGCTGCCCATGAACCTGTAACACCAGCAGGGAGACCAGTTACCGTTGCGCCTGTTGCGCCCGTTGTTGCATATGTAATATTTGTAATCGCTGTATTGACACAAAGTGTTTGATTATTTGTTCCCGTAGCTGAGCTTAACGTTATTGTGTTGTTTGGACTCACAATGATAGTTCCTGTAGCTGTGTTCGTTCCTCCAGTACATCCTCCAGTCATTGTTACGGTGTAGTTGAATGTTCCTGTCGCTGATGGCGTACCACTTATAGTAAACACATTCGCTGACCATGATCCTGTAACTCCCGTTGGTAAGCCAGTTACCGTTGCGCCTGTTGCGCCTGTTGTGGAATAAGTAATGTTTGTAATCGCTGTATTGATACAACGCGTTTGGTTGTTTGTCCCTGCTGCAGAGCTCAAAGTTATTGTGTTGTTCGCATTTACCGTAATTGATTTAACAGAAGAACACCCTTGAGTATTTGTATATGTTATGTTAGCTGTTCCTGCTGCTATGCCTGTTACCAAACCAGTATTTGAAACTGTTGCGACAGATGTATTCGAAGACACCCACGGATTGGTAGTAGCAGCCGTAGCCGTTCCTGTTAATTGAGTGGTAGCACCAACACAAACTGAGTTTGCTCCTGTTATGGCTGGGTTGGCATTAACGGTAACAGACAGGGTTGCTGAACACCCATTATTGTTGGTATAGGTTATAGTTGCAGTACCTGCGGCAACACCTGTAACTAATCCACTAGTTGAAACCGTTGCAACAGTAGCACTCGAAGAAACCCATGCATTGGTAGTAGCAGCTGTCCCTGAGCCAGTTAATTGAGTGGTAGCGCCAACACAAACTGTATTTGCTCCTGTTATTGTTGGAGTTGCGTTAACAGTGATAGTTCCTGTTGCCGTGTTGGTTCCACTAGTACATCCTCCAGTCATGGTCACCGTGTAGGTGAATGTTCCCGCTGCAGATGGCGTACCACTGATTGTAAATACATTCGCTGACCATGATCCTGTAACTCCCGTTGGCAAACCAGTTACCGTTGCGCCTGTTGCTCCTGTTGTGGAATAAGTAATGTTTGTAATCGCTGTATTGATACAACGCGTTTGGTTGTTTGTTCCCGTTGCTGAGCTTAACGTTATTGTGTTGTTTGCATTTACGGTAATAGTTCCAGTAGCTGTATTTGTTCCCCCAATACATCCTCCAGTCATAGTCACCGTGTAGGTGAATGTTCCTGATGCTGATGGTGTGCCACTGATAGTAAATACATTCGCTGCCCATGAACCTGTAACACCAGCAGGGAGACCAGTTACCGTTGCGCCTGTTGCGCCCGTTGTTGCATATGTAATATTTGTAATCGCTGTATTGACACAAAGTGTTTGATTATTTGTTCCCGTAGCTGAGCTTAACGTTATTGTGTTGTTTGGACTCACAATGATAGTTCCTGTAGCTGTGTTCGTTCCTCCAGTACATCCTCCAGTCATTGTTACGGTGTAGTTGAATGTTCCTGTCGCTGATGGCGTACCACTTATAGTAAACACATTCGCTGACCATGATCCTGTAACTCCCGTTGGTAAGCCAGTTACCGTTGCGCCTGTTGCGCCTGTTGTGGAATAAGTAATGTTTGTAATCGCTGTATTGATACAACGCGTTTGGTTGTTTGTCCCTGCTGCAGAGCTCAAAGTTATTGTGTTGTTCGCATTTACCGTAATTGATTTAACAGAAGTACACCCTTGAGTATTTGTATATGTTATGTTAGCTGTTCCTGCTGCTACACCTGTTACCAAACCAGTATTTGAAACTGTCGCAACTGATGTATTCGAAGATACCCACGGATTGGTAGTAGCAGCCGTAGCTGTTCCTGTTAATTGAGTGGTAGCACCAACACAAACTGAATTCGCTCCTGTTACTGTTGGATTGGCATTAACGGTTACAGTTGAAATTGCCGAACATCCATTGTTATTTGTATAAGTAATTGTTACTGTCCCAGCTGCTATGCCTGTTACCAAGCCTGTATTTGAAACTGTTGCAACTGATGCATTTGAAGAAACCCAAGGATTCGTCGTGGCTGCAGTTCCAGAACCTGTTAATTGAGAAGTGCCTCCAACACATAACGATGCAGTTGCAGTTACTGTTGGATTTGCATTTACAGTGATTGTTTTCACCGTTGTACAGCCTAAGGTATTTGTGTAAGTTATAGTTGCAGTTCCAGCTGCTATGCCTGATACCAAACCTGTATTTGAAACGGTTGCAACGGATGTATTTGATGATACCCAAGGATTCGTTGTAGCTGCAGTAGCTGATCCCGTCAGTTGAGTAGTAGCTCCCACGCACACTGCATTTGCTCCAGTTATAGTTGGATTCGCGTTGATTGTCATTGTCGTTACAACAGAACATCCCAAAGAGTTTGTGTAGGTAATGTTAGCCGTTCCTGCTGCTATACCTGTTACTAACCCAGTATTTGAAACGGTTGCAACCGATGCATTTGAAGATATCCAAGCATTCGACGTAGCTGCAGCTCCAGATCCTGTTAATTGAGACGTACCTCCAACACATGCGGATGTTGTTCCTGATACTGTTGGGTTTGCATTAACTGTGAATAAAGCCGATACCTGACATCCAGTACTATTTGTATAGGTAATTGTTGTGGATCCTGAAGCTACTGATGTGACCAAGCCTGTCGCTGAAACTGTTGCCACAGAGGTGTTTGACGAAACCCAAGGATTTGTGGCAGCAGCAGTTCCAGAACCAGTTAATTGAGAAGTGCCACCTAGGCATGTTTCCAATGTGCCAGAAATTGTTGCTCCTCCGGGCGTCCAAGTAAACGTTGTTCCTGACGCAGGAAATGTCGTACTACTTAAACAAACTGTTGAATTATTTGCTGTTCCTGCGGTAACACCTAACCATCCTGTTCCTCCACATGCCAAAGTAACATTGTTTACATTTGTTGGAAATGTATTGTTTACCCCCTTGAGTCCAATTTGTGGTTGGTTTGCATTAGCCAACCCCGCAGTGTAAGGACCATATACATATTTAATGACATTGGTTACTGTGTTAATTCTAATTTGAAAATTAATTCTTTCACCTGCTGTTCCACTACGTCTAACGTCTGTCCATTGTGCAATAAATTCATTACCAATAGTTTCGTATCGTATTTCAGGACTTCCTAAATCGGAACTGGCCAAGTCACGACCAAGTGCGCTTAATATTCCTATTGAAGAATTAATCGTTCCAGATAATGGAGTGTAATTAGCGGTACTTATGTATGTAGCCAAACCGATATGTCCATCCGCATTAACTTTTAAGCTAGTAACTGGCGTACAATTATAAGTGAAAGATACATTTATCGCTGCCGAATTAAACGCATCAAATGTTCCGGATGCCAAAACAGTCCCACCAGTTATTGGGGTGTAAGTACCTGAACCTGCGGAAAAGGTGTAATTCTGAACCTGAGCAAGAGAGGCAATGGAGATTAATAAAAAAAGAGTAAGTGTGTAAAAAGTTTTCATTCTAAAAAAAATTATTTGAAAGTTCTGCAAGATAGTAATTTTTAGGTAATTACTATTATTACAAGGGTATTAAATCAATAGAAAAATGAACAATTAGTAATCATGTTTTTAACAATTACTTTTGTTTTTTAAACCAATAACTAAGAAATAATTTGAAACCAAATAACTAAATGACCTATTCTAACAAAATATTTTCCAGTTGCAAATTGACCTACGCTTAAGGATGTTGCACCATTATTTATCTCACCCATTAACATCAGTTTTCCATCCATTGAATAAATTGAATACTCAAATGGCTCTTGTGAATTGGATGTTATATTAATTACAGAATTAGATGGATTCGGATACAACTGAAAAGTCAACTCTTGAATTTCTTCTATACCCGCACAAGGATCGGTTGTAATTACAATATTATCTGTTGAGGAACAACCATTCAAAGTTCCAGTAACCGTATAAGTTCCTCCAGCTGTGATTAATGTTGTGGCAGTATTCGCACCAGTGCTCCAAATGTATGATGTAGCATTTCCTGTAGCTGTAATAGAAAGAGGTAAAACAGCTTCACAAACCGTTGTATCACTTCCAGCATTAACATTGGGTAAAGTATTAACTGCAACTTGCAAAGTGGATGCTTGAGAATTTCCACAATCATTTCCTGCTGTAACGGAAATAATACCGTTTTGCCCAGCGGTTCCTGGTGAAACTACAATCGAATTCGTTCCTGATCCAGAACTTATTGTCCATCCCGTTGGAACAGTCCATGCGTAAGTTGTAGCATTTGTAACCGCAGTAACAGAGTAAGTTTCACTTATTGCTCCAGTACAAAGTGAAGCATTTCCTGCGATTGTTCCAAGCGTAGAAGGCGCTGCATTTCCAACAGTAACAGCAAGTGTAGAAGCAGACGAAGCACCGCATGCATTTTCAGCAATTACGGTGATATCTCCGTTTTCGCCAGTTAGTCCAGAGGTAACGGTAATGTTGTCTGTTCCCTGCCCTGTTGTGATTGTCCATCCCGATGGAACAGTCCATGCGTAGGTAGTTGCATTAGGAACGGCTGTTATTGAATACGTTTGGGCTGTTGCACCTGGACATTGCGTAGAAGTTCCATTTATTGTTCCTGGTGCTGATGGCGCTGCATTACCCACTGTTACGGGTAAAATTGATGCTGCAGAAGTCCCACATAAATCAGTTGCCGTAACGGATATGTCTCCATTTTGACCGGCTGTTCCAGCAGTGACCGTTACACTTTCTGTTCCTTGACCGGCTGTGATTGTCCAACCAGTTGGAACAGTCCAAGTATATGTTGTGGTATTGGGCACCGAAGCAATTGAATAAGTCTGAGATGTTGAGCCTGGACACTGAGTTGATAAACCTGTAATTGTACCTGGTGTTGCAGGACTTGGAGGACTCCATGTAAAAGTGGTTCCCGAAGCAGGGAAAGTAGCGTTGCTCAAACAAACTTTTGAATTGTTTGCAGTTCCAGCTGTTACTCCTAGCCAACCTGTTTCGCCGCATGTTAGTGTGAGGTTCTTAACGTTAGTTGGAAATATATTATTGTTGCCTTTCAATCCAATTTCAGGATAATTTGTATTTGCTACACCCGAAATGTAAGGACCGTATACATAATTAATGACATTTGTTACCGTATTGATTCGAATTTGAAAATTAATTCTCTCGCCAAAAGTTCCACTGCGTCTTACATCGGTCCATTGCGCAATAAACTCATTTCCTATGATTTCATAACGAATCTCAGGAGTTCCGACATCAGAACTTGCTAGATCTCGGCCTAGAGCACTCAAAATTCCAATGGAACCATTTATTGTCCCAGATAAAGGAGTATAATTTGCCGTACTTATGTAAGTACCCAATCCAATATGCCCATCAGCATTTACTTTTAAGCTGTTCACTTGCGTGCAATTATACCTAAACGATATGTTAATAGCAGCGGAATTGAATGCGTCAAAAGTTCCAGATTGCAAAACTGTTCCACCTGTAATAGGTGTATAAGTACCTGAACTTAACGTAAAGGAATAGTTTTGAACTTGTGCTGAAACAATAAAATTTACAAAAAGCAAAAAAACAAAAGTTATATATCTCATTTATAGTTTTTTAGATTGTTTAGGTTTCCAAATTTACACTTTTTAAATTGTATATAAAAGAGTTGTTAATTTTGTACATCGTTTAATTCCATTTTAAGGTTATATGATTCATTGGAAAAATAATATCTGCCCTCAAGCCCCATTCGTGGCATCTATTTTCAATTATTATCTTTCAGATGATTTAGAGGGCTATGTAGAATATGATGAACTAACATTAAAACTCGTGCAAGAAATGCCCGGTTATTTGGGTTATGAAAGTATGAAACATGAAGGTCGTGGCACATTTATTAGCTATTGGCAAGACAACGAATCCATCAAAAAATGGGCGGAGAATCCTATTCATATTGAAGCGAAAAAACTTGGGACAGACAAATGGTATCGATACTATCACAGCATGATTGCTGATGTGAATCGGTTTCATTCGCATGAATTGACTACATAGAATGTAATTTGCAAAATGGGTAATGAATTCCGCCCGCAATAGCTTGGTGAACCATTTACATAGTTTCCATACTCAAACCAATAAATTCTTTTTTATAGTCTTTAAGTAGGTTCATTTCATTGGTTAATATCGCAACGTTTTCTTTCAATTTGTCCAGATTTATTTTTTTAGAAACTTACAGTTCCGAAATAATTGTTTCGGAAATCAAATTCACCTAATTTTTAGAAGTTTAATACAATATTGAAACATTGTTTTATCAGAAACCAACCTTTTGTCTTTTTTTTGCATCAGTAAACTAAAATTAATTCGCGATTAATTGACTGAGGAAGAGTTGATACGAGCTTGCATTGAGGGAAACCAACGAGCATGTAAGGAATTGTACGATCAAAATAAAGGATGGCTTTATGCAATCTGTTTGCGTTATCATAAAAATTTGGTAGACGCACAAGATAGTCTGCAAGAAAGTTTCATCGCAATTTACCAAAATCTTCATTCATTTAAAGCACAAGGTAGTTTCAAAGGTTGGATGCGAATAATAACAGTTCGTTGTATATTATTTAGTTTTCGAATGAAGAATAAATTAATAGAAAAAATCGCAGAAACATCGACAGAACCTTTTGATATTTCTATGCTCCATTCCTTGGAAAAAGAGGAATTAACCTTTCTTATTGATCGACTGCCTGCTGGAAGAAAGCAAATTTTTGTGGCACACGCTATTGATGGTTTTTCACACAAGGAAATTGCAGAAATGCTGGCTATTTCTGAAGGAACATCCAAATCACAATTCTTTCATGCCCGAAGAGAACTGAGAGAAGCACTTGAAAAAGAAATTGTAATTGCAAAAAAAATAGATCATGAATAAAGATAATCTAAATTCCAATGACGATTGGAAAGGCTTATTGGCTTCTCAATTTGAAGACGACATTCAGGTGCCACCAAATAAACAATGGGATGCCATTCAAAACGAATTATTTCCTAAGAAAAGGAGGAGATTTTTTGTACGTTGGATTTCTATGTTAATATTACTGCTCGGGGGAGCGGGAATTATTTTTATTCAAAAATCAACTTATTCGGATAAGAAAGTTAATGCACGATATCAAGTCCCTAAGGGAAAAATTAAATCTAAATCTTCGGGGAAAAGATCATTGAGTAATTCTAAGCCAAAGGTCGATTTAAGTAAAAATAATCAAAAAAAAATCCTCAGCAAACGAGAATTAAAAGTAGACGATCCATTAAGTCGGGTAAATGTAATAAACAAGAAAACTTCTGAATACGCTTCCATCGTTAGAAATAGCGTTCTGACAAAAAATAAAACAGGTAAATCCCCTAAAAACAAGGTGATTCAAAGAGAAAAACTTCTTTTAGTAGGAGAGCAAGGTTTTACAAATAAAATTATAAACAAAATTGAAGAAGAATCTATTGAAACCCAGAATAGTATTGTTGAATCTATTGAAAAAAATGAAAAATCAGAAGAAATAAAAAGAGATAAAAAAACATTTATACAATTAAATCGACTTCCAATTCACTTAATTTTAATGAAACATTCTTTACCGATTCAAGAACAAGTAAAGAAAGAAGTAAGTGTTTTTAAACCCTTCTTTTCTTGGCAAGTATCACCATTGATCGGCAGAAACATTCGAATAATTTCAGGTTCATTTAATAGTAATAATACGAACTCAAATGCAATAGGCGAGAGGCGATCGCCATTGCCAAAATATGGATTTCAAACTACTTTAAGTTACCATATCAACGAGAGATTTTCAATCGCGTTGGTTTTTTAAGAACTTACAAATTGATCCAACTACGAATGATGTCCGTTTGAAAACTACATCTGGTGAAGCAAGCACCACAGACCCTATCTTAATACAAAGTATTACTAACGCGACTTCAGGGATTTATCAACTCAGAATCAATCATGCTTTTTCCTTGTACTCAATTCCTGTCGGTGTATCGTATCGTTTTACAAATCAGCGCTTTTCTCCCTATTTTAGATCAGGGTTAAATCTAGAATTTTTTGGTAGACGATCACTTTCTCTTGATGTGAAGGAAAATGGTACCGAGAGAAATATCGAACTCAATTTGAACAGACCAAACAACCGATTGAATGCGCAAGCGATAGTCGCCCTTGGCATTGAAACGCGCATCAAAGGCAACTGGAGTTTCTTTGCTGAAGCCGGATATTATGTCCCGCTCAATCAATTCGTTAACGCAAATGGGTATTCGGTGCGTGTTGCAGGGTCAAGTATTTTGGGAGGAGTGAGGTATGAATTTAAAAAATAAAATTCAGTCTAACCAACCTTTTTAATAAAATGGTTCTCTAACTATCAAAACACTAAAATTTTAAGTCATGAAAAAAATCTTTTATTTCGTATTTGCAGTAGGCACTTTGTTTATTCTTGCATCGTGTAATAAGTTTAACGATGAAACACAATCCGATTCGGAAGATGTGTTAAAATTGGAAATGGAGGAAAATGATTTCTTGAAAGAGGAAGAAATAGCATCCAATCCTTGCAGTTTTGATTACGCATCCCTTTTGGCACCTTGTGCGGTCGTTACAGAATCTTCCAGTACGTTTCCAAAAACAGTTACAATTGATTACGGAACAGGTTGTATTGATGCTAACGGTCGAACGAAAAAAGGGAAAATCATCATTAACGTTTCGGGAGATATGCGTGTTGCAGGAAACACAAGAACCGTAACCTTTGAAAATTTCTTCATCAACGACGTAAAAATTGAAGGTTCACGTAATGCAGAAAATACAGGGCCAAATGTAGCTGGAAATATGGTTGTAAAAGTAATGGGAGAAATCACAGCAAGTAACGGAGAATTAACAAGAAGTAGAAATTTTACCCGCTACCGCGAATGGATTTCTGGAATTTCCACCTGTGAAATTAGTGACGACGAGTTTCATGTAACAGGTTCTGGGACGGTAATTGGAAGACGAGGTATTGAAATCCCACATACAATTACTGAAAAGATTGTCTTAAAACCAGGTGAGTGCAAATATCCATTATCTGGTAAGGTTGATATTGGAAATGAATCACGAGGAATTATATTAAATTTCGGCAATGGAATGTGTGATAACATTGCAGAAGCCACTACCAAACGAAGAAACAAAACGTATCAGATTGATTTGGATACGAGACGGATTATTCAGTAATTCAAATTTCACGAACTAAATAAAGAAACCACGATTTAATTTCGTGGTTTTTGTAATTTTAGTGTAAATAATTTCAAATGAAATCATTCAAAATCATTGTTTTACTTTTTGTCTTGAGTCAATTAAAGGTTTTTGCTCAATCTTTTGACCCAACCTTATCCGCAGATTTACAATATACAATCGATAGTTTTCGAACCGCCTACAACCTCAAAGGGATTTCTGCCAGTGTGTATGTTCCCAATCAAGGAACGTGGCTAGGAGTTACGGGAGAATCACATGCTGGAGTTCCTGTAACACCTCAAACTGGATTTGGAATTGCAAGTAACACAAAGTTATTTGCGGGCGTGCTACTTCTCAAATTGGCTGAAAATGGATTACTTACGCTGGATGATTCACTGCATCAACATTTACCCAATTTCAATAACGTAGATTCTACTATTACAGTTCGCCAATTACTAAACCATACAAGTGGATTGAGCGATGTAAATATTGCCGGCTACCCCGATTCTATGCTAGCAGATCCCAATCGCATTTTTACACCAACTGAAATTGTTTCTTGGGTTGGCCCACCTCTTTCAGCACCAGGAACAGATTGGTATTATTGCAATACAAATTATTTGCTGGCAGGATTGATTGCCGAAAGTGTCACCGGACAAAGCTTTAGTCAACTGTTGCGCGATAGTATTTTAACTCCTCTTCAATTAGATAGCACCTATTTGGCTGTCTATGAAACCAGTTCTGTATTTGCCGCTCATCCATGGCAAGGAGGGATGGATTTTTCTTCCACGCCTCGCACATCGATCAATAGCGCGGCTTGGTCGGCAGGAGCCATGTATTCTACCTCGGGCGAAATGGCACAATGGTACAAAGCTTTAATGAACGGAGAGGTTCTCAATCAAAATTCATTGAACGAAATGATAACTTTCGTTGGATCGGGAAGTTATGGAGTTGGAATTAGTGAATCAACTATTTTAGGTAGAACTATTTGGCAACACGGGGGCACAATTTGGGGTGGATATAACTCATCCATGATGTATGACGTGCAATCAGGCTCTGTGATTTGTGTGCTCATCAATCAATTACCCGCACAAGCATTTCAAGTAGCCATTCAACTCTTAACTGATTTAGTGAATAATTCCGTAAGCATTGAAGAAAACACCACTGAAATTTTAGAGATTTATCCCAACCCTACCACCGAAAAGGTACAAATAGATATGAAAAATGCAGATCCCCTTCCATTTGAAGTGCGTTCAAAAACTGGGGCGAAACTTTTTGAAGGAATCTTATCGAAAGAGGGCAATGAGATTTCATTTTCGAACCTAGCTCAAGGAACTTATTTTATCACCTTGAAAAGTAGTCCAAAAAACAAAGTTTTTAAAGTAATTCGAAATTAAAAAACAGATATGAAACGATTGTTTATTTTAATTTTTGTAGCCTATTTAACATTTGATTTTACGGCACAAACCATCTATTTCCCACCTTTAACGGGAAGTACGTGGGATACAATTGCACCTCAAAATTTAGGTTACTGCCAACCAAAAATTGACAGCCTCTATTCTTTCTTGGAACAAAATAATTCAAAAGCATTCATTTTATTAAAAGACGGGAAAATAGTTTTGGAAAAGTATTTTGGTACACACACGGCAACTACTCCTTGGCAATGGGCATCAGCAGGAAAAACGATTACCTCTTTCATGACGGGAATTGCGCAGCAAGAAGGGTTTTTATCGATAACAGACACCACTTCTAGCTACCTCGGACAAGGTTGGACCAATTGCACACCTCAGCAAGAGGAACGAATCACAATTTGGAATCAACTTACAATGACTTCGGGCTTGGATGATGGTGTTCCAGATCACTATTGTACTTTGGATACGTGTTTGAATTATTTGGCTGACCCTGGAACGCGCTGGGCATATCACAACGGACCGTACACACTTTTGGATGGAGTTATTGAAAATGCTACCGGGCTAACTTTGAATAACTACACGACGCAAAAATTGAAGAATCCCACCGGAATGACAGGCGCATTTTTTTCGGTAGGATACAACAATGTATTCTTCAGTACTGCTAGAAGTATGGCGCGCTTTGGATCCTTAATTTTAAACAAGGGAAATTGGAATGGAAATCAAATCATGACAGATACGGCTTATTTCAATGACATGGTGAATACCTCCCAAAACTTGAACAAAGCTTATGGATATTTGTGGTGGTTGAATGGTAAACAATCATTCATGGTTCCTACATTACAGACTGTTTTCCCCGGATCTATGAGTCAAAATGGGCCTGCTGACATGATCTCCGCCATCGGCTCAGGTGGACAATTTTTAAATGTGGTTCCCAGTCAGAATTTGGTATGGTTGCGCATGGGAGACGAACCGGGGAATTCCAATGTTCCATTTCTATTAAATGACAATATTTGGGAATATGTCAATGATTTGGTTTGCTCCAATTCTGGCGTTGAAGAAGAAGATTTCGAGACGAAAATTCATCTTTATCCGAACCCTGCGAATGAGCAGATAGTTGTTTCAATTGAAAAAGGCGTTTTAGGGAAGGTGGTTTTATTCAATCAACTTGGTATGAAAATCAAAGAAATCCAATCCACTGCACAATCAATCGCAATTGACATTTCCAATTTGGAGAAGGGCGTTTATTTAATTTCATTGCTGGAGAAAGGTAAGACGATGAGATTTGTTAAGAACGATTAAATTTAGTGATTTGTCCATGAGCATTGCTTATCAATTCTCCGCTGTCGTTTGGCAGTATTCTCAAACTGGTGGATGGTATTTTGTTTCACTACCAAGCGATTTAGCCACTGAAATTCGTGAACTTTTTAAAACACAAGAAGAAGGTTGGGGAAGAATGAAGGCCAAGGCAAAAATTAGAGAAACTTTATGGGATACAGCGATTTGGTATGATACAAAACTAGGGACCTACATTCTACCATTAAAAGCCGAAATTCGTAAGAAGGAAAAAATTGAAGTTGGAAGTATTTTGAATATAGAAGTTTTGCTTTAACTAGATGATTGAACAATTACATTTATGGCACGCCAATTGACTTTTATTAACTCCAAAAAATAAAATGAATATATATCTATCTTTCCTTCTTTTTATAATTACCTCTGTCTCATGGTCTCAAAAAAAAGATACCTCTTTCACCATTCGCTATCATTCAAATAAAAGAATATCTACCAAGGAAGTTAAACTAACCAATGAATTGAATTGGGGTTATGTCAAGGCTTTTGATCGAACTGGAAAAGAAATTTATCACAGGCAAATTCGAAATGTCGCCGGTCATTCCTCTGTCAGTTTTGACTATTATCCATCAGGTGCTGTTCAGAAAGCACACTTTACGGGACATCCCGACGGTGGCATTCAATGGGATGATATTACGCATTATTTTGATGAAAACGGTATTGTTACCCAAGTTATCGATAATAGTTCGGATGAATACGGCCACTACAAACTTCGAATAGATCCAAGTCTCTATTCGGATACCATCAGCAAACCCTATGTGTCCCCACAAATCGTTAAAGAAGTTCCCAAGAAGCAGGAAGTCACTCAATGCGCTGAAATTTACTCAACTGAATTCTATTTGATAAACGCTACTGGTAAAAAACGAAATGTTGTTGCCCGACTTTTAAATGCACCAATCGATGGTTTTCAAAAGGAAATTTTGGTTGCAAATAATGATACTATTATACTCGGAAATTACATCGAAGCACAAATTTTTACACATCCAAAGGAGCGTATTACCCTTGAAATCAAAGGGAGAAAAGCAGAAAAATTTCAACTTTTTTGGGAAGAACCCAAGCAAGAGGGAAAAAGTAAGCGAGTTTATTATGTTGTGGCCATTAAACGCTGATACAATTATGCCTTTTAGGCTATAAAATTTTAATTAGGCAATAATTGCTTGATTGCTTTCTGAAGGTTTTCTTTATTGTTTGGTCCAACACCGGTTGATACATATTGAATTACGCCTGATTGATCAATAATGATGTTCGTTGGATATCCTTTAATTTGATAGGTTTGAGCTGTGGCTTGTCCATCTGCAATAATCGAATAGTTGAACTTATTTTTTTTGAGAAATTTATTCAGTTCTTTCTTTGAGTTCAACGCTATAGCCAAAAATACCACATCTTTATTTTTAAATTCTTCTACCAATTCATTTAATTCAGGCATTTCCATAATACAAGGTTGACAGGCAACAAACCAGAAATTTAAGACAACTACTTTTCCGGACAATTCGCTCAAAGTGTATTTTTTTCCTTTTATATTTTCCAAACTAAAGTCAGTTGCTTTGGTTCCAATCAATTCACTTTTTTCTTGTTCCTGACCCATTCCGCCTTGCTGCATTTTTGCCATCATCTCCTTTTCCTCGGGCGTTGCTTTACGCATGACAAAAGCCTTAACATTCTTCTTTTCATCCAAATACGGTTCAGGAATATATTCGCTCGACATCATGATTTTCATAAAATCTGCTGGGTTGATCTTCTGTAATTGCTCATCATACATGGGTGTGGACATTGGATCTAGCATCAAAGGTGTTCCTGGTTTAATATCTCCTGGGCCAGCTATTTTGAGACCTTTTAAAACATTTAACTCTTCTTGTTTCGTTTGAGCTTGAAAATCACTAATTAAAATTGACAAAAGTGCGATTAGGAAATAAAATTTAATATTATTTAGCATGCGAATAAATTAGATGATAAAGATAATTTAAATCAGAATATATTTTAATCAACTTAAAGATTACAAACTTTTAAATCGTTTTTTCATACAACAGTATCTTTTTTTGAATTCAAGATCAATTGTAATTCTTGGATAAAAAATGAAAAAATAAAGATTAGGTATGGTTGTCTAATTTTAAGTTGACTCGCCGTAATTTAGAATTGATTTTTTTATCTTTATAGATATATAATTGCTTCATTATGAAAATTAAATTGTCTATTGTTTTATGTTTCACCTATTTTATAGTTTTATCTCAAACTACCATAAAAGAGGTTAAGATTGGCACACAAATATGGTCTGCTTTAAACCTCAATACTTCAAAGTTTGCGAATGGAGAAAATATACCGCAAGCCAAAACAGCAGATGAATGGCAAAAGGCTGGACAGGAAGGAAAACCGGTGTGGGCTTACTATAATTTTATTCAAGAAAATGGAAAAAAATATGGAAAAATTTACAATTGGTATGCAGTTAACGACAAAAGAGGTCTTGCACCAAAAGGCTACAAAATCCCTTCGAATGACGAATGGAAAAAACTAGTTGATTATTGTGGAGGTAACATGCAAGCAGGAAAAAAGCTGAAGAGTTCAAACGGTTGGAAGAATAAGGGTAATGGAACCTCTTCAAATGGATTCAATGGACTACCTGGCGGTTTTTGTCTTGAAGATGGAACTTTTGCAGGGATTGAGGAAACAGGTGCTTGGTGGACATCTTCAACAGGCACAGGCATTGAGTATGAGAATTCATCATGGGATCGATATTTGGAGGCAGAAAAAAATACTGTAGAGACTTATTCAGAGCCTAGAGCACTTGGATTTTCTGTTCGTTGTTTGAAAAAGAAATAGTTATTTTTATTAACTAAAGTTTCTCAAATACAATCCTCACATTTATTGAAAAGTTAGTTATAATATTGATTCCATTTATATTCTGAAAATTGAGTAATACAATGTAAATTTTAAGTTATTTAATTTAGCTATTTGTTAAAAAAAACATTATCTTTTCCTAACTTTTAAAGTCTCGGTCAAATGATTAAAGTTTTATTTTTTCTTTTTCTTCTTTTG
>JBIJBD010000037.1:0-17028 GCA_044345395.1 Crocinitomicaceae bacterium | reverse complement strand
CCCATGGAGTCAGGATACTGTAGTTTCTGGTTCAAACGAAGGCTGCAGTACGGGAAGCAAGAATAATGTGTTTACTTTAGTTAATCCAAATTGCCCTGTATATTGTGATGCTAATTTTACGGAATTGCAAGTGCCTCCTCCAGTGATTGTTGATGCATGTGAAGCTCAAGTCCTCAACATTCCAATTGCTACGAAACCAATTCTTCCTGCAGCACTTCCACTGGCTCAATACGATTCTACCATTTGTGAAGGCAATGCGTTAAATATGACCCTAACATCCTGTTTAGCAGGAGGGGTAGTCGATCATTATGGAAATGGCACAAGTGGTCAAGGACCAATCCAGGAGTCATTATACCTAATCAATGATTCTATAAATACCTTCACCTATTATGCCTATGCATCAATCAACGGGTGTATTTCGGATACTGTGTCCTTTAATGTTTTTTATATTCCAAACCCACAGGCTAACATGGTCATCACACCCAATCCCTGTGTGGTAGAAACTCCTTTCAATATTTCAAGTTCATCCGTTTCATATCAAGGTGCTCAGTTGTCCAATGTTTGGACTATGGATCTTGGAGTTATTAGCAATGAAATTAGTTTTGATTCTACACTGTCTATTCCCGGTATATATCCTGTCTGTTTGGCAATCCAAGATATTTTTGGATGTTCGGATACTCTATGTGAAAACATCAACATTATTCCAGCTGAGATTGAGAACATCAATATTATAACTCCTAATGACGACAATAACAACGATGTTCTTTTTTTTAATTACCTTGATGCCTACGATCAGAATGAACTTTACATTTATAACAGATGGGGTAATGAAGTCTATTATTCGAAAAACTATCAAAATGATTGGTCAGGAGAGGGATTGACCGACGGAATTTATTTTTATATATTGAAAATATTAGACACCGATAAAACGTACACTAGTTTTATTCATTTGGTTAAGTAGAAGAAATTCATTGAACGGTTTACAAGTCTTTAAACATCCAAATGTTACAGCCAGTATGTCCGCTATTGCCTAGTGCCTTATTGAGGTGGTGAAACCCGAATGATTCGTAGAGTTTAACTGCAGCTGAAAATTCAGGTAAACTTTCAATATATACGTATTCAAAACCTAATTTTTTTGCTTCAATCAGACAGGTATCAAAAAGTTTCTTACCAATACCTTTATCACGAAATTCTTTGGCTAAGTAAAATTTAACCAATTCAACGGTGTTCTTCTCTAATCCTGAAGTCGGGTATAAACCACAACATCCTAGGACTATTCCTTTCGATGCAGCAACAAATAATATGGATTTTTCGGTTTTAAACAAACTGAATAAATCGTCTGTGGTTGGATCTTCATATACAGTGCCCTTCGTAGGAGCATTAAAATCATGAAAACATGACCGAATTACCTGGGCTAAGTCAAAATTGTCTGCTAGTTGAACTGTTCTTATTGTGTAATCCAATCGGTAGTTGTTTTTAAAATGTTGAGTGTCGCTTCTTCTTCGCTGCCAGGAGTGGGTGTGTAATCATATTTCCAATTCGCTACAGGAGGCATGCTCATTAAAATAGACTCAGTTCGACCACCGGAATAAATACCGAATTTGGTTCCTTTATCATGTAATAAATTGAATTCCACATATCGACCTCTGCGCAATGCTTGCCATTGCTTTTCTTCTGTGCTTGGTTCAGATAATTCACTATGTTTTACTTGTTCACTGTATACTACTGGGAACAATTCTCCAAGTGCTATACTAAAATTCAGTAAAGCGGTTTTGCTTAACCCTGTATTTTGCTCATTTTTATGATCGTAGAATATTCCACCTATTCCTCTGGTTTCATTTCTGTGTGGTAAATAAAAATAGCGATCTGCCCAAGGTTTAAATTCTCGGTAAAAATCAGCGTGGTATTGATCGCAAATCTCCTTCAGTGAGCGGTGAAATAAAATAGCTTTCGATTCGTCTACATAATGAGGCGTCATATCGATGCCACCACCAAACCAATATTCACCTGAGTCCAGCTCAAAATAACGAACATTCATGTGCATAATGGGATGCCTCGGATGTTTAGGGTGTAAAACTATAGAAACTCCTGTGGCAAAAAAGGACGCTCCCTCCATTTGTAATTGCTGTTTCATGGCATCGCTTACGTCACCATGTACTGCTGAGAAAGCGACGCCACCTTTCTCTAATATAGCCCCATCTATGATTACCCGTGTATGACCACCACCACCTTCTTCACGATTCCAATTGTCTTCCTTGAATTTAGCTCGCCCGTCGACTTGCTCTAATTGAGCCGTTATGTGCAGTTGCAATTGCCTAAACCTATCTGCTATGTCCCTTGATTTCATTTAATTAAATTTCTTGTTTTAAATGCTTCGAAGAATACAGGTATGGCAGCTGAGTTTTCAAATCCGTCAAGCTCGTTTCGTAAGGAAGGATTAAGATTTGAAATCAATCCTTTTTGCGGTATTTTTTCTTCAGAATATTTCAAAACATTATATATAACGTCATATCCTAAACAGACAGTTTTAGTTAAATCTGCTTGTTTAGAATTTCTGAACTTTCGGTGAAATTCTTTTATTTCATTTTCATCGTATTCAAATTGGTTTGGGGCAGCAAATATAAAATTGAATTTGTTTTTTACATTGGCATTAATTTCTTTCCAATCTGCCCAATCTTTAAGGCCAACAACTTTGTAAGTTGTGGCTTCTTTGTACTGCGACAGTAGTGGCAAAACTTTTTCTTTTTCAGTGGATAAAAAAACAAAATAAATATCTCCGCCAATTTGTTCAAATTGGTTGTAGTTTTTCCAATTTGCCTCTATAAGTGGCACATCATTTCCTTTGCTGACATTTCGGTATGTTGATATAAACGTATTTTGCATCCAAACTTCTTCAGATTTTTCATTTTTAATCAAAACCACTCGACCTGGCATTTTTCTTAGGTATTTCGCCATTCCAACAATCAATTGTTCATTCGTTGTAGAATAAGTTAGCGCTAAAGGGTTTTTCTTAACGGATGCCGGAGCTATTGCGGTACCATAAACCACGTGAATATTTTTCCCTATAGACCAATTGTGCAATATTTCAGCCTCTTTCTTATCGAATGGCGCGAAAATTAAGTCGTAAGAAGACAGATTTTCTATGGTAATTATATCCAACATTGACTTCCCTTTCTTATGGTAATCAATTACCTTTACATGGGCACTGAAGCCTGATTTCTCTAAACTATCTAGTGCTATCTTTGCTCCCAGGTAGAAATCTAGGGCAAAGTTACTTACGCTTTTGTTGATTTCTGGAATACTATCCAAATTTAGCGGTAAGAATATTGCTATTTTGGGTGATTTCGGTAATTTATCTCCCCATGATGATGATAAACTAGGCAGCGGATCTTTTTTTACAGGTGTTCGAACAAGAACAGGAGAAAGGTTTTCTTTCTTTACAGGTATTTTTATTTGTTGACCTGGAATTAGTTTCGAAGAGTTAAGTTGATTTAGTTCTAGAATCCGTTGTACTGGAATCATGAATCGTTTTGCAATTGATTGCATAGTCTCTTGTGGAAGCACCCGATGTTCTATCACGCTATCGGTGAAGGTAAGTTGAATAAGCGGTGTAGTATTTGACGTAAGAGTTTTTGGATCTTCATTTAGCGTTTCTGCAACCTCAACCCGGGGAATTGCTCGACGAATGGTAAGTTTCTGGTCTATTTTTAATCCATTCTCAGCAAATGGATTTTGCACAATAATTGAATCAACGGAAACATCATATAGTTTGCTTAGTCCAAATAAAGTTTCTCCTTTCTGAACCAAATGTTGTACAGTTTTTCTTGTGACAGGGACATATACTACGGTGCCATTTACCAAGCCACGCTCTATTCCTGAGTTTGCTTTGAGCAATTCGTCTACGGAGCAACCATACCACCTTTGTATTCCATAAACTGTATTTCCTTCCTCGACTGTGTGAATATAAAATACGCCATTCTCATTTTTCAAAACCTCAGCATATTGGGCTGAGACATTAGTTGAATTAAAATATAAAATAATTAAAACTAATAGATTGAAAATTAAATTATTCCCATTCAATTGTTGCTGGAGGTTTTGAGCTGATATCATAGGTTACTCTGTTAATTCCTTTTACTTGATTTATAATACGATTTGATACCTTTGCAAGAAAAGTATAAGGAAGATGACACCAATCTGCAGTCATTCCATCGGTTGAAGTTACTGCTCTCAAAGCAACCGCATTTTCATACGTTCGTTCATCGCCCATTACGCCAACGGATTGAATAGGTAAAAATATTGCGCCTGCCTGCCAAACTTCATCATATAATCCATCTTCTTTCAAACTATCAATAAAAATTGCATCAACCTCTTGCAAAATACGTACCTTTTCTTTTGTGACTTCTCCTAGAATTCTAATTCCAAGCCCTGGACCTGGAAAAGGATGTCTGCTTAAAATTCGTTGATCGATTCTAAGACTTTTACCTATTCGTCTAACTTCGTCTTTGAATAGTAAACGTAATGGTTCAACGACTTTTAGCTTCATGTAATCAGGTAATCCACCTACATTGTGATGGGATTTAATTGTTTGTGATGGCCCGCCAGTTGCAGATACCGATTCAATGACATCAGGATAAATAGTACCTTGCCCTAACCATTTCGCACCTTCAACTTTTTTGGATTCTTCATCAAAGACCTCTACGAAAATTCTACCAATGGCTTTGCGTTTTCGTTCCGGATCAGTTTCGTTTTTTAGCGCTTCATAAAATTTTTCAGACGCATCTATTCCTTTGACATTCAGACCCATACCTTTGTATGAGTCAAGAACTTCTTTAAATTCATTTTTCCTCAACAAGCCATTATCAACAAATATACAATGGAGATTATCACCGATTGCTTTGTGCAATAGTATGGCAGCTACAGATGAATCTACTCCACCCGAAAGCCCAAGGATAACTTTGTCATTACCTAAAAGTTCTTTTAGTGATGCGGTCGTTTCGTCAACAAATGAGTCAGGTGTCCAATCTCCAGAGCAACCTGAAATAGTGTAAACAAAGTTTTGCAAGAGTAT
This sequence comes from Crocinitomicaceae bacterium, assembly GCA_044345395.1. Classification (GTDB taxonomy): domain Bacteria; phylum Bacteroidota; class Bacteroidia; order Flavobacteriales_D; family Crocinitomicaceae; genus UBA952. The sequence continues at coordinate 11,960 of JBIJBD010000037.1, read as the reverse complement.
TTTTCCTTCCGTCGAGTGGTAAACTTCAGGATGAAATTGGATGGCGTAAGTATCTTCTTTTTCAATGTGATAGCCTGCTATTGAAACATCCTCAGTACTTGCAATAATTCGGTAATTTTTCGGAATGTGCTTTATTGTATCTCCGTGCGACATCCATACTTGGCTACCTAAAGAAAGTCCTTTAGTTAAAAGGGTATTATTGTCGACGAACTTTAAATGCGCGCGCCCATATTCTCTTGTATTTGACGGTAGCACCTCTCCTCCGAAATGATGAGCTAAATATTGTGCTCCAAAACATATTCCCAAAAGCGGTAGTTTACCTTTAATGGCTGATAGGTCTGGCTTCGGTGACGCCTCGTCTCTTACGGAAAATGGGCTTCCGGATAAAATCACCCCTTTTACTTGTTCATTAAAAGTCGGAATTTTATTCCATGGATGAATTTCGCAATATACATTCAGTTCTCGTATTCTTCTAGCAATGAGCTGCGTGTATTGCGAGCCAAAATCTAATATTATTATTGTTTCATGCATAATACAAAGATAAACCCTTTATGCGTTACATCATGATTGCTACCTAAATCAGATTTGAGATAATTTATCAACACATTTTTCATTACGTATTATCTTAACGCAAAGCTCAAATTTTGTGTTTTATCTTGGTTAAAATTGTAACTTTGGCTTTCTCAAAATTTAGGAGATGATTGGAGACATATTAAAAAAGCTTTTCGGAGATAAAAACTCAAAAGATAAAAAGGAGTACTGGCCTTATGTAGAGAAAGTGCTTGAAGCACAAAAAACTATTGCTGTACTTTCTGATAACGACTTGAGATTAAAAACAAAAGAATTTCAAGAGATAATAAGAAAAGACAAACAATCTTTGGAAGATGAATTAACATCCTTGCAGGTAAAAGCTGCAGATTTCAATACGTCGCTCGAAGATAAAACACTACTATTTGAAGAAATTGAAAAATTAGAAAAGAAAATTGATGAACAAATTGAAGTTTCTTTACTCGAAGTCTTACCTGAAGGGTTTGCCGTAGTTAAAGAAACCGCAAGACGATGGGCAGAAAAAGGTCAATTAGTCGTTGAGGCAACTAATTTTGATCGCGAACTCTCATTGAAAAAAGATGGAATTGAAATCCAAGGAGATAAAGCCATTTGGTATAATGAATGGTCAGCGGCTGGCGCTAAGATAAAGTGGAACATGGTCCATTACGATGTTCAGTTGATGGGGGGAGCAGTTTTACATAGAGGTAACATTTCGGAAATGCAAACTGGTGAAGGGAAAACACTTGTTGCAACGTTACCAGTATATTTGAATGCTTTAGCCGGAAAGGGTGTACATATCGTTACCGTAAACGATTACCTTGCAAAACGTGACTCTGAATGGATGGGTCCTCTCTATCAATTTCACGAATTGTCAGTAGATTGCATAGATAAACACCGTCCCAATTCTGCAGAGAGAAGGCAAGCCTACATGGCACATATTACATTCGGCACAAACAACGAATTTGGTTTTGATTACCTGAGAGACAACATGGCAGGTCATACAGATGACTTGGTACAACGAAAGCATCATTATGCGATTGTGGATGAGGTGGATTCAGTATTGATTGATGATGCGAGAACTCCATTAATTATTTCCGGTCCAACGCCCAAAGGTGATCAGCACGAGTATTATGAATTAAAGCCACGTGTAGAGAAAATTGTTAATGCTCAAAAGCAGTACGTTCAACAGTGCTTGAATGATGCAAAGCGCATGCTAGCTGTAATAAATGAACCTTCTGATGATAAAAATCAGATGAAAGAATATTTAGAGGAGGGTGGAAAAGCATTACTGAGGGCACATCGTGGATTGCCTAAAAACAAACCCCTTATTAAATTCTTGTCAGAACCTGGAATTAAGGTTCATTTGCAAAAGACAGAGAACTTTTTCATGCAAGAGCAAGGAAAGCAAATGAAGAAAATTGATGCAGAATTGTTTTTTGTCATCGATGAGAAAAATAATACAATAGAACTCACAGATAAGGGGATAGACCTAATTTCTGGTTCGGAGGATAGGCAGTTCTTTATTATGCCAGACATAGGTTCGGAAATTGCCAAACTTCAGAAAGAAAATTTAGATCAAAATATTTTCTTAGAAAGAAAAGATGCGTTGGTTCGAGAATACTCTATAAAGTCGGAGCGAATTCATTCAATTAATCAATTACTCAAAGCATATACCTTATTCGAAAATGAAGTGGAGTATGTCATCATGGATGGTAAAGTAAAAATTGTTGATGAGTCAACAGGTCGTATTCTCGACGGAAGAAGGTATTCAGATGGTCTACATCAAGCAATTGAAGCCAAGGAAAACGTTCAAGTGGAGGCAGCAACACAGACCTACGCAACAGTAACTTTACAAAATTATTTCAGAATGTACCACAAACTTGCGGGTATGACAGGTACAGCCGAGACGGAAGCAAAGGAATTTTGGGATATTTATAAATTAGACGTTGTAGTTATTCCGACAAATAGGTTAGTGGTTAGAAAAGACCTTGATGACTACGTTTACAAAACAGCAAGAGAAAAATACAATGCTGTAATTACAGAAGTAGAATCGCTCGTAGCACAAGGTCGCCCTGTGTTAGTTGGGACAACGACAGTAGAAATTTCTGAATTATTGAGTCGATTGCTCCAAATGAAGAAAATCCCACATCAAGTATTGAATGCCAAATACCATCAAAAGGAGGCTGAAATTGTAGCCAATGCAGGATTTGCTGGAGCTGTAACAATTGCAACAAACATGGCCGGTCGTGGTACAGATATAAAATTAGGTGAAGGTGTAAAAGAGGCCGGTGGTTTAGCGATAATTGGCACCGAGCGTCACGATTCAAGACGCGTTGATAGACAGCTTAGAGGACGATCTGGACGCCAAGGGGACCCAGGTTCTTCAAGGTTTTTTGTGTCTTTGGAAGACGACCTTATGCGTAAATTTGGTTCTGAGCGAATAGCGAAAATAATGGATCGAATGGGTCTCAAAGAAGGTGAAGTTATCACTGCTGGATTAGTTTCCAAGTCCATAGAGCGCGCTCAGAAAAAGGTAGAGGAAAATAATTTCGGAATGAGAAAGCGCCTGTTGGAGTACGATGATGTAATGAACGCTCAACGAAAGGCGATATACAAAAAACGCAGAAACGCCTTGTTTGGTGATAGATTAGACATCGATGTTGACAATATGTTCTATGAAATGTGTGACACGTTGGTTCAAAAACACCGAGGATCCGAATATAGTGAGTTTGAACTCGATCTTATACGTATTCTTGGAATTAACTCTCCAGTTGATGAGGTAGAATTCAAAACATCAGAGATAAACGACTTAACGGAAAAAGTATACCGCGAAATGAGAGATCAATACGACCGAAAATGTGCAAAAATTGCTGAAAAGGGGTTGCCTCAGATTAAGCATGTTTACGAAACACTTTCGGATAAATACAAAAATATTGTTTTCCCACTTTCTGATGGTCGTCGCGAAATGCAACTCATCGTAAATTTAGAAGAGGCATATAACTCAGGTGGTAAAACGATTACCAAATCGTTTGAAAAAAATGTAATTCTTTCTAAAATTGACGAAGAATGGAAAGAGCATTTACGTGAAATGGATGATTTAAGATCTGCTGTAAATAATGCAACATACGAACAAAAGGACCCATTGGTAATATACAAGTTAGAATCTTATAATCTTTTTCGTTCAATGTTAGATCGATTAAATCAGGATGCGGTCGAATTACTCATGATGATGGATTTACCAATAGAACAGCAGATTCAAAGTACGAACAAGGAAGACAAACAAAATAATTACGAACGAAGCAGCACAAACACGAACAATACCTCGGCAACAACACCGCCAAAATTTTCCGGTAGGCAGGGTTATCAAGAGGCTATTAATAATTCTTTCCCTCAAGAGGAAAAAAGACAACCTGTAATTGCTGACCCAAAAGTGGGACGAAATGATGCTTGTCCTTGTGGATCAGGAAAGAAATATAAGCAATGTCACGGTAAATAATGGCTGTCCAACCGTCCAGTTTAGCGATAATCGGAACGGGCCGGGTAGCTGAAGCCTTCGTTAAGTTTTTTTCGTCAAATCCACCATTCAAGTTAATTGTAATTGGAAGAAATCTTTCCAGACTTAATTACTTCAAAATTACATATGATATTGAGGTTAGCGATGATTATTCTCAGAACTCAGTTGATTGGGCAATTGTAGCAGTAAATGATTCTTCCCTCTCGGAAGTAGTTCCAAAGGTGAAGGCTCAATTGATATCCTTAACTGCTGGTACCGCTGATTGGAAATCCTTTGGTCCAACTTGTACTATATTCTACCCTTTGCAAACTTTTGCATATATCAATGATGTGAATTTATCTTTTGTTCCAATTCTTATTGATGGACAACAAAATGTGCTAGCTCACTTGACCGAAATTGCAAAAAAAAAGGGGTTTAATACACAACCAATGTCTCTAGAAAAAAGAGAGAAAATCCATCTTGTAGCAGTCTTTCTTAATAATTTTGTCCATCACCTAATGGCTATGGGAATCACATTCGCCAAAGAATTTGACTTGAATCCTGACTTGTTTAAACCTTTGATAAATGAAACATTTAATCGCTTCGACTACGAGGATCCATTTGTTCAGCAGACTGGACCAGCAATAAGAAACGATGAACTGACCTTAGAAAAGCATAAAAAACTTTTAACTCTTGATAATCAAGTGCTTTACGAGGTATTGACTACTAGTATTAAATCTGTAATAGATGGAAAATTATAAGGTAAAATTAGCATCAATAACTACATTTATTTTTGATGTGGATGGCGTATTTACAGATGGTAAGGTGTATTTAATAAATGACGAGGTTATTCGCGCATTACAATCTAAGGATGGATATGCAGTTCAATATGCTACCAAATTAGGGTATAAAATTTTTATCATAACAGGAGGTAATTCCCAACAAGTGAAAGACAGGTTACTTAATTTAGGTGTTAATGAGGTGCATTTATCAGTTAAACGTAAGCTTTCATGTTTTGAAGAAATTCTAGCTAAATATCAACTAACAACGAAAGAAGTTTTGTATATGGGTGATGATATTCCGGACATTCCAGTATTACAAAAAGTAGGTGTTTCAACCTGCCCTCAAGATGCATGTTCAGATGTGAAAGAATGTGTAGACTATCAATCACACCGAAATGGAGGTCATGGCTGCGTGAGAGATGTAATCGAGCAAACACTTAGGGTTCAAGGTAAATGGCTAATGGAGGAGGCCTTTGAATGGTAAAGTTCGTGTTATATTTCTGGCTATTAACATCATTTATTATCTCTTGCACAAAAGAGGTTCAAATTGATATTCCGGCTTACAAAGAAAAAATAGTAGTAGAAGGTCGATTATTTGCAGGCGAATTTCCTGTAGTTCTTCTTTCGATGACTCAAAATATTTATTCACCCACTGATTTGAGCAATTACTTATCGTCATTTATTTCAGATGCTGAAGTCCATATGGTAGTGGACGGAGATTCCGTTTTATTAAACCCGGTTCCTTTAAATGAACTCGAAGCAGAAGCCTTGGCCAGGATAAGTGAAATTCTTGAGGTCGACCCACAAGAGGCTTCACTTTTACCTATCGTTGCATATACAACTACTAATCCGTCTTACAAAGGAATAATTGGTAAAACACATCGTTTATCAATTATCAGAAATGGCGATTATTGTTTTGCAGAAACAACGTTGCTGAATCCAATTTCTTTGTCTTCACTCGCTTGGCAACCTGAAATTTCTAATGAAGCGTATGGTAAGCTAGTTGCTGGTTTTCAAGATCCTATCTCCGGATACGATGCATATTATTGGGAGGTTAAACGAATACATTTATTCAATGGCCAACCCATAGATTTGAGTTATGAGCGTCCAAGTGGAGGATATATTCGTGATAAATATTGGAATGGAAGTTATAGAACATTAAGTTACGGAAATCCACTTAAACGAAAGGATACTACACATCTAGTCGATTATAAAAGGTATTTTAGATCGGGTGATCAAGTGGTGGTTCGTTTTTCAAAAATGGAATACGAAGTATACGAGTTTTTTAGAACACGACGCGAACAAATCGAAAATCAAGGGAGTCCATTTGCGTCTCCATTAAATGTTAAAAGTAATTTGGTTGGAAATGCTGTTGGCATTTGGGCAGGCTTTTCACCGTTTTACGATACAATAATTTGTCAGCCCTAGTATCAGAATATATTTTTCACGTTTAAAAGAGTCTGAATTATATACTTTCAAAATTAATCGGTAAAATATAAAATCAATTAATATCAGGTAGGTACAGTTTGAGACGCTTCTAAAATTAGCTTATCTTTGCGGTAAAATTTAGCAATGTCGAAACCAGTTCGCGTTCGTTTTGCACCTTCACCCACTGGTCCTTTGCACATGGGTGGTGTTAGAACGGCACTTTACAACTACCTGTTTGCCAAGAAAAATAACGGCACGTTTATCATTCGAATAGAGGATACCGATCAAACTCGATTTGTTCCTGGTGCACAGGATTACATAATGGATGCATTAAAATGGTGTGGCATCATGCCTTCAGAAGGACCGGGATTAGGCGGTGATTTTGGTCCATATGTGCAGTCGGACAGAAAACCTATGTACGGGCCATATGCGGAGGAACTGATAAAATTAGAAAAGGCATATTATGCGTTTGACACCGCCGAAGAGTTGGATGAAATGCGTGAGCGAGCGAAACAAATGGGAATGCCAAATTGGCAATACAATGCCGTTTCGAGAACATCCATGAAAAACTCTTTGACCATACCCGCATCTGAGGTGGAACGACTATTAGCTGAAGGTGTACCCTATGTGATACGCATGAAAATGCCTCGAAATCATGATGTGCGTTTTCATGATTTGATTCGTGGATGGGTAGTTGTAAATACAAATAACTTGGATGACAAGGTATTGTTTAAAAGTGATGGTATGCCAACATATCACCTAGCAAATATAGTTGATGACCACACTATGAATATCAGTCATGTGATTCGTGGTGAGGAATGGCTACCATCGGCACCTTTACATGTTCTTCTTTACGAAGCATTCGGATGGGAAGCGCCTGAATTTGCACACTTACCACTCTTACTTCGTCCAGATGGTAATGGGAAACTTTCAAAAAGAGACGGTGACAGACTCGGATTTCCGGTGTTCCCTACAGATTGGCATACCTCCGATGGGGAATTGTATTCTGGATATCGAGAGAAAGGATATTTTCCTGGAGCATTTATTAATATGCTGGCATTACTTGGTTGGAATCCAGGGACAACTCAGGAATTATTTTCATTGGATGAATTGGCTGAAGCCTTTTCATTGGAAAGAGTTTCAAAGGCCGGAGCAAAATTTGATCCTGATAAAACAAAATGGTTTCAACAACAATATTTAAGACAACAGCCGACAAACGAGTTAGTAAAAGAACTGGCAAGACTTAGTGGTGGTAAATACTCCAATGAACAATTATTGGTGCTATGTGAATTAATGAAGGAACGTGCGACTTTCGTTTCAGACATGTTGATAGATGGTGCTTATTTGGTTGAGAAACCAACTAAATGGGATGAAGAAACACTTTCAAAGAAGTGGAGACCTGAAACTAATGCTTTAATGATTGATTGGAAGAATGTGATGGAAAGTCTGCATTTATTCGATGCGCCGACAATAGAAGCTGCGTTTAAGAACTTTTTGGCTGAACGACAATTAGGCACTGGAGCAGTCCTGTTGCCTTTCCGTTTAACCATAACAGGCGTTGGCGCGGGACCAGGAATGTTTGATATAGCAGCTTACCTAGGGAAAACAGAGGTTCTAGAAAGAATGGAGGATGGTTTGCTAGAAATTTCACGTTTGATTCATGCATAAAATTTTTGTTTCAGGGATTCGAATATATGCCTACCATGGATGTTTAGAAGAGGAAGCAAAAATTGGTAGCGATTACCAAGTAGATGTTGAAATAGAAACAGATTTTTCGCGAGCAGCAACAACCGATGAATTATCGTTGACAATTGATTATGTAAAAGTTAATCAAGTCGTGAAAGAAGAAATGGCTATTCGTTCGAAATTACTAGAACATGTTGGTCATCGAATTATCAACCGATTACATGCTGAAATTACTCATCCGGCTCAATATCAAGTAAAAATATCAAAGCTCAATCCGCCAATTAATGGAGATGTTTATTCCGTTTCAATTCTAATAGCTGGTTAAAAAGTAATTTTTTTAATGCCTTCTTATTTTGTGTAAATAATTTGCGCCAGCTTCAATTCCATGTCGATAGTCTAAAATAATACTTTCAACGGAATTCGTAAAAATATTGGTATTAAGTGCTTTTTCTGGTACTATTTGTTTTATTTTACCCTGTAACGCTAGGACATCTGCAAATTCTATAGATTCCTTAATTCTCTGTTGGAAATTTTCTACACTCTTTTTTATTTGATCGTTCGCACGAATTATTTTTGCGACCAAATATTCAGGTTTTACAAGTGTGGGTTTAAATTGTTCGTGGGTGGTACGAATTAATAATACATCTTTTGGGTTTTGCTGCATAACCCATTGAATGGGAATAGGATCCGTAATTCCCCCATCAGAGTATGGGACATTGTCTACAAGATGAACCCCCTTAGTAATCATTGGTACCGTACTAGCTGCAATTGTCATATCAACCCAATTATGTTCATTAGGTTGTAAATAATGTGTTATTCCTGTTGTGTTATGTGTAAGTACAATATAGAATGACTTTTTTGATAGGACTTTTAGTGCTTTATCCTTTTTGAACGGAAATTCTATTTCAGCAATTTCATAGAAAAAGTCAAGATTCATGAGGCCATCGGAAAATGCTTTTGTGTAACTGACAAATCGAGGGTCTTTGCAAATCGCTTTCATCGAATTAAAATATGCTCCGAATTGCTCGCTTAAAAAATAGGATCCGGCAAGAGAACCACCAGAAACGGCAACGATTACATCAAACTCATGGAACCCATACAACGTGAAAGCATCTAGTACACCTGCAGTAAAACTTGTTTTAAAGCCCCCACCTTCCAAAATAACTACTCGTTTGTTTTCAAACATACTCACGAAAAATTATACATTTTTTTGTAAAAAATCGACTAGTTGATGAAATGCTCTCGCTCGGTGAGAAAACTGATTTTTTTCTTCTATGTCCATCTCGGCAAATGTACGCTTCTCTTGTTCAGGATAAAATATTGGGTCATATCCAAATCCATTTTCACCTTTTTTAGCATTGCCAATATTACCTTCTACAATTCCGGTAAATTGAAAATAATCTCCCTCCAATACCAACGTAATTACTGTTTTAAATCGAGCAGATCTTTCGTCTAGTAAGGCCAATTCGTTAAGTACTTTAGTTATGTTCTTGTTATCGTTTTTTGGTTCTCCAGCATATCGTGCTGAATAAACACCCGGTTTTCCATCTAAGGCTGTTATTTCTAATCCAGTGTCATCTGCAAAACATGATACAGCATATCTATTCCAAATATATTGCGCCTTTAGTAGGGAATTGCCTTCGATGGTGTCTGCTGTCTCAGGGATTTCTTCAGAACATCCAATATCGGATAAAGATAGTAGGGTTATATCGTTTCCCAACAAAGACTGAATTTCAGAAAGTTTATTGTAATTGTGTGTAGCAAAAATTAACTTCATGAGAATAATTCTAAATAATTCAATTGATTGGCGATAACAGAATATTTTTCACGTATTGTTTGTTTACCCGCTTGACCGATTTGTTTTCTTAAATTTTTATTTTCCAAAAGTAAAATCAATTTTTCTTTCCATTCGTTTACATTTTTAACCAAATACCCATTTTTTTCGTGTTCGATTATTTGATTATTAACCCCAACTGGCGACAATAATGTGGGAATACCCAATGCCATGTATTGTAATCCTTTGAAACCACATTTACCTTCTGCCCAAATATCTTTTTCTAAAGGCATCACACCGATAGATATTTTTGCCAAATCAACGATTTCCGATTCCTTCGTCCACTTTAAAAACTTCAGTGAATTTAAATGGTATGCAGGGGCTTCATTAGAAATAATTAAGAAATCGAATTCGTAAATTTGTTCTAGCTCTTTAATTACCGGCACAATAAAATCTAAATAGCGCATCGTTGTGTGGGTACCAGTCCACCCAATAACAATTCGTTCTTGGTCATAGTTGGTATCTAAATTATGGTGATTAATTGAGTCAATTGTTGTCGGAATAATCTTAACATTTTTATTGAATTTGCTTGCATATTTTGCCAAATATTCATTACCGGCACTTACTTTATATGCCCATTTCATACAATAATTTACTTTCCAATAGGCTTTTAATCGATGAAACTTAGCATTGGTTTCGCTATAATTTGGTAACCAAATTGCATCGTCAAAATCATAAATTATTTTTTTACGCCATATTTTTGCTATAATCCACTCAAAAATTGGTGGTCCAATGTGTGCAGCTTCGCGATGTATAAAAATGAAGTGATAATTTCGTAATTGAAAGATAAGTAACCAGCGCCTCAGGAAACTCATAAATACGCCTAAACTTTTTTGAGAAGTTTTACCCGACGCATATAGAGATTTCCATGTTTTTTGGGAAAGAAATGGTTTAAAATCATAACTTATCCCATTTTCGTTTAAAAAGTTTAAATATTGCTCAAAACGGAAACGCTGAGATGGTGCTTCGTTGAATGGATATGGTGCCAGAATAAGTATTCGTTTAGTTACCAATTGATAAAAGTTTAGCGTATACTTTATGATATCGTGAAATGCCCTCAGATAGACTATAGAATTCTTGTGCGCCTTGTCGACATCTTATGTTGTTGAAGTTAGGAAATTCGATATTTATGGTCTCGAAATCTTTGGTTGAAAAACCTTTTAATGCATAGCCAGCTTGGTAATCCTGAACAACTTTGGCCGTGTCACCAACTCCATCATTGCAAATCAATGGAATCCCCATTGCCATGAGTTCCCCTTGTTTTGTCGGTGATGAAGCTTTTTTAGAATATGTCGGTCTGATGAAAAAAATTGATGCGGTAAATAACGAAATACACGCTGCAACATCTTGGTGGCGTGCGGAAATGACCCGAATTTTATCGCTATCTATACCGAATTCCAAGGCTTTCTTTTTGAGATATACTGGAGATTCACCAGTCACAAATAAAAAGATGGCAGATGGTTTTTCTTTTAATAAGAAATTGAAATATTGCAGCATCTCCTCAAGCATATACCACGTTCCAATAGAACCAACATAACCTAAAATAAAGTCGTTTTTCGACAATGAGAGTCTATTTGCGAATTTATGTCTTTGTTCTTCATTGATTTTTTGTGGGTTAAATTTACTGAGGTCTGCACAACACGGAATGACTTCAATTTTATCAGCTATTCCACTAAATCCCTTCCATGAACAAATTTCTTCCTTTCCTGCAAAAGTGAGCGAAATGATATGGTCAGCTTGTTGGAAAAAGATCTTTTCCTTTCGCTTGAAAAAATTATATACCCTTTTGTAAATAGGGTTCTTTATATTCCATATTTTTCCATCAATTCGTTCATCTGCCCAAAATCCTCTCATGTCGAATAAAAATTTGATCTGATAGCGATTCTTCATCTCGAGTCCTACTAGTGAAGACAGGTAACTTCGACAGTGAATAATTTCAAAATTATTTTCACGGTGTAATTTATGAGCGAGTAGCTTCATTCTGTTAACATCGTAAATAGTTGATAATAAAGGGGGTGATTTCGTATACGTTAATGGATGCCAATGAACATTATTCTCCGAACATAATTTCTGAATATGATCCCCATGCTGAAGAAATTGATCTTTTTTTTCGAATGAAATTAATTGAAACGAAAAACCTTTAGTAGTCAAGCCGAATAAGTAGGGGAGTACTTGTGACTGACCTAAT
>JBIJBD010000219.1:0-3567 GCA_044345395.1 Crocinitomicaceae bacterium | reverse complement strand
GCACGTTGTGCGACATGTCTTACAAAGATACAAACTTAAAAATAGGCTGTATACCCAAAGTGAATTTTCATTTCACGGTAGTCAAACGGCTGTTCTTGATATTTCCCAAAAGCACTAGCTAAGGCAAAAGTTCCAAGTTTAGTCCCATAGGCAAAGCCTAGCCCTATACCGCTAGGCAACTCAATATTCGATGAATGTGATAGGTCCTGCATATAGCCTTGGTCAAAAAATGCAAAAGCGTATGAAAGTCTATCTACAATAAAACGATATTCCAATGTGCCTATGATTTTAGTGGTCGCAAAAATTTGCTCCTCGTTAAATCCTCTTAGCGAGTTTAATCCGCCTGTACGAATTCTTTCATTGCTGTAGATACTATCGGCAAAATAACTTTCTACTTGCATGCCTAATTTGCATACATGACGCTTATATATTGGCTGAACCAGCTCTAGATCAACTTGAAATTTGTATACAGTAGAGAAATAAGTTGAATTTGAAGTGGTAGCTGATCTATTTCCAACAGCTCCTTCCAAAAAATAAATAAAACCTTTTCGTGGATTTAAAGGTTCATCCAATTTTTTTTGCTGGAGTTGGATTCCAAAGAAATGGGTTTGTATTTGTGCATTGGTGGGAAACAGGGAATTAATAGATGATGTACTTAAAGTATTGGAATTAAATAATTGGTATACACCTTTAATCAATGTGCCATTTTGAAGATTATATTGAATCGCTAGCATGGATTTTAATTCCAAAAAAGTAGAATCTCTTTTGTATAATTGAAGCCTTGTGTCTATGCCAAACGGATTGTGAAAAATAAATGGAATCGCAAAACGAGCAGTTAAATTACTCGTGCCAGCTTGCACACTTCTCCAATTTACGTCGATAATTTCAGCTCGCTTTAGTGCATTAATTAATTTCAATTGTAATTCACCAGTAAACCCCACTCGTTGGGTAACAGGATTCGGTTGAAGACCAATAGCTCCTTGTAACGAGCTCATTTTTTTATATCGGATATATGTAAATAATTCTGCTCCATCTTTTGTGAACAATATTTCGGATGGTTTAATAACTTCTAAATAATTGAATTGACGAAGGCGATTTGTTAGTTGATAAATTTTTCCTTCTTGATAAGGCTCGCCAACTTTGATGCCTGTAAAATTCTCTAACATGTTCATTGATATACTTGAGTCTGTGTTTACATGCAGTTTCGTCCAAGTAGCATATGGACCGGTGATTTCCTTGATAGACGCACTCAATTTATTACCAGTAATCTCTAGTGAATCTAATTCAATAGAATAAAAGGGGTAACCTCTATTTGTCGCTTGTTTTAATTCTGCCGAAAGGAATTGTTTATATTGAAAAGGGCGCAGATGTTTGTTTTTCCCCCCTGGTAATTTTAATTCCAAGACATTAAATCTAGGTCCCTTCCTGATTAAGTAATGAGTAGAGTCTATTGGTTCGATTTCGGTCAATAAAAATCCTTTTCCGATCAATGAATTTCTATAATCAAAAAGTGTATTTGTTTTTTTTTTAGAGGAAGTTTTTAAAATACACAATGGATGATTGAGTGTGTCGTAACAAATCAGTTTAATCCTATTTTTTTGTGCAAAAAATGTTAGGGGAATCAAAATGAACCCGCATGAAATCATCCATTTGTTTAGCAGCGCCATCATGGTTACAACGAAATTACGATTAAAAAATTTGGTTTTTTCAAATAAAATTGTAACTTTAGAAAGCTATATCACGTTAAACTCTCTCGAACAACAAAAACAAATGCTATGAAAACAAAAATTTCATTTTTACTTGGACTTACTCTTTTGGTGGTAATCTTGTCATCATGCGGTGGAGGCAGAAAAATATCTTGTCCTGCATACAGCAGTAACACGATTGAAAATACAGACCTAGCGTCTAAATAATTACATTCTTTTTACCAGTTATTGCGCTGAATGTGATGAGCCATCTGAGCTTGCATATTCAGCGCTTCTTTTTTTGCAGCTTCGGCAAAGTCTTCCCCATTACTTGCGTAGATGATCGCTCTTGAGGAATTGACAAGTAAACCGCAAGTTGCATTACTTCCGTAGTTCACAACTTCTTCCAGAGATCCACCTTGAGCTCCTACTCCTGGAACTAAAAAAAAATGTTTGGGAGCGAGTTTTCGAACTTTGGCAATATCTGAAGATCGGGTTGCACCAACGACATACATGAGATTTTCAGTCGTTCCCCATTCTTGTGACTTTCTTAATACATCTTCGAACAACTTGCTGCTACTGGTTTCTAGTTGTTGAAAATCCTCGGAGCCCTCATTGGATGTAAGCGCCAAAAGGATCACCCATTTTCCGTCGAAATTCAAGAATGGTTTTACAGAATCAGAACCCATGTAGGGAGCCACTGTTACTGCATCGCAAGGAAAGGTTTCAAAAAAAGTTTTTGCATAGTAACTGGAAGTGTTACCAATATCTCCTCGTTTAGCATCTGCAATTATGAAGCAGTTTTTTGGAATGTAATTTATCGTTTTTTCAAGAGATTTCCATCCCGAAATCCCAAGGCACTCATAGAAAGCAGTGTTTGGTTTATACGCTACACAATATGGGTGTGTCGCATCAATGATAGCTTTATTAAATTCAAAAATTGGATCATCAGTATCGCGTAAATGTTTGGGTATTTTATTTAAATCGGGATCTAAACCGACACAGAGAAAAGACTGTTTTTCGCGTATTTGTATAATTAACTCCTCTTTTGTCATTATTCTTGCCCTTTTAATTTTTCAGCATTTTCGGCCATTTTTAAGGCATCGATCATCTCTTGTATGTCTCCATTCATAAATGAACTTAAGTTGTAAATAGTCTTGTTTATGCGGTGATCAGTAATGCGGCCTTGCGGATAATTATAGGTGCGTATTTTTGCTGAACGATCACCTGTTGAAACTAATGTTTTTCTTTGAGCTGCTCGTTCGTTGTGAATACGATCCAATTCTTGCTGATATAACCGAGATCTTAAAACGGAAATCGCTTTTTCTAAATTTTTGTGCTGCGATCTCCCATCTTGACATTCTACCACAAGTCCTGATGGAATGTGCGTTAACCGTATGGCAGACTCCGTTTTGTTGATATGCTGTCCCCCTGCGCCACTTGCTCTAAAGGTATCTTTCCGAACATCATTCATCTCTAATTCAAAATCTACTTCTTCTGCTTCAGGTAAGACAGCGACAGTGATTGCGGATGTATGTACTCGACCTTGAGATTCAGTTTCAGGAACGCGTTGTACACGATGTACTCCCGATTCAAATTTTAACATACCATAAATCCCATTTCCAGAAATCTCCATTGAAATTTCTTTAAATCCTTTGACCGAACCTTCAGAAGAATTTAAAATGTCATAATTCCAACCCATTTCTTTGAAATACATTGTGTACATTCTGAACACATCTTCAACGAAAATACAAGCTTCATCTCCACCAGTTCCTGCACGTAATTCTAAAATGGCATTTTTATCATCTTCCGGGTCTTTTGGAATTAACATCAGTTTAATTTCCTCTTCCATTAGAGGACGTTGATGCTCTAATTCATCTAT
>JBIJBD010000048.1:0-14868 GCA_044345395.1 Crocinitomicaceae bacterium | reverse complement strand
TGCTGTTGCGAAGGATTTCTCCATGGCTGTTGCGCGGGATTTGAAATCCTTCGCAACAACCAAGCTGTAATTAAATTTGGAATGAATTCCCAAAAATAATTATATTTACACTATATTTGGAATATGAAACAAATAAATCGACCTAACTATTTGCAATTTCTTACATCTTGGAAAGATGAAGATGTCATTAAAGTGGTTTCTGGAGTGCGACGTTGTGGTAAGTCTACCTTATTTCAAATGTTCAAACAACAATTGCGAAAGGAGGGTGTCAAAGAAAGACAAATTATAAGTATCAACTTTGAAGATATTGAATTCGATCATTTGCGCATTCCGTCAACCTTACATAAATTTATTACAGCACAACTTAAAGAAAACGAAAAGTACTACCTATTTTTAGATGAAATCCAAAATGTACATGAGTTTGAGCGAGTAGTCAATAGTTTACACCTAAATAAAAACATAGATATTTACCTAACTGGTTCCAACGCCTATTTTCTAAGTGGCGAGCTTGCTACGCTATTAACGGGGCGTTACGTTGAGTTAAAAATGCTTCCGCTTTCTTTTAAGGAATACCTTTCAGTTTATAACGAGGACAGGCTTTTCGAAGCCTACAATAACTACTTAAAATCTAGTTTTCCGTATGCAGTAACATTGGATGAACCGAAAAAAAAACAATACCTTGAGGGAATTTATTCAACAGTAGTTTTGAAGGATATTGTGAAACGGCTCGGTGTTTCAGACGTGACGGTATTGGAACAACTAATACGTTATATCTATGGCGAAATAGGTAACCTGCACAGCGTTAATAACATAACGAATACGTTAAATAGTTTTGGGAGAAAGATCACGAATAAAACAGTGGCTAACTATTTAACTGGTATTGAAGATAGTATGTTGGCCTATCGTGCGAATCGCTACAATGTTAAGGGTAGAAAAGTTTTTTCAAGTAATGTAAAATATTATGCAGTCGATATCGGACTACGTCGCTTAATTGCAGGAGATAGATCAGAAGATTACGGACATATCCTTGAAAATATCGTCTATTTGGAATTATTGAGAAGAGGATATCAAGTCTATGTAGGAGTAATTGATCACCTGGAAGTGGACTTCTTAGCAATTAGTTCCGGCGATGAAAGAATATATATTCAAGTAGCCTATACTACCGACCGCGAGGAAACTTTGAAGCGCGAACTTCTGCCATTGCAGCTTATAAAAGATAATTACCCGAAATTGTTATTAACCATGGATACAGTTCTTCCCGAACAAAATTTTGGAGGAATAAAAAAAACCAGTGTATTGAATTGGTTAACGCAAATAAACGGGGCATAGAGAGCACGCACTATCGACGTTAAAGAAGGCATCAACTTGTTTGTGATCAACCAAGACTTGAATCCCGGAATCTATTTCTTGAATGTAACGATTGGTACGAAATCAACGCCTGTGTTGAGACAAGCAATCAGATAGTTTCTAACCTACTCAACAGATGAACAGCTGGGGAAACCTGGCCGTTTTTTTTTGATAATTATTTTTACCTTTAATTATGAATTATTTAAATGAATCATATTCCGGGGCTTTAGACAGACAGAGTTTAATTGATTTAGAAATTCCAACTCATTGGAATAAAGAAATTGTGGTTTTCATTCACGGATTTATGGGCTTCAAAGATTGGGGTGCTTGGCATTTGGTTCAAGCATATTTTGTAGAAAGAGCTTTTGGTTTTTGTAAGTTAAATTTATCGCACAACGGCGCCACTTTGGCAACGGCGCAAGATTTTCCAGACAAGGAAGCATTTGCAAATAATCGCTACTCGTATGAAGTAGAAGACGTAAATCGGGCTTGCCAATGGATTGAAACTAAATGTTCTCCAGCTATTATTCATTTAATAGGACATTCCAGAGGCGGAGGGATTGCTATTTTAGCAGCTAGGTTCTTACCAAAAGTAAAGTCAGTCATTACTTGGGCGGCAATTTGTTCTATAGAAAATAGATTTCCAATAGGAGAAGAGCTCGATAAATGGCGACAGGATGGTGTTCGCTTCGTACAAAATACTAGAACAAGAGAATCATTACCGCAATATTATTCATTGTATACCGATTTTGAGCAACAAAAAGAAGCGCTGTCAATAGAACATGCAATAAAGTCACTCGCTATTACTTGTTGCATCATTCATGGAACGAAAGACGAAGCCGTTTCCATAGAGGAAGGTCGTCAATTGGCCACTTGGAGAAATATTAAAGTTCATGAAATCAGCGAGGCAAACCATGTGTTTGGGGCTTCGCATCCCTATAATTTGCCTAATCTACCCCTGCACCTAGAGCAGGTTTGTGCACTAACGTTAGGTGTCGTAAAAGGGTAGAATTATAAATTATTCTTTTGACTATTTCTCGAACTACGAAATTTTACGTAACGATGCCTACAAATCAAGCTGTATTCTTGTATTAAAATATGAAAATTTGGTCGCAAACCGTGGTTAAATAACGAACTTTATTTCAGGTTTTGATGGGTTGTTAATTCCATTAAAAGGTAAAAGCTTTAAACTGATAGCTTATTTTCAAACAACAAGCTTCCGCAACATGCGCAACTCCTTATTTCTATCAGTGAATCGAAAGGGCCGAGAGGCCCTTTTTTATCAAGACTTTATTTTATCACTCTCTAATACCTAATCCCTCGATCCCCCTTCAAAGGGATGAGCTTCTTCCCTCCTTGAGGAGGGATTAAGGGAGGTGATAGTTCTTGTTATATAAACCCCTGCCTCGAAAAGTCAAAAAATAAAATAATTGATTCAATTAAGCGATGCATTGGCATCAATTTTGTAATTTTCCTGAAAACCTAAATTATGAAATAAGCATAAAGGGATTTTTAATAAAAACACTGATTAATAAATCTCTTATGCGATTCCATATGACCGATAAAAAACAAATTATATACATATGAAAAAGACGATTTTATTTTCTTCCGGAGTAGCTATTTCTTTTTTTCTTTTAAGTTCTTTTAATGTTGGTACGACCAAACAGACGGAAAAGCGGTGCATTAAGATCAAATGTGGTAAAAAAGCACACTTTGAGTTATTTACTGGACACGATGAAGCCGATATTGCGCGCCAAATTAAATACAAATATGAGACGTGCACGTGGAGCAATTCAACCATGAAAAATTGTAAAACAGGAAAAGAATCTAAATTCTAACAATTACGCAATTCTACCCCAATTCGGTTTACTCGCCAAAAGGTGAATCAATAGTTGTTTCATCTTTTGGTGTTCTGCTAGTTCTAAGGAAAAATCTTTAGCTATTAGTTCTTGTACGGTATTTCTTGCCAGTTGTATTATTTGACCATCTTTCGCAAGGTTCGCTATCTTAAATTGTAAAGCACCACTTTGTTGTGTCCCCATTAAATCTCCTGGTCCCCTTAATTGTAAATCTACCTCAGAAATCTCGAAACCGTCTTGTGTTGCAACCATGGTGTCCATCCGTTTTTTAGACTCTTTGGAAATGGCATCCCCAGTCATTAGAATGCAATAAGATTTTTCAGCTCCTCTACCAACTCGTCCCCTCAATTGATGTAATTGAGATAAGCCAAATCTTTCAGCGCTTTCAATGACCATAACAGAAGCATTCGGTACATTAACACCTACCTCAATAACTGTTGTTGCAACCATAATATGCGTTTCACCTTTGACAAAACGCTGCATTTCGTAGTCTTTCACTTCAGGACTTAACTTACCGTGAACGATGCTTACTTGATATTTTGGCATAGGAAAATACCGTGATATAGCCTCAAAACCATCCATCAGGTTATGAAAATCCATGCGTTCCGATTCTTTAATTAAAGGAAAGACTACATACACTTGACGACCTTTGTCGATTTCCTTTTTCATAAATCCTAGCAATGCTACCCGATGACTTTCGAAGCGATGGATAGTACTGATTGGTTTGCGTCCTGGAGGTAATTCATCAATTACGGAAACATCCAAGTCGCCATAAAACGTCATGGCTAGGGTACGAGGGATTGGTGTCGCTGTCATGATGAGAATATGAGGGGGAATCACGTTTTTCGCACGCATTCTTGCCCGTTGAGCGACGCCAAAACGATGTTGCTCGTCTATTACAACCAACCCTAGATTTTTAAATTGTACAGGATCTTCCAACAACGCATGAGTGCCGATTAATAGTTGGCAGTTGCCATTTTCCAACGCTTCGTGAATTCTTGATCGTTCCGCTTTTTTAGTCGAACCCGTAAGTAGGTGGATGCCAACAGGCATTTCCTCGAGTAATTCTTTAATGTTCTCGAAGTGTTGAGTCGCCAAAATTTCTGTTGGAGCCATTAAAGCTGCTTGAAATCCATTCCCATTGGCAATGAGCATACACAACAAAGCAACCAAGGTTTTACCGCTACCCACATCCCCTTGTACCAGTCTGTTCATGTGCCTGCCAGACCCTAGGTCTTTGCGGATCTCTTTGATGACTCTTTTTTGCGCATTCGTTAACTCAAAGGGTAAGTGTTTGGTGTAAAAGTCATTGAAATATTCTCCCGTTGTTTGAAAAATATGCCCTTTTGTTTCTTTTTCATTCTTTCCTTTCCGCATCAATAATTCCAATTGAAGGAAAAACATTTCTTCGAATTTCAATCGAAAACGGGCGCGCTCCACTTCTTGCAGATTTGCCGGTTGATGCGTTTTTACCAGTGCTTCTTCTTTTCCTATCAGCCTATGCTGAAGTGCAATCCATGAAGGAAATGGGTCTTCGATTTTTCCAATAATTTGTGGAAGGAGGGTATTTATTAGTTTTTCAATCCCCCGGGAATGTAATGCCTTTGTACTTAATTTTTCTGTACTATGATAAAGTGGCTGAAATCCTGTGTGTCTTTGAACTTCTGCCAACGGGGTGAGTTCTGGGTGTGGAATATTCCAAGTGCTACCATACAATTTTGGTTTTCCAAAAAGTTGATATGCGACATTGACTTGAAGTTGTGATTTGATCCAATTACCACCTTGGAACCAAATTAAATCAATCGCCCCGGAGTCATCACGAAACCGAGCGATTAATTTCTTCGCGCGACCAACGCCTATTTCTTTAACAGATTCTATCCAACCCTTGACTTGAACATGATTTTCGGCGTAAGGTAAATCTTTTATGTATGTGTAAGAACTTCGATCAATGTATCGATAAGGGTAATGTTCGAGTAAATCTTTGTACGTGTAAATTCCGAGTTCAGCTCGAAGAAGTTCCGCACGTTGTGGACCAACGCCTTTTAAAAATTCAATTGAAGTTTCAAGAATATGTGGCATTGTCGGAATTCCGCTTATTGCCAAACACCCATTTTGGAGAATTTCTCGATGCGGTCGTTAATGCGCTGGTTAGCATCTTTAGCGTTAAGTTCTTTCAAGTAGGACTTTATTTTTTTCTTAACAATACTAAACATTTCTTGTTGGCTTCGATGTGCACCATTTACCGGTTCTTCAATAACGTCATCTACTAATCCATTTTTCTTCATATCGGTAGATGTCAACTTCAACGCATCTGCTGCTTTTTCCTTAAAATCCCAGGATCTCCAAAGAATTGAAGAGCAACTTTCAGGAGAAATAACAGAATACCAGGTGTTTTCTAACATCACCACCTTATCCCCAACACCAATGCCTAATGCACCTCCAGAAGCTCCTTCCCCAATAACTATGCAGATGACAGGAACCTTCAAGCGCATCATTTCATAAATATTTCTTGCGATAGCTTCCCCTTGTCCTCGTTCTTCCGCTTCTAATCCAGGATAGGCACCCGGTGTATCGATAAAAGTAACGATTGGTTTATTAAATTTTTCAGCCAACTTCATCAATCGCAGCGCTTTTCTATATCCTTCGGGGTTTGCCATACCAAAATTTCGGTATTGACGCATTTTCGTATTAATTCCTTTCTGTTGTCCCATAAACATGACGGTTTCCCCATCTAAAAAGCCAAAACCTCCAACCATTGCCTTGTCGTCTTTTACACTTCTATCGCCATGAAGTTCTTGGAATTTCCCTCCCGTAATGGCATCAATGTAGGCTAGGGTGTATGGTCTATCCGGATGCCGGGATAATTGCACGCGTTGCCAAGGAGTCAAGGAGCTGTAAACTTCTTTACTTTTTTCTAATAGCTTGTTTTCTAGCTCTTTAATCTTGTCGCCCATTTCCACCTCTGTGGACTCAGCAATTTCTTTTGTTTTTTCAATTTGCTCTTCTAAGGCTTTAATTGGTTCTTCAAAATCAAGATACGTTGACATATTCTATATTTTCTACAAAGTTAATTTTTTTCTTCAAGCCCGAAAGAAACAATTTCTAACAGGCGAATCATTGCGTGCGTTCATTACGTAACTTTGTGGGGTGATAAGTTTTCCTCCAGCAAAAATAAATTTAGGATTGAGCATTCAAGCTAAGCGCTCGGATGGCTACCATGAAATTGTTTCAGTCATGCTACCAATCCCATTAGTAGATATTTTGGAGGTTCAGAAAAGTGATACGTTTTCTTTTGTTCAAACAGGATTAACTCTTCCAAAGGATGGTAAACTAAATTTATGCGAACAAGCTTTTTTATTCATGCAAGAGAGATATTCCATAGGTAACGTTCGAATTCATTTGCGGAAACAAATTCCTTTTGGTGCCGGTTTAGGTGGCGGATCTTCAGATGCAGCCTATGTATTAAAAGCAGTTGATGAGTTGTTTGATTTGAATTTACCTTCTGCTGAGTTGGAAAATCTTGCGGCACAACTTGGAAGCGATTGTCCTTTTTTCATTGACTCTAAACCGAAATTAGCGAACGGTAGGGGTGAAATACTCTCTCCTATTTCAAATAACCTTTCTGGTTATCGCTTGGTGGTATTGAATCCAAAAATACATGTGAGCACAGCTTTTGCTTATGCACAAATTCAGCCGACTCGAAATACCACGGATTGGATTCTCCGGTGGGATGGACCAATTAACGAATGGCAGGATCACCTAATTAACGATTTTGAAGAACCTATTTGTGGTCATTTTCCGCTAATTGCAGAGATCATCCAAGACCTTAAAAATCAGGGGGCTATATATGCTGCGATGTCAGGGAGCGGTTCTTCGGTTTTTGGAATTTTCGACATAAAAACTTCACCTCAAGTTAAAAAATACCAAGATTTCCTTCTGCTTAATGTTATTATGGATTAATTGAGGTGCGAAAATTTTAGGTTGAGTTCTTGGAGAATTAAATATTTTTCTTACTTTTGAACTTGTCATTATGACACTAAGTATCGTTAACTTTAATTAAAATTAAACTATGAAAAGAATTTTTACTTTATTAACTGTGCTTTCATTTAGCGCATTAACGTTTGCTCAAACAATGGGTATTGTTGGGCAGTTCACTAACTGGGGAGCAGATCCAGACATCGTGATGACAAGTTCTGACGGAGTATTATGGGAGGCATCGTCAGTAGTTATTGGTGTAGATGGTGGCTTGAAGTTTCGATTAGATAGCGATTGGGCAAACAATTGGGGGGGAGCTGGTTTCCCAACAGGTATTGCTGAAGCTGGAGGATTTGGAAATGACATACCGGGTGTTGCAGGAACATACGACGTGATATTCAATACGCAAACATTGGAGTATGCATTTACGGCAGTTGCAACAGGTTTTGACGAAATCGGAATCGTTGGTGGTTTTAACAGTTACGCTGCTGTTGTACCGCTGGCAACATTAGATGGTACTGATTATTTCAAAGACGATTTCTTCTTTGACGAGCCAAATGTTTTATTTAAAAGAACTGCACCAACGGAAACGTTGTGGGGAGGTACTGCATTTCCTGCAGGAACAGCTGTAGCAAACACTAACGATATTCCTCTAACAGTTGGATATTACAATGTTTCTTTTAACAAAACGACGTTAGCTTATAATTTTGAGCAAGTTCCAGTAGGATTAATCGGTTCAGCTATTCCTCCTTTTGATTGGTCTGTTGATGTGCCAATGATTTCTACAGATGGAGGTATCACGCATTATTTATACAATTTCACTATTGGTGATGGTGTTGCTAAATTCCGTGCGAATGGTGGTTGGGCAGTGAACTGGGGTGGTCCAGCTGACTTCCCTGCAGATACAGCATTTATTAACGGTCCAGACATTGCAGTTGCTGCTGGAACTTATGATACGATTTCTTTCAACCGTTACACAGGTCAATTCAGCTTCGGAGGATCTGTAGCGCCAGGATTAGGAATCAATGAAATTGAAAAAATCAACGCATCCGCATTTCCTGTGCCAGCAGACGACGTAATTACGTTTGTTGCCGACGCAGACGGATTCGAGGTTGTTATTACTGACCTAACAGGGAAAGTAATCATGCGTACAACAAGTAATACAGTAAATATTTCATTGCTAAATGCCGGTACGTATCTTTATCAAATAACCGCTGGTAATCGAACTGGGTCAGGTAAGTTGATCAAGAAATAATTAAATTTTGAGTTGAAGGAGGCCTGAGTAGTAAAAACTCGGGCCTTTTTTGTAAATTATTGTGCTATGAAAAAAATTGTTTTGATAATGACGCTTTTTATCCAATTTGTTGGGTATAGCCAAGTATTAATTGTAAATCCTGCATTTCCAACCGTCAATGATGTGGTGACTATCACGTATGACGCTACCGAAGGAAATGCAGCTTTGATTAATCAAACACAGATCTACTGTCATACGGGCCTCATTACCACAACAAGTACTTCACCATCTAATTGGCAACATGTACAAGGAAACTGGGGGACAGCTGATCCAGAGGTGGCAATGACCTATGTTGGCAATAATAAGCACCAAATCACCATCGACATAGATCAGTTTTATGGATTTCCCGGAACGGTAACCGTATTAAAACTTGCCTTTGTTTTCAGAACGGCAAACGGGGCAATTGTAGGAAGGGCTGCTGATGGTTCGGATATTTACTACGATTTAGTGCAACCAGGTAGTGGCTTACAAGCACAAATATTTAATCCAAATTCTAATGCAACGATTCTAAACCTAGGTGAGTCGCTAACTGTTAATGCACAAGCAAGTGAAACATGTGCACTTTCTTTATTCGAGGATGGACAATTGCTAACAAGCAATGCCAGTGCGAATACGCTCAACTACACCTTGACGGCTACAACCCAAGGGACACATCAATTAAAGTTTGTTGCTAATAACGGTGCAGAAATTAAGCAAGACAGCATTTATTACACGGTGAATCCTTCTGTGGTGTATCAAAATCCTCCAGTAGGAACGAAAAACGGCATTAATTACCTATCTGATACAAGTGTTTTACTTCGATTATATGCACCTGAGAAAGAGCACGTATATGTGATTGGTGATTTTAATCAGTGGCTACCGTCGTCTAATTACCACATGAATCTATCCTTGGATTCAACTACTTGGTGGTTAACCATCAATGGACTTGTACCTGGGCAACGCTATGGATATCAATACTTGATCGATGGGACAATGAAAATTGCAGATCCCCTAAGCCCTTTAATTTTAGATAAGAATAACGATGGCATGATTGGGTCTTTAACCTACCCGAATCCGCACCCTTATCCTACAGCGTATACCACCGGATTTGTTACCGTTATGCAGCCAGGCGCATCCGATTTTATATGGCAACACGATAATTATACTCCGCCAGCCAATAAAGATCTGGTTATTTATGAGTTACTAGTTAGGGATTTTGTTCAAAAAAGAAATTATCAAACGCTTATTGACACGCTTGATTACCTCGAGAAATTAGGGATCAACGCCATTGAACTCATGCCTCCCGGTGAATTTGAAAACAATGAAAGTTGGGGCTATAACCCGTCATTCCACATGGCACTAGATAAATACTATGGAACACCAGAGAAATTCAAGGAATTTGTAGATTCTTGTCATGGAAGAGGAATTGCAGTGATTGTAGATATGGTGCTTAACCATGCCTTTGGTCAAAACCCAATGGTCAACATGTATTGGGATGCAGCAAACAGTCAACCAGCTGCCAATAGTCCATGGTTTAATGCTGTTTGTCCACACGAGCCCTATTGCTGGGGTTATGACCTTGATCACTCGCGGCAGGCAACCAAGGATTATATAGATCGCGTGAATACCTTTTGGCTAGAGGAATACCATATTGATGGGTTTCGATTTGATTACACAAAAGGTTTTGTTAATAATGGCAATGGTTTCAGTACAGAGCGTATCAATATTTTGAAGCGTATGGCAGACACAATTTGGACGGTGAAGTCAAATGCATATGTGATTCTCGAACATTGGTGTGACAATGCAGAAGAAAAACAATTGGCAGAATACGGAATGATGTTGTGGGGTAATCTCAATCATTCATATAACGAAGCAACTATGGGTTATACTTCGACCTCGAATTTAAGCAATGGGATTTATACAGCAAGGTCTTGGGCACTCCCTCACTTAATTTCTTACATGGAAAGCCACGATGAAGAACGATTAATGTTCAAAAATATTACCTATGGCAATTCTTCGAACCCTGCACACAATACAAAAGATGAATATATTGCTTTAGGCAGGATGCAAACTGCGGCAGTAATTTTCCTATCGCAACCTGGTCCTCGAATGATTTGGCAATTCGGTGAATTAGGTTATGATGTGTCTATTGATTTTCCCTGTCGTGTGTGTAACAAACCTATCTTATGGAATTATTTCGCCGAAGCACGAAGGAAACAACTATATGATGTTTATTCCGCAATGCTCAGTCTTCGAAAGAATTATTCAACATTTACTAGTTTGGATTTTAATTATATGTTATCTGGTGCTGTCAAACGAATGAAACTGAATGATCCAGCTATGAATGCAGTAGTTTTGACGAATTTCAGTGTTTACAACCAAGACGCCACACCATCGTTTCAACATGCTGGAACATGGTATGAGTATTTTTCTGGTGATAGCTTAGTTGTGACCAACGTAGATGCTGTAATTCCGATGTTACCTGGTGAATACCGCGTTTACACAGATATTAAATTGGATCAACCAGAAATCACAGATGCACCAGTTTCTCTTGACGAGATAATTCACGATGAAACAACCCTGACAATTTACCCAAATCCTACTTCGGATCGTGTTAAAATTAACTATATAGGCCGATCGGATGGCGCAGCGCTTATTCAAATCATTGATGAGAATGGGAAAGAAGTTTGGAGTAAAAAATCTTTGTGTTTCATCGGCGAAAACATGGAGGAATTTAACAGCGAAAACTTACCTTCCGGAGTCTATTCAGTAATTATTCAACAAGGTAATTTTTATCAAACAGCGCGATTAAACGTTGTTAAATAAGGTAATCATCCAGTTAATTGTCGAGTGCTGTTCGAGAATAGTTTAAATATAAAACATTAAAGAAATGAATATTTTTTTTCCATTCCTCAAAAGTTCATCGTTCATAGTGTTAATGTTATTGGGTCAATTGAATACCATAGTCGCTCAAAAAAACTATAAAATTGACCATATTGAACCCATGAATTGGTGGGCAGGTATGAAGCATTCTCAAATTCAACTTTTGTTGCACGGAGATAATATTGCTCGATTTACGGTTGAATCGCCGAGTTTTCCTATTGTGGGTATAATAAAAACTGAGAATCCGAACTATTTATTTGTAACCATCGAAACAAAAAATAGAAACGCTGGAAAATACCAAATTCATTTATTGAGTAAAAAGAAAGTAGTTACCACTATCGATTATGAATTAAAAGAAAGACAATATGGTTCTGAAAATCGAAAAGGTTTTAACTCAGAAGATGTGATTTATTTGTTGATGCCCGATAGATTTGCAAATCTTTATCCGGGTGGTGATACGCATCCCGAAACCACTGAAAAAGTAGACCGTTCCAATCCGAATGGACGGCATGGTGGAGATATTCACGGGATTATTCAAAACCTTGATTACATCAAAGAACTTGGAGCTACAACCATTTGGACAACACCATTGCTAGAGGATAATGAAGAAACGTATTCCTATCATGGGTATGCGCAATCGAATCTTTACAAGGTAGATCCGCGTTACGGAAGTATTTATGATTTTCAGTTCTTAGTTCAAGAAGCACATCGAAAAGGGTTGAAAGTCATTAAAGATGAAGTCCCTAATCATTGGTCAAGCAAGCATTGGATGATGAAAGATTTACCAACGCAAACCTGGATTCATCAATTTCCTTCATTCACACGCTCCAGTTACCGAACGAGCACGCAAATGGATCCATACAAAAGTGAAAAGGATAGGCGTGCTTCTGAAGATGGCTGGTTTGATACAAGTATGCCCGACTTAAACCAAGAAAATCCATTGGTGTTAAATTACCTAATTCAAAATACCATTTGGTGGGTTGAATTTGCCGAATTAGATGGGCTGCGTGTGGACACCTATTCATACAACGACAAAGAAGCCATTGCCAAGTGGACGAAAGTCATCATGGATGAATATCCGAATTTCAATATGGTTGGGGAAGTTTGGATGCATGACCAAGCGCAAATTTCCTACTGGCAAAAAGAAAGTCCAATGGGTTCACTTCAAAGTTACAACTCAAACTTACCGGCGGTAATGGATTTTACATTGCATGATGCCTTTACGCAAGCATTCAATGAACCTGAACAAGGATGGGACAAAGGAATGGTTCGCTTTTACGAGAATTTTGTCAATGATTTTCTTTACAAAGACCCAAAAAATCTACTCATATTCTTTGAAAACCATGATACACAGCGCTTCAACGAATATTGTCCGAAAATAGAAGATTATAAATTGGCAACAACTCTTCTTGCTACTACACGTGGAATACCACAAATTTATTATGGATCGGAGATTGGAATGAAGGGCGATAAAGGAAAAGGTGATGCGGATATTCGTCGAGATTTTCCCGGAGGTTGGCCTGGCGATGCGAATAATGCATTCACCGATAAAGGACGCACTCCTGAACAAAAAGCATATTTTGAATACTCCAAAAAAATTTGGAATTGGCGCAAAGGAAAGTCGGTTGTTCATTCCGGATCTTTCACACAATTTCTTCCTCAAAACAATGTCTATGTGTATTTCAGATACAATGAAAATGAGACAATCATGGTAATTCTTAATAACTCAACGCAGGAACAATCCCTGGATCCCAAACGATTTTCAGACTTAATTAAAAAGAAGAAGTATGGGGTTGATGTTATAACGGGATCAACTGTAAATGTTGATCAGGAAATTAAAATTTCAGGAAAGACCGCTTATATTTTAGAATTGAAGTAATCGAAGCATTAAAGTTTGTTTATTTTTACACCGTTATGAGATACTGGCTGCTATTTTTTTTATTCGTCTCAACGGGGATTTTAGCCCAAAATAAAAGTAGAAGTTTAAAAGACATTGAACGAATAAATAACCGCATTAAAATAACCGTTAATGATGGCGAATATTATATTTCAGCATTCTCAAAAAAAATAGTGGAGTGTAGTTTTATTCCAAATGGTCAAAAACAACTTTCAAATTCACATTGC
Organism: Crocinitomicaceae bacterium; assembly: GCA_044345395.1. Classification (GTDB taxonomy): domain Bacteria; phylum Bacteroidota; class Bacteroidia; order Flavobacteriales_D; family Crocinitomicaceae; genus UBA952. Next base: position 1,407 of record JBIJBD010000048.1, on the reverse strand, counting down.
ATCACTAGTTCTCCTTCGCATCACATGACACTTGAAGTGAATAGGCTTAGAAAGTTGGCCTATATTAGTACCGGTGAGCTTCTCTTAAAAGTTAATTTTTCACCGTTTAAACTTACGTATATTAGAGATGGACAGGAATTAATTTCTGAACGTTGGGGCTATGAACAGGATGGAAATGTTGAGAAGATTCAATTCAATATCGAAAAAGAGGAAATTCTATACGGTGGTGGAGCACGTGCTTTAGGAATGAATAGGAGAGGTAATAGACTTTCGTTGTATAATCGGGCACATTATGGGTATGAAGATAAATCTGCTTTAATGAATTATACCCTTCCCATGGTATTGAGTAATAAGCGATATGCCATACACTTTGATAATCCTCAAATCGGCGCCATAGATTTAGATGTTAAAGGAGACAATACACTTACCTACGAAACTATAGGTGGAAGAAAAACTTATCAAGTAATTACTGGAAATGATTGGAAGGACCTCCTTAAAGAATATACCTTTTTAACGGGTCGACAACCTCTTCCGCCACGTTGGATGTTCGGAAATTTCGCAAGTCGGTTCGGATATCATTCAGAAAAGGAGGCACGTCAAGTTGTGCAGCAATATAAGGATGAAAAAATTCCTTTGGATGCCATCATTTTCGATCTTTATTGGTTCGGTAAAAACATTCAGGGAACACTAGGTAATTTATCTTTTTACCGCGATTCCTTTCCGAGTGCCGAACAAATGATTTTTGATTTTAGAAAGGAAAATATCAAAACAGTGCTTATTACGGAGCCTTTTGTATTGACGACATCTACCAATTGGAAGGAGGCAGTTGAAAAAGAAGTGTTAGCCACGGATAGTCTTGGAAAGCCCTTTACCTACGATTTTTATTTCGGAAATACTGGGTTGATTGATCTGTTTAAAACAAATGCCAGAGAGTGGTTTTGGTCTGTTTACAAGGGCTTGATTCAAGTCGGCGTAGAAGGATTCTGGGGAGACTTAGGAGAACCTGAAGTGCATCCTGCTCAGTTATTACATGCAGGAAATGTTCCTGCAGATCAAGTGCATAATATTTACGGTCACGAATGGGCAAAATTACTAGCTGAAGGCTACAAAAAAGACTACCCGGAGAAAAGACCTTTTATTCTGATGCGCTCAGGTTATTCAGGGACACAACGTTATGGGATTATTCCATGGTCTGGTGATGTAAATCGAACATGGGGAGGGTTGAAACCACAAATGGAAATTACCATGCAAATGGGCTTGCAAGGAGTTGGTTATATGCATTCAGATCTTGGTGGCTTTGCCGGAGCCAATGATGACCCAGAACTTTATACAAGGTGGTTGCAGTATGGAGTTTTTCAACCGGTGTTTCGTCCACATGCACAAGAGGAAGTTGCTGCTGAACCTATA
>JBIJBD010000145.1:0-5547 GCA_044345395.1 Crocinitomicaceae bacterium | reverse complement strand
TACCACCATAGTAAGAAGAAAATAACAACGATGAGAAAGTAGAAGAAAGTTTAAAAACTACCCCATCTTGTACCCCTCCGAATGCTGCTTGAATTGGCGTTACCGTTGGGAAATTTGTAGATCGTGTACAAGAGGCAACCAAAACATTGTTATTTGCATCTAGCATGATTTCACCACGGAATTGATCCCCGTAATTTGATGTTAAACCACTGTAAAGGTTAGAAGCATTGTATGGCAAACTACCTTGTTCATAGCTTACACCATCATTTCCGTTTCCTCCTACAAATGTTGAACCCAATAAATTATGACCATTGGAACTTAACTTGGCTACGTAAATATCAGTGCCTAAACTTTGAAAATAAATGCCGTTGTAAAAGAAGTTTGTAAGATAGGTTGTATTTCCTCCGTTAAATGATGCATCAAAAGCTCCGGTTGTAGTAGGGAAATCATTACTTGAAGTTGCTCCAAAGAAATACAAATTGTCCTGAGCATCACAAATCATACTGTGCACCGTCTCGGTTCCTTGATTGTTATTTCCTCCTCCAACAAAAGTTCCCCAAATCATTTGCGTTCCATCCGCAGAATATTTAGAAATGAATACATCTGTAATTCCATAAGAACCATTTAAGACGGTGAAATTTGAATTAATGTCGTAAGCTAGTGGATCGGGGTTTGGGTAATCGTTTCCATAAACAACACCTCCTGAATATGCCGTTCCATCATTCCCATAAGTTGCCGTCATTCCAAAATTGTCCGAATTAGCTCCAACGTACGTAGCAAAAACTAAAGTTGGGTCAATAATTAATTCCACCTTTTTATTAAAATCTCCCAGTTTAAATACCACCTGATCATCTTTTAAGTTGAAATCACACGCAACCTCAACTTTCTTCCCATTGACTATTTGATATGCAATGGGCTTATGTTCAATTACTTGCCCAAGATCGGTTGAAACAATTAAATTTCCTTTACTGTCGATAGTCAATTTTTTTTGCCCAGCATACGATAATTTAATGACATTAGGATCTGCTCCTGGACTTACTACAAATTCGTATTTCATTTCGTCACCTCCACCTAGGTACCTCAAATCAATATTATTGTAAAAATCTTGTAAGACTACCTCCTGATAACCATGTACATCTGACGCCCATTTAGATGCGTCTTTCCCTTTGAAAAAGTTGTAAAATTCTTTTGATTTTCCTTTTTTGTCAAAACTGTATACTTTGTTGGAACCAACAAAATTCAAATGTACAAGTGTTTCTTTTATTTCATCGCTTGTAAAATCCGGAGTTTTCATTGCGTGCGCCTTGTGCATTGCCGAATAATCTTGTAGATGGTATATCAACTTGTGTTGTTGAATCCAAACTTTTCCTCCATTCATATTCGATCTGAATAGAACTCCTTCAGGCCATTGCCCCTTATTTTCTAGCAGCATTTTAGCCGGCAACGGTTTATTTTTTGATAAATGCTCGTTCTTGACTTGAGAAAAAGATAAGCATACTTGGAACAATATTAAGAATGCAAGGAGAGACTTAAAATTCATTTTTATAAATTTGGGTCTAATATAAGGAAATTCAATACAATATCATAACAATGAATTAATAAAGAACGGTTGAACGCATTGAATTCCAATAAATACAGAAAAAAAATGATGGATCAACAAAAAAATAAAATTTGCGAACTATTTCAAATTAAATTCCCAATAATTCAAGCAGGAATGATTTGGTGTTCAGGTTGGCAACTTGCCTCTGCCGTTTCAAATGCCGGAGGATTAGGAATTATTGGCTCTGGATCAATGTATCCCTCCATTTTGGAGGAACATATTTTGAAATGTCAAGAAGTTACAAACAAGCCTTTTGCTGTTAACCTACCCATGTTATATCCAGACATTGACAAGCACATCGAAACGATTATAAAAAATAAAGTTCCCATTGTATTTACAAGTGCCGGCAACCCGAAGACATACACTGAATTTCTCAAATCAAAGGGAATTGTTGTTGTGCATGTAGTTTCAAGTCTAAAATTTGCTTTAAAGGCTCAAGATTCAGGAGTAGACGCAGTCGTTGCCGAGGGTTTTGAGGCTGGAGGACATAATGGACGGGATGAAACAACGACTATGTGTCTGATACCAAAAGTTGCTAGCGAACTAAACATTCCACTAATTGCAGCTGGTGGCATTGGAACCGGAAGGGCAATGCTTGCTGCCATGAATCTTGGAGCCGATGGCGTTCAAATAGGTAGTCGCTTTGTGGCATCTTATGAATCAAGCGCACACCAAGCTTTCAAGGATGTCGTCATCAAAGCAAATGAAGGTGACACACAACTAACTCTAAAGGAACTAACCCCCGTTCGTTTAGTGAAAAACGCATTTTTTTCAATGGTTGAGCAAGCCTATGAACGCAAAGCTGACAAACAAGAATTGCAAACTATTTTAGGTCGAGGAAGAGCTAAAAAAGGGATGTTTGAAGGTGACTTAACTGAAGGAGAACTTGAAATAGGGCAAGTTGCCAGTTTAATAAATGAAATAAAACCAGCAAGTGAAATCATAAAAGAAATACTTACTGAATTCGAATTTGCACTCAATGAACAAAATAGCGCTAAATTTACTTTCGCATGATTTCATTTGAACGATTTGAATTAACCAACGGATTAAAAGTTATATTTCATCGAGACTCTACAACCCCAATGGCCGTAGTCAATGTTTTATATGACGTAGGTGCCCGAGACGAAGATGAAAATAAAACAGGTTTTGCCCATCTCTTCGAACATCTTATGTTCGGTGGTTCAATAAATATTCCCAATTTTGATACAGAACTGCAAAAGGCGGGAGGAGAAAATAATGCATTCACAAGCAACGATATAACTAACTACTACGATATTCTACCCGCACAAAATCTAGATACCGCATTGTGGTTAGAAAGTGACAGGATGTTGTCTTTAGCATTCACATCAAAAAGTTTGGAGGTTCAGCGAAACGTTGTAATAGAAGAATTTAAACAGCGTTACTTAAATCAACCATACGGAGATGTTTGGTTAGAACTGCGACCATTGGCATTTAAAACGCATCCGTACAAATGGGCAACCATAGGAAAAAATATTAAGCATATTGAAGATGCAACCATGGAAGATGTTAAATCTTTTTTTGCGAAACATTATTGTCCTTCCAATGCCATTCTTTGTATTGCCGGAAATTTTGAAGTAAAGGAAGTAAAGGATAAAGTTAATTTCTGGTTTGGATCAATTTCGTCCAGAAAAAAGAAGCCAAGAATTTTAAAGGTAGAACCCGTGCAAAAAGAATTTAGAGAAAAAACTATTTCACGTAAAGTACCAGCTGATGCATTCTATTTCGCATTCAAAATGCCCGAGCGTAAAAATCCAGATTATTACTTGGCTGACATTTTAAGTGATATCCTAGGAAGAGAGAAATCTTCGTTGTTGTACATTAGACTTCAACAAGAATTGCAACTAGTTACTGAAATTTCTAGCTATATACTTGGCTCTATGGATGCTGGCTTGTTTTTAATAACCGGTAAGCTTTCCAATGGTACCACGTTCGAAAAATTTGAAAAAACTTTTTGGTCAGTTATTGATGAATTTCTTAATGGTAAAATTTCAACTCAAGAATTAATCTCAGTAAAAAATAAACTTAAAACATCAAAAGCCTTTCAAGAACAAGGTCTACTGAATCGTGCCATGAATTTAAGTTATTTCGAATTATTAGGTGATGCCAATGGGATAAACGAAGAATTCAGTATTTATGATCAAATAAAGGTGAAACATGTTAGTTCTTTTGCGAAAAAATGCCTAAAAAAAACGAATTGTTCGCTGCTAAAAGTTAAAAAAATGTAATATGTTGGTTGCTAAACGAACGAAAGAACTAAAATTACAGGTGGCTAATCGGTCTATCGCGCCGGTAATTTGCGAAGATTTTCAAATAACTTTTGATGCCCCCATTATAAAAAAGGTAAATGAAAACTGCCATTTTTATTGGATGAGAAATGTACCTAACGATACATCTAAAATTGATTTATATTTTGACGCCGGAAATGTACTTAGTCAACCAATTATTGCCTCGATTACTGCTGCCATGCTTCTAACAGGAAGCCAAAAAAAATCAGCGCAAGAAATTCATGAAACTTTAGATTTTTATGGTGCATATTATGACATTGAATTAACACAAGAATATTGCATTGTGCACCTTTACGCATTAAAAGAAAATCTCGAACAGGTTACAAAATCCTTTATTGACGCGCTAATCAATATGGATTGTCTTGAAAGTCAATTAAAACTGATCCTTGATGAAAAAAAACAAAAATTCGCAATTAATTTACAACGCGTCAGCGCAATCGCACAACGAAATTTTCAACAATTAGTATTCCAAGGAACACCATACAAGCGCCTAGTAAAATCCGGGGATTTCAATAAAATCACTGCTGAACAAATCAAGTGTTTTTACCATAAATATTACCTACATGGGTTGTCGAGAATACATGTTATTGGCGAGTTATCGGAAACGACCTGTTCAAAAATCATAGATATATTAAGTCCATTAGCCTCGCAAGTAAAAACAAAAAAAGCGTTTCACTTTGAAAACGCAAAAACCAACATGCATATACCGAAAAAAAATGCTTTACAATCTGCTATTAGAATCGGTAAAATATGTATAAATAAGCACCATGAAGATTTCATAGGTTTCTCCATACTTTGTACAATTTTAGGCGATTATTTTGGAAGTCGCTTAATGAAAAATATCCGTGAAGATAAAGGATATACCTATGGAATTGGTTGTGCAATACAAGAACTATCAAACACAGGAGTATTTATGATTGTTACTGAAGTAGGTGTTGATCAACGTGAACTTGCATTGAAAGAAATCAAAAAAGAAATTGAAATTCTTCAAAGGGTGTTGGTTCCCAAACGAGAATTAAATCTCGTTAAAAACTACTTGCTCGGTCAAGCCCTCAAGGCAGCAGACGGTCCTTATGCACAATTTGATTTGTTTTTAGGAGTCGATCTGCAAGGCATAGGTATTAACTACTATGAAATTTACCTTCAAAAGTTAAAAAACATCACCTCCATTGAACTCAGAAATCTTGCAAAAAGACACTTAAATTGGGATGATTTTTCGATTGTAACAGTCGGATAGCAACTTAATTTTTATACTTCCGTTATAATACTACGTATTATGTCACGTTACATTCATGATGACCCTAAGGATTTTGCTTTTCTTAATGCTATTTTTGTCTTGTGCTTTCGCTAGAGCAAGTCATGTGATGGGTGGTGAAATCACGTACACGTGCGTAGGAGGCAATTCGTTCGTTTTTGAATTGGTTTTCTATAGAGATTGTAATGGCGCAGAAATCAATATGGTTTCCGAGAATATAAAAGTATGGAATCACCCTACTGTTTCAACCATTAACTTACCTTATGTTTCGCGAATAGACATTTCTCCAACTTGTTCTCAAGTAGCGGGAGGGCCAACACCATTTGATTGTGGAAGCGGTAGCGCTGGCGGAAATGGAATTGGCGCTATTGAAAAGATCACTTACC
>JBIJBD010000201.1:0-4084 GCA_044345395.1 Crocinitomicaceae bacterium | reverse complement strand
TTTTCCCGAAGTAGCGCAATTACAAATATGGTTTCTCCGTCGTCCTATGGAATTACTTTGGCCGCAAAGATGTTTTCCATTCAGGGTTTTAATGGCACTGGCTGCAGTGACTCTTCGCCGAGGTTTCTACAAGAACCTAATTTTGTAAGTTGTGCGGGCTTTCCATACGTTTACAATATGAACGCCGTAGATCCAGATCTGGATTCGCTGGTTTTTGAGTTTGGAATACCATACAACTACTTTCCAGGTGCAAGCTCCTACAATCCTCCAATAGCTCCAATCCCAGTTCCTTTCGAAACAGGATTTAACTACTTAAACCCAACACCAGATGCAACGGTCAACCCCTTAAATATTGCAGCAACGGTTAATCCAACAAATGGTGAATTATCTTTTACAAGCCATACAACCGGGACCTATGTCGTTAAAATCAATGTTAAGTCTTTTCGATCAGGCATACTGATCTCAGAGGTTGAAAGAGAAATGCAATTAATTGTAAATGGTTGTACACAAGCAAATAATGCGCCCGTCATCAATCCTCCTTTTACCGGAGGATCTTTTGAAACGACCGTGATTGCAGGTGATTTAGTGAGCTTTAACTTGACAGCAACTGATATTGATCTTTTACAAGATGGGACACCCCAAAGTCTTAGTCTGATGGCATCGGGTCCAATGTTTGGAAGTGGATTCAATTCTACATCAGGCTGCGACATCGAACCATGCGCTCAATTAAACAACACATTGCCCATAATATCACCTCAAAATGTTAGCGCTAATTTTAGTTGGCAAACTGACTGTAATCATCTTGTCAATCAATATGGTATTGTTGCCGACATTGTTCCCTATAACTTTGTTTTTCGTGTGCAAGATGATTTTTGTCAAGTTCCTAAGGTGAGTTATGCAACAGTCACAATAAATATAGTCAATCCTGGTGTAATTCCTGCCACGAATATTACATGCATTCAAACAGAACCCAATGGTGATTTAATCATAAATTGGAGTCAAGTGGCCAATCCTACCAATTCTTTTGTTGCATATAAGTTAAAATCGTTGCAAGGATTGGATGTTACTATCACTGATATCTCTGTGACTAGTTATACCGTTCCTGCTGTAAATGCCGCACATGATTTTTATTTAGGCGTTCAATCCGGTTGTGATGGTAACGCAGTTAAATTTTCTGATACGCTAAAAAACATACACCTTTCATTAACAAACCCAGGTAATGGGACAGCCGTCCTGCAATGGAATGTTCCATCTACTTCTCAAACTAACACGATGGGTGATTTTTTGCATATCTATCGAGAATTCCCCTCAGGAATTTATACATTGATTGACAGTGTTGCTTATGGAACTACACAATACCAAGACACAATCGATATTTGTTCAGCAGAAATAGGGTATCAAATTAGATTGCCAAACTTGCCCTGCGCTTATACATCAAATATTCCATCAGATGTTTTTGAAGATATGATTACACCGAACATCCCAGTTATATTAGGTGTGGGTGCTGATACAATTCAGGAAGGAAATGTTCTCGTCACATGGAATCAAAATCAACAACCAGACACTTACGGCTATGTCGTTTATACTTTTGATGAAAATGGTTTTCTATTTGAATTAGACACCGTTTGGGGTTGGGAAAACACCAGCTATACTTACCCGGACGATCTTGCAAATGGACCTCTTTCCTATTCTATCGCTGCATTTGATTCTTGCTACACTTCTTCATTTCCAATAACTTATCAAACATCTGCTAAGGCATACATCAATAAGACCATGGTCTTGTCTTCATCAATTCAAATGTGCGAAAAAACTGCAACTTTAAGTTGGACACCATACATTGGAAGGAATGTGGTGAACTATTACGTTTGGAAGAAACATAATGGAAGTTGGGAAAATGTATTCACAACAACAGATACAAACGCAATAATTGATGTTGAGAACGGTCAAAGTTATTGTTTTTATGTAGAGGCAATATTTACCGATGGTCTAGGAGCCTTTTCCTCTCCTTCTTGTTTTCTTGTTCCCTCACCTGGATTACCTGCATTTCATTATTTTAAATTAGCAACAGTGAATGAAGATGAAGTCATCCTGACAGATTTTATTGATGCTTCCGTTGGAATTCAAGCCATCCAATTTGAAAGGAGGAGAATACTAGATGGTGCATTTGAACTAATTGCCACCGTACCAGTTGATGATAACTTAACCTACTTTATAGATGAAACAGCAGCTGTAAATGAATATTCACTTGAATACAGAACTAAATTCATAGATAGTTGCGGTAGTTTATCGAATAATTACGTCAATATAAACAGAACCATTCATCTTACTGGCGAGGCTAACGAGTACGATTTAATAAATTCAATACAATGGAATCGCTACGAAGGATTTAATGCTGGAGTTCATCATTACTTGATTTATAGATCAATAAATGGGAGCTTTACCGACGCGCCGATAGGACTTATTTTAAACACAAATGACGAACAAGAATTTTATACTTTCACGGACAATGTAGACAGCTTAATCGCAAATGTTGAGTCGAATAATATCGAAGAATATAGCAATGGAGCAATGTGTTATCGAATTGTAGCAGTTGAAAATACTGGCAATATATTCGGATTTCAAGATTCAAGTCAGTCCAATGATTTATGTTTTAATTACCAACCACTTGTATTTATTCCAAATGCTTTTACTCCCGGCGGATTAAATCCTATTTTCATTCCGGTAATTACGAATGTTTCAGCATCTAACTATTCATTCCAAGTGATGAATCGATGGGGAGAAGTTTTCTTTCGTACAAGTGATGTTCTACAAGGTTGGGATGGCAAAATTACATCAACTGGTAAGGATGCTGCAAACGATATTTATATCTACAAGATTGATTTTGAGGATCAAAATGGAAAATCCTATTCCAAACGAGGCATGGTAAGTCTTTTGAAGTAATGAAAAAAATACTGGTCATACAAACAGCATTCATCGGCGATGTAATTCTTGCTACACCTGTTATAGAAACATTACACACAAATTTTCCTAATTGCAACATAGATTTCCTATTGAAAAAAGGTAATGAGGTATTAGTTAAAGAGCATCCATTTTTAAGAAAAATATACACGCTAGATAAATCCAAAAAATACACTTCATTGGTCGAAAACATTCGAGAAATTCGCAAGGAAAAATACGACTTGATTTTAAATTTACAGCGCTTTACCACTTCTGGACTAATTGCAGGACTTTCTGGTGCAAAGAAGATTGTTGGATTTAAAAAAAATCCAATGTCATGGCTTTTTAGTCAACGTATTGCTCATGACATGGAAAATGGCCAACACGAAGTGGATCGAAATCTTCAATTACTTCAATCAATTTGTCCTGTAGTCGTTCGAAAACCTAAACTATATCCTAGTGCAGCGCATCTTGCCAATATTCTTACGTTCACAAGAACACCCTTTATTTGCTTAGCCCCAGCATCGGTTTGGAAAACAAAACAAGCCCCAGAGGAAATATGGTTAAAAGTGATCCTATCAGCACCAAAAGAGACCCCAATTTATTTGGTCGGAGGAGAAGTAGATTACGATCTATGCGAAAACATCCGATTGAAAAGTTTAAGTGCGCATGTGCTTAACCTCTGTGGTAAATTAACGCTAATGGAAACAGCTGCATTGTTTAGTTTTGCACATCGTGTTTATGTCAACGATTCGGGCCCGTTGCATATTGCAAGTGCCATGAATACACCTGTCAGCGTTTTTTTCTGTTCTACCATTCCGGATTTTGGTTTTGGTCCATTATCCGATGATTCGATGATTATTGAGGTAAAGAATTTACCCTGTAGACCGTGTGGACTTCATGGTAAAACGAATTGTCCCGAAGGTCATTTTAAATGCGGAACCGATTTGATTATTGCTTCTTAAAAATGTAATCACCCGCGACATTCGATTCATAAAGTAACGATTTCTTTGTCTGGTGAAATAAATCATATCCCAACTTCATCGATTGCCAAAACGAGCCCCATTCAAGGTTTTCTTTTATTGAAAGATAGGCAGTCAATTTTAACGTTGTCATTTCAAAGGGAAAAATATAAACGGGTATTTTA
>JBIJBD010000153.1:0-5255 GCA_044345395.1 Crocinitomicaceae bacterium | reverse complement strand
CACTGCTAACCAATAAATTTCTTTAATTTTTTCATTCGTCAATGGCAAGCATCCAATGGTAACACAATCGCCATGTATAAAAATATCGCCTCCTAAATTTGGGGCGTTACTTCTAATTCTATCGGCAGTATTTGGATAATTAATCCCCAATGAAAGATAAAAAGTACTGGTTGGATTAAACACGCTAATAAAGTAAAAGCCTTCGGGAACCTGACCATCTCCCATTTTCATTTTAGGGCCTAATACGCCCGATTTTTGGCAAATAGCATATGATTTAAATAACTTATATTTCTCCTCAGATTTACGTTTAATGTAGCAATTTAAAATTCCTTCCTCTTTAAAAGCAATAATTAATAGATTTATTTGATCTAAGGTATACCCCATACTATCCAGGGACAAATTCAACGATTGTGAGATTTCGTTGTGCGCTGTTTTCACTCGATTAAACCTCAACTGCTCCATTAAAAAGCTCTGTTGACTAAAACAAATTGAATTATAAAATAAGAAGAAAAAAAATAGTTGTTTTTGCACCTACACATAACAACAAAAACAATACCTCGCTTTTAAGAAAATAAGACAGTTGTTTCTAGGATAGCACCTCTTTAACCTTGTCAGCAGCTTCTTGTAATAAAACGGCAGAATGCACATTCAAACCAGATTCGTCAATAAGTCGTTTGGCTTCTACTGCATTTGTACCTTGAAGGCGAACAATGATTGGAACAGGAATGTTCCCAATATTTTTGTATGCATCAACCACTCCCTGAGCTACTCGGTCACAGCGTACGATTCCTCCAAATATGTTGATAAGTATGGCTTTTACGTTCGGGTCTTTTAATATAATGTGAAATGCTTTTTCCACCCGTTCGGCATTGGCAGTACCACCTACATCTAAGAAATTCGCTGGGTTTCCACCTGATAATTTAATAATATCCATAGTAGCCATTGCAAGTCCTGCTCCATTTACCATACAACCAACATTACCATCCAATTTTACGAAGTTCAAGCCGGCCTCTCCAGCCTCAACTTCTGTTGGGTCTTCTTCAGATATATCACGTAAAGCAGCATAATCTGGATGTCTGAACAACCCATTTCCATCAAGGGTAACTTTCGCATCTACAGCGATAATTTTATCATCAGAAGTTTTGAACAACGGATTAATTTCAAACATGGATGCATCAATCCCTTCATATGCTTTGTAAAGTGAAGAAACAAACTTTACCATTTGTTTGAACGCCTCACCTGACAATCCTAAGTTAAAAGCTATTTTTCGCGATTGAAATGCTTGTAACCCAACTCTTGGATCAATAAACTCCTTATAAATTTTTTCTGGTGTATGTTCAGCAACATGTTCGATATCCATTCCTCCCTCTGTGGAATAAACAATTACATTACGACCTTTCTCTCTATCCAATAAAACCGACATGTAAAATTCTTTCACATCTGTAGGACCAGGGTAATAAACATCTTGAGCGATGAGTACTTTATTTACCTTTTTACCTTTTCCATTCGTTTGAAGAGTTACCAGATGACCACCAAGAATTCCTTTTACTTTATCCTCGATTTCATGAATACCTTTTGCTAGAACAACTCCATTGGATCCTGTTTCCTCAACCTTACCCTTTCCTCTTCCTCCCGCATGTATTTGTGCTTTCACAACATACCAGCTCGTTCCAGTTTCATTTGTTAATTTTTCAGCGGCAGTAACTGCATCCTCTACCCTATCCACTACTACGCCTTCTTGAATGGCAACTCCATAGCTTTTTAAAATCGCTTTACCTTGATATTCGTGTAAATTCATTCTCTATTTTTTTTGCGTTGTAAATGTACTTATTTCATTTGTTCCTCTGTCAAATTGCCAGATATTTTTATTCTATCCTGTTTTTCCAAGAAGAATCAATCTGTCTAGACATAAATTCTTGTATTTTTCTCAAATAAATATCTTCCCAAATTTTATCAATAGCGTGCTTAAGTGCCGTTTCTTCTTCTTCCATGGCAGCGTTAACAATTAAAGGATTTTTGAAGTAATGATTAATGAAGTTGGTGTCGAAATTACCACTTCTAAACGCCTCATGCCTTAAAACGAATTTGCCGAAGTCTAAGGTAGTTTTAACACCCGAAATCTGATAATTTTCAATCGCTTCAATCGTTTTATCAATGGCTTCGATGCGATTTTCACCCCAAACAACCAATTTTGCGATCATGGGATCATAATAAATCGGAATTGACATACCTTCTAGAAAAGCATCATCCACTCGGATATTCTTCCCAGAAGGAATTCTATACCTTTCTAAGGTGCCAATGTCAGGAACAAAACCATTTAATGTGTCTTCAGCATAAACACGAACCTCGATTGCATGACCAGTTATTTTGAGTTCATCTTGTAATTTGGGAAGACGTTCTCCTCTTGCAACTCTTACCTGCCATTCTACTAAATCTTCACCCGTGATTTCCTCCGTAACTGGATGCTCGACTTGCAACCTAGTATTCATTTCCAAGAAATAAAAATCTAGGTTTGCATCAATTAAAAATTCTACTGTACCTGCACCTTCGTAGCTACATGCACGACAAACTGAAACTGCAGCTTCACCCATTTTTTTTCTTAATTCCGGGGTTAAAACAGCACTTGGAGCCTCTTCAATAACTTTTTGATGTCTGCGTTGTATAGAACATTCTCTTTCAAATAAATACACTGCATTACCAAATTGATCTGCAAAGACTTGAATTTCAATATGCCGTGGTTTTTCCACAAATTTTTCAATAAATACGGCATCATCACCGAACGAGGATCGAGCCTCATTTTGTGCCATTTGCATTTGCTCTTCAAATTCCACTTCTTTATGCACCAAACGCATACCTTTTCCCCCTCCGCCTGCTGATGCTTTTATTAAAATCGGATACCCAACTTCTTGCGCTATTTTCTTTGCTTCCGAAACATCAGAAATAGCGGAGTCAACCCCGGGAACCAAGGGTACACCATATGCTTTAACAGCTTGCTTTGCACTTAACTTATCTCCCATAACTTCCATAGATTCTGGAGATGGTCCAATAAGTTTAATTCCGGATGCCTTGACTTTTCTAGCAAATGATGCATTTTCAGAGAGAAAACCATATCCAGGATGAATTCCATCAACACCTAATTGCATGCAAAAATCCAAAATGATATCTTGTCTTAAATAACTTTCTGCAGAAGGACTTTCTCCGATATAGACTGCCTCATCAGCCTCGAGAACATGTGGAGCCGATCGGTCAGCATCGGAATAGACAGCAACACTTTTGATATTCATTTTTTTTAGTGTTCTAATCACCCTGCGCGCAATTTCACCTCTATTTGCAACTAGTACTTTTTTCATTCGCTTTTTTAATTGTCAGTTAAATACTATTTTTTTTATCTTGAATTATGTCTTTTTGTTTTGATTTCGTAGGAGTAACAGGGGTTTTTCTAGATGGCTTCTCCTCCTTTTTTTTCCAATATTTTTTGTCTTTTCTAAAAAGATCTAGGGTATATTGTAACAACATAAAATCAATCCACTTATGAAAATCCTCGTGATAAGAAACACCTACTCCCTGTGTATACATCCCCGTAGCATTATTCGCGCTATTTGCATTGGTTGAGTTATTGGAAGATTCATTAAATGCATTTATTCTGAATGTACCTGTTTCATTTATTAAATATTCAATATTGACGTCTCCAATAAAATTATTTGTTGTAGAATTCGCACCGTCTTCACTTGAAATACCCCCAACACCGAACGTTCCGGAAACTTCAAGTCTATCCTTAAAAAACTGAGTTTTCATACCAAAACCAATACTTGTTTCATTCAATGTTTCATCTTTTCCGTAATCAAGATTTAGTTTGTATTTCTCACTCATCTTTCCTAAAATCTCATTCATTTGCGTTTCTAACATGTCAATAGCAGCCGATCCACTTGCATTTACCGATCCTTTTAAAGGTTGGAATTTTTTGACTAACAACAATGAAAAAAATTGCTTATTCAGTTCGTCTTTATCTTCCGTTACTTTTCGCACAAGCGCCTTTCCCGTTTCAGGAGCTTTAGGTGCTTCAATATCAAATGTTATCGCTGGCTGCAACAATTTATCCTTCAAATTCAAATAGCACACAACATCTTGTGATGCTAATGATTTATCCGTTAACTCTGGAGATAATTCAAGAAGCGAAACGCGTTTCATGGTTATTGAAGTTCCAATATTCAACTCCGCATCCAATAGATCTCCGTTCCATTTCAACGTAGATCCAGGAACGATATCAAATGGCTGTTTAAAGCTCCCCATAGCAAAATTATATTTACTCCCTTCACTGATTTCATATTTTCCAGTCAAACTCACATTGTAAAATGGGTCAATTTTCATATTTAACTCACCAAATCCTTTTGCCTCAATTTGATCGCCAGTGTTGTTATCAAAAATCAATTTCATTTCGGCATCTGTGTTTACAATGAAATTCATATCAACGTTCACACCGGAATAAAAATTTAATTCTTCTTCTGTCTCTTTTACTTTACCTTTTTTTAAGAAAGTGATAAAATCTTCGTCTTCTTCAAATTCTTCAGCTCCATACATAGGAAAATTTATGGAAGTACCCTTTCTTGTTTCCACGTTAACAGTAATGTCAACTTTATCCTCTAAACCTTCAATATTTAATGTCCCCCTCCCATAAGCCTTTCCAAAATAAGATTCTCCATCCTTGTATTGGGTATTTAAGACCATAAAGCGGTTGTAATTATTTTTCCCTTTCAAACCATTTTCAAAATCGAACTGGACTTCGTAATTAAATTTCTCAAAATTTGTATGATTAATGGTAGCGGTTAACCGTGCCTCGTTTCCTTCTTCATCATAGACCGGAATGTGGTTAATTTCAAATACATCCTTTTTTACCCCAATGGCTCCATTCAGTTTATAACGAACTCCTGTCAAACCGATAAGAGCACTTCCATTTGATAAATTTAATCTTCCTGCTAATTGTGGTTCTGAAACGCTTCCGGTAACATAAACAATCCCGTTAAGCTTTCCGTTAATATCAGAAACTAGTTCAGGGTCTAAAAATGCATTAGCAAAACGAATATCCGTTTTATCAAAATTCAAATAAAGATTTAACTTTTCAGAATTCAAGGCATAATTCCCTCCGAAATTAAACGTTTTCATCCCCTTATAAATCAATGCACCAGAGAGATCTACCTTGTCCTGTGATGCTATCCATTTAGGACTAAGAAATACCTTCCCTACTTCTTCACCTTCTA
>JBIJBD010000190.1:0-4279 GCA_044345395.1 Crocinitomicaceae bacterium | reverse complement strand
TATTCTTGAGAAAATCTAGGGCATTTTCCAAATCTATAGAACTAATATTAGCACGATAGGTATTCAGGTGAAATATGTGCCCTTTTTTGAAAAGTCCCTCTAATACTTCTACACAACCCGTATTTAAAATACCTACCGATGGGTAATTAAAATTCACAAGCGTTCCATCAAAGTCTAATTGAATGATCATTGTTCTGGATCTCTTGGTTTAACTAAAAACTTTTCTTTGAAAGGATATTGATTAAAATGATTAATCAGCGGTCTTATCCCTTGCACCCTGCGATTGTAAACATTACTTATAGCAACAATACACACTGTATCATGTCTAAGTGTTGCATACATTCCTAAGTTACCGTGCCACCAACCTGTATGAAAAAACATTGTTGGTTGTTCTGTGTCTTCAAACATTCGAATACCTAATCCGTAATTACGCTTACCTTTCTTTTCATAACTATAGCCCTTAAACATTAGTTTTTCTAAATCCTTTGGAAGGAATCGCTCATCATATGTTGCTTTATCCAAAAGCAGTAAATCTCTTGCTGTTGTGTACATATTCTTATCACCATAGATTAAATCAAGGTAGTTAAAGCGTTGAAGGTTTTTTCCTGCTGAATATGATTGTGCAACTTTTGAAAAGTTTGTAGAATCATTCAAGATAAATGTATGCTTCATGCCCAGTGGGTTAAACACAAGTTTTTTCATGGCTTCTGGAAAATTCATTCCCATTAACTTTTCAACGATTAAAGCTAAAATTACGTAGTTGGTGTTGCAATAAGTAAAATGAGTGTTTGGCTTAAAGTAAAGTTGAATTTTATGAAGAATTATTAATTGAAGTATATCATTGTTAGTTAGAAATTTAGTTCGATCTGTATATTGATCAGTAAAATATTGATAATGTGGTAATCCACTACGATGGCTTAATAAATCCTTTATTTTTATTGTTTTAAAAGGAAAATCAGTTAAGTATTTCTGAACAGGATCTTCGATGGTTAACTTTTTTTTAGCCATTAAGCGCAATACAGCTAGAGATGTTGCTACTTTACTAATGGAAGCGACGTGTATGGGAGTTGTATCAGAAAGTGCCGTATTGTTTTCGAAATTTGCTTTTCCTACAGATTTGGAATAAATAACGTAACCGTTTTTAGCAAGTAAAAAGTGACCGTTAAATTCGGGATTCCCGAGAAAGTTTAAGTAAAATGAATCTGCAACATGTCTTGCATTTTTAGCCCAAGTTGTATCAGGTGCGGGCATTTTTATGGATAAAACTTCATCCGTGGATTTTTTTTCGTCTGAATGAAATTCTTGTGAACATGAAAACAATAAAAAAAAAGAAGTAATCAAATAGAAAATAACTTTCATGGTTAAACTACTTAAGCCTCTTCCAAATTCATCCAAGATAAAAATCGGGAGTAAAAGAAAATAAACAACCCGGAAATAAGCAGAGAAATGACAATCAAAGGTGTCGGAATAATACTTGGTGACGCAAACAAATACATGTGACCACTTCCTAATATTGAATAGGAAATATAAAGGTGAAAACCTAGCTTATTTCTTTTAAGCATTAAGATTACACTTGCTACACCAATAGAGAAAACAAGAAACAATACTGTGTGATAAGCCATATAAGAATCCATGAATGCTTCATTCATTTTATTGAATTTCTCCATCAATTCAGCCGCATAGTCAAGTTCTAGCTTCTTTAATTCAATTACTTCTTTTTTTAACGCCAAATCAGCCTCCTTTAATGTGTTTTCATCAGGTCTTCCAATGATTAAGGAACCTAAGGAGCTTAACAAGGAGAAACCTGTGTTAATTAAAGAAAAAACAGCTAGTATGACAAGTCCTCTTGGTGTTTTCATGGATTAGTTTCGGTAAAAATACTATTATTTGATTTGTATTGAAATATTAGGACACACATAAGATTGAGCTATTAATTAAAAATCTGTATAGTTTCTAACCCAATTTTCACTTTTGATTAAATAAGGACTTAGGTAACAATCTTTTACAATATAGGGCACCGCCTCTCTGAATTCAAGGAAAAAACTGCTTGTTTTTGAACTCATTTCTTCAAGTTTTCTGAAATTAATGGCCTGGCTTGCAGTAATCATTTCAATTCCAACAATTCGCCAAACATTGTTTACCAGACGAAACAGCTTTGTTGCAGCATTGGCTCCCATGCTCACATGGTCCTCTTGTCCGTTGCTGGAATCTATGGAATCAACAGATGCAGGAAAACACAGTTGTTTATTTTGACTCACGATGGATGCACACGTGTAATGCGCAATCATAAAACCTGAGTTCAAACCTGGGTTTTCAATCAAAAATGAAGGTAAATCCCTAGTGCCGGAAATAAGTTTATAGGTTCTTCGTTCAGAAATACTACCTAATTCAGCTAGGGCTATGCACAAATAATCCATAGCAAGAGCAAGTGGTTGTCCGTGAAAATTTCCCGCCGACACAACTTCATTTTCCTCAATAAAAATGGTTGGATTGTCTGTAACAGCATTTATTTCACGCTCAACAATATCTATTGCGAAATTGATGGTATCCAAGGTTGCGCCATGAACTTGTGGAATACATCTGAAGGAATAAGGATCTTGCACAGACTTCTTCTCCCCTTTCATGAGTTTACTGTCATGTAGAATAGAACGTATTTTCTCGGCAACTTCTATCTGTCCTTTTTGGTTGCGTATAGCATTTACATTCTCTTGAAAAGGACTCAATCTTGCATTAAAAGCTTCCAAAGATAAGGAAGCCACCATCAATGTCGAATTGTAAAGTTTAACAGCTTGTTCAGTTGCATACAAGGCATATGCACTCATGAATTGCGTTCCATTAAGTAAGGCTAAGCCTTCTTTAGATTGTAAGGAAATTGATTCAAGATTTTTATCGCTGTAAAAATTAGCGGTAGGTATAACGCTTCCATTAACTTCAATTTCACCTTCTCCAATAATCGGCAAACTTAAATGAGCTAAAGGCGCTAAATCACCCGACGCCCCTAAACTTCCGAGTTGGTAAACAACAGGGTAAACATCGTTATTATAAAAATAAATTAATCGTTCAATCGTTTGAAGTTGAACACCTGAATATCCTTTGGATAAACCAAGGATTTTAAGAAGAAGCATTCGCTTTACAATTATGGTTGGTACTCTTTCCCCCATCCCACAAGCATGCGACAAGACAAGATTACGTTGTAATTCGGCTAAATCGCTCGTTGAAATACTCGTGTTACACAATGAACCAAATCCTGTATTGATGCCATAAATTGGTGAATTTGTTGATTGAATCGTTTCGTCCAAATAATTTCTACAAGCCAAAATAGCTTTTTTTGCGACCTCACCAAGTGCTAGTTTTTTATTTTCTTTGATGACGCATATAAGTTCGTCAATAGAGACTGTTTGATTGTTGATGATAAAATTGGACATTAACCACGAATATAAGTTGCGAAATCTTTTGCGAAATACGTTAAAATACCATCTGCACCTGCTCTGCGAATACTTAACAGCATTTCATAAACTGCAAGGTCATAATTTAACCATCCATTCTTTGCTGCTGCAATAACCATGGCGCATTCACCACTGACATTGTAAGCTGTTACCGGAACTGAAAAATTTGATTTCAACTCATGTATGACATCCAAATAACACAATGCAGGTTTTACCATGATCATATCAGCGCCTTCCTTAATATCCAATTCCGCTTCCAACAAGGCTTCTCTCCTGTTTGCTGGATTCATTTGATACGTTTTTTTATCACCATGTTTTGGCGCCGAATTGAGTGCATCGCGAAATGGACCATAAAAAGCACTGGCGTATTTTGCAGTATATGACATGATACTTGTTTGCTCAAAGCCATTCACATCCAATGCTTCGCGTATTACTCCTACTCTACCGTCCATCATGTCTGAAGGTCCGATAATATCTGCACCAGCCTGCGCTTGAGCGACCGCCATTTTAGCAAGAATAGGTAATGTAGCATCGTTTAGGATTTTGCCGTTCTCCACCAAACCATCATGACCGTCTGAAGAATAGGGATCCATAGCAACATCCGTCATCACCATTAGCTCTGGAAACTTTTCCTTTATGGCTCGTATGGCCTTTAAATAAAAATTATCGTCTGCATAACTATAGGTAGCCGTTTTGTCTTTCAAGCTTTCATCCACTGCAGGAAATATGTCTATGGTTTTTATTCCCAACGACATACAATTCTCCAATTCATGAAGTAAAGTATCAATTGACCATCGGTAATTACCTGGTAAAGAAGTTATTTCTTCTTTAAT
>JBIJBD010000215.1:0-3612 GCA_044345395.1 Crocinitomicaceae bacterium | reverse complement strand
CTAGAGTTTATTACGAAGAAAGCGACCTGCCCAGAATTCGCCACTATTGCGAAAAGGATGTGGTCGCTTTAATACAATTGTTCCTCCGATTTAAAGGTGATAACTTAGTTTCAGAAGGAAATATTAGCAGTGCAAGTAGTTAAAAATTCATCTGAGCTTGAATTCTGACTAGATTTCCTCGTTGATAGTTATCCTGTGTTCCAAAGTCTTCAAATCGTCTTGAGGACATTGTATACATGACAACTAGCTCGAAATTCTTTCCCATTTGCCATTCTGTGCCAATTTCTAACTCTTCGACACGATAACTTCTGGCGTCTAATTCATGTTTTTTTCCTCCTTTATACGTTTGGTATCTCACGAAAGGGATAAGTGTTTGCTCTCCAAAATTTAATTTATAAGAAGCGGTGATGTATCCACCTTTCAACGCTTGTGTTGTAATTGAATCAGCGAATTTGTCAAATTCAGGTCCTCTTCCAATGTTATATTCCGCAAGAATACCAAAAGGTTTTGGATATAAAACAAAGGTTCCGCCTACTCGTTCGTCGTCGTATAACTTATCCTCTGCATACTTAACACCATTTGTAGTACTTAACAATGTATATTTTCCTTTATATGCCTGTATACCTGTTTCAACAAGTTGATTTTTTATTTTTTGTGGGTATGCTAAGCGGCTGACTACGTGTCTGTTTTTATTTATCTCTGGCCTATTAGCTGTTTGTCCATTATACACTCCTAATGCAAAAACACCGTAATCACCTGAACCTTTGTATCCATCCCTTACCAATGCAGAAAACAATTTTCTTGTTTGTTCAGGAGCCCAATAAAAAAATACTCCTAAATCACGTTCATTCGAGACTGCACTATTCAACGCATCGTTTCTGTCAAGAGGGAGTCTATTTTGTGATGATTGCATGTTTTCAAAACCAAAAGGCACTTTGCTTTGTCCGATTCTAAATCGAAATTCATTTTTTTTGTCTACGCCTACATCAAAATATGCATCTCTTAATTGTGTAAAATGCAATATTGATGAAGAGGGGGCACTAGCAAAATCTGGCTGAACATAGAAATAAACCCTAGGATGAATTTGACCAAAAAGTATCACTCGCATTCTTCGAATAAAGAAACCGCCATCACCTCCCCAGCTTTTATCACATTGTTCACATGATAAATCTTCATTGGTTTGAAACAGTCCATTATATCGTACTTGCATATACCCTCTAATTGATATTTTCTCATACCATTGCTTTTCATTAGCGTTTGATTGTCCGTAAGCTCCTGAACCAAAGAACACTACGAATAAAATTATTATTACCTTTTTCATTTTTTTTTCGGCAAAACTAAATGCTTAATATTTGCTTAATATTGATTTAACTAAATCATAACTTTTTAATAATTTTCTTAATTTTTTCTTAACATACTAGTCTTTTTTCATGTTTTGAAAAAAGAATCATTTGTCGTGTATTTCTTGCCAACACTGTGCTCCGACAGTGTTTTTTAGCATCATCAATGTTATCTTTACGTTAACAAATCCCCTCTTCTTTTATATACCTAACGAAGCCCATTACATTTGTGGCAAAATGAACTATTATGGCAGGAATTTTAAGCTATTTTTTACCGAAAGACAAGGTGTTTTATAATCTTTTCGAAGAAGCGAGTGACAATTTACAGTTGATTGCAAAAAAACTTCAACTTGTGGTGCACGAACCAGATTTTAATAAACGTGCGCAATTGATTTCCGAGATGGAAGGAATTGAACACAAAAATGACGAGATTACGCACACTATTTTCGTGGAACTCGGTAAAAATTTCATCACGCCGTTTGATAGAGAAGATATACACAGTCTTGCTTCTGCATTAGATGATATCGCGGACTATATTTACGCGGCAGCGAAAAAAATAAATTTTTACAAAATAGATCCCATTTCAGATCAAGGTATTCAGAAGACGGCAGACGCCATTCACGATGCGGTAATTGCAGTGAAAGCTGCGGTAATGGAATTACGTAACTTGAAAAATACACAAAAGATTATTGAATGTGTCATCAAAATTAATAGCATTGAAAACAACGCGGATGATATTTTTGACATGAGTATTGAACGTCTTTTTGAATCGGATGTTGATGCTAAAGAACTGATAAAGAGAAGAGAAATTTATCAAGTAATGGAAACCGCAACGGATAAATGTGAGGACGCAGGAAATGTCATAGAATCCATTGTCGTTAAGTACGCTTAAGAAATAAAACCACTAAAAAACCAAGCATATGTTTGCTTTACTTTTAACGGTGATTATCATCGCCATTCTTTTCGATCTTGTGAATGGATTTCACGATGCTGCGAATTCAATAGCTACAGTTGTTTCCACTAAAGTATTGACACCATTTCAGGCAGTTGTATGGGCTGGGCTCTTCAACGTGGTAGCGATCTTCATTTTTGATTTGAGCGTTGGAAACACCATTGCGAAAACAGTCAATACGTCAGCAATTGATCTGTGGGTTATTTTAGCCGGACTTTTGGCCGCGACCGCTTGGAACTTATTTACATGGGCATTAGGTTTGCCTTCTTCATCATCACACACCTTAATTGGAGGCTTTGCCGGGGCGGCAATGGCCTATGCTGCAAACGACGGAGGTTTCGGCTTTTTAGGTTTTGGAGTGTTAAAATCAGAGGAAGTGCTAAAACCTTTGCTCTTTATCTTTTTAGCCCCCGTTATCGGTGGATTAATTGCATTCATCATCGCTCTAGCAACTATTCAACGGAACTTTATCAAAAAGATTTTCTTCGCAACCCTTTTAAGTTTCGTCACCGTATTCGCCTCTTGGTACTACAAAGATGTATTTGAAATAAAAACTCAAATGATTTGGATTATTGGCATTGTATTGAGTTTGTTTCTTGTAGCATACATTATTTATCAACTCGTTTACGGCAAAAGACAAAGCGCCTTGAGAGAATCTTCCATGTATAAAAAATTACAACTTTTATCCTCGGCTGCCTTTTCTATTGGTCATGGTGGAGCAGACTCCCAAAAGGTTATCGGTATTATTTGTGCTGCACTCCTAGTTTATTCAAATATGGAAAGGGAAGGCAAGGTAGACGTTGCGTTACCTGAATCATTTAAGGTTTCTGAAATTTTTCAAATAAAGTATGAAGAGGATGGAAATATAAAAAAATTCAAGCCTCAACGATATGGAGAAATTAATGGTAGGCCCTTTATGCTCTGTAACGACACAAAGTTGTTCGATGTTCAACAAAATAAAAAAATTACCGTTAATGATGCGCACATTGCCAAAATCGATGGTAAAGATGTGGACGTAAAAAAAGCACTAAAACCTTTTGAAATCTACTCAAAAACCAAGCGCGTAGAGAAAGACGGAAAAATGAAAGACGAAACGAGTATTTACGATTTGTCGAACGATTCATTGATTTTCAAAGGTGGAAAAATAAACTCCCATTGGATATATGCATCTGTTTTCAATGATTTCTTAGATGAGAAAGGAAAGTTGAAAGAAACGTACAAGATTGAGTCTAAGTTTACCCGTGAAACAACCCCTTATTGGGTAGTGCTTGTGTGTTATTTGGCTATTGGAATTGGAACCTTAATGGGGGGCTGGAAAAT
>JBIJBD010000004.1:0-38505 GCA_044345395.1 Crocinitomicaceae bacterium | reverse complement strand
ACCATGGGGACTAAAATTACGAAAGTAACGCCATTGGAAGGCGTTTGTGCGGAAACAGCCGGCGCATTAACCTTATTCACTGTTTCTCAATTCGGAATCCCTGTCTCAACAACCCATACAATCACGGGATCAATTATAGGCGTTGGAGCAACAAAACGCCTGAGTGCCGTGCGTTGGGGTGTAACTATAAATCTTCTTTGGGCGTGGATTTTGACAATACCTGTGAGTGCAATATTGGCTGCAATCTTTTACCACATTATTCTGTTGGTGAAGTAATTAGCTCGTTTTTTCGCTTTTGTTGATAGGTTGTTTGCTAAATATATATTATATTTGCATGAACTTTAAATCAACTCATATATGAAAAAATTATTACTTTCTTTAAGTGTAATCTTGTCAGCGGCGGCAGCAAGTGCGCAAGTGATTGTTGCAGGAGTTTCTCCTCAAAACATCGTTGCCAATTACACACACACTTGGGCGGATCCAGCTGGTGGTTGGGGAACGCCAGACTTCAACATTCCCAATACATTTGTTGAAGATACATTAATGATCGTGGACGATGGTTCTACGGGGACAAATGCTCAAGGAAATCCAGTTTCTGCAGAAGGATGTAACCCTTTAATAAATGACCTTACTGGAAAAATTGCTGTTATTTATCGTAACACTTGTGAATTTGGTGCAAAAGCACTAAACGCTCAAAACGCTGGTGCAGTTGGTGTAATTGTAATTAACAGAAATCCGGGAGAAGTTATTGCAATGGGAGCTGGAGCAAATGGTGCAAACGTTACAATCCCTGTAGTAATGTTAGATTTAAATGATGGTCAAACATTAGTTGCTGAAATGGCAAACGGACCAGTGGTAGTTTTTATGGGTAACAAAACAGGTCTATTTGCAAATGATATTTCCTTATTAGGTCGTTCTACGCTTGCCCCTAAAGCTGCAATGATTCATTCGTTATTGGCACAAAGCGGAACTGAATTTAATTTTGACCTAGGAGCGAAAATCTTCAACCCAGGAAACCAAAACCAAGCAGCTGTAACCTTAACAGCCACAATTACTGATCCATCTGGAAATGAAGTTTATAATAATTCAGTGAATAACTTATCTGTCAATTCTGGATTTGATAGTACAGAAGTTGCTCCAGGAACTTTACCAAACTTCTCTTTAGCAAGTTATAGTGCTGGTGAGTACTCCTTAACTTACACAGCTACAATAAACGGTGTAACGGATGAATATTTAGATGATAATACCTTAACGTATAAGTTTTCTTTCAATGATTCAGTATTTGCTTATGCTAAACCAGTTAACGGAAGTATTAACGCAGCTAATCACTACAGACCGGGAACAAACAACCAAACGTTTTCAGTTTGTACAGTGATTAATGATGCAAACGCTAATAGAGTGCAAGCAGAAGGTGTGTACTTTAGTGCAACAAAAGCTGCTAATACTGCTCCTCTAGACGGTGAGGAAATTGCATTATACTTGTACAAGTGGGAGGATGCTTTTGCAGATTTAAATGATGCAAACTTAGCCTTTAACACATTGACAGAAGTAGCTTCTGGATTCTATTACTATCCTGGAGATTTGCAAGATCAAATCGTTTATGGTGCATTTAATACACCTGTAGCTTTAGAAAACAACCAACGCTATTTAGCATGTGCTCAAACTGTTAACCTTGACTTATATTTAGGTTACGATAACACAGATTACACATACAATACTGACTACTATTTACAACCAATGTTCCCTAACGAGAGTGATGGTACATACTTCGCAATCGGTTTTGGAACAGACCTTCCAACAGCATTAGGTGTTAAACTCGATGCAGTTGCAAATATTGCTGAAAACAATGTTATCGACGGTAAGGCGTTCCCTAACCCAGCTGTTGACGTTGTATCGGTAAGTGTTGAAGGAAATGGTGCTGCACAAGTTACGATTACTGATGTTTCAGGAAAAGTTGCCATGACGTCTTATCTTGAACTAGTAAATGGAAATGCTACAGTTAATGTTGCAAATCTTGAATCAGGTATCTATGTATTCAACGTAACACTTGAGAACGGAAAAACTGCGCAGTTTAACGTTGTTAAGAAATAATAATCTCCTTTGAGAAATGAAAAGGTCGGCGAGAGTCGACCTTTTTTTATTGTTATCTTTGCTGACCAATGAATGCATTATCGAAATATACGGTTACTGCTGCTTTGCCCTATGCTAACGGACCATTGCATTTGGGACATGTTGCCGGTGTTTACTTGCCAGCCGATATTTTTGTGCGTTTTCTTCGATTGAAAGGTCACGACGTCGTCTTTATTTGCGGAAGTGATGAACATGGTGCCGCGATTACCTTACGCGCGAAAAAAGAAGGCATTTCACCTCAAGAAATTGTGGATAAATACAATGAGATAATCGGAAAAGCATTTCAAGATTTCGGAATTTCATTTGATATTTTTCACCGAACCTCTGCGCAAATTCACCACGAAACGTCGCAAGAGTTTTTCTTAAAACTTCACGAGAAAGGAAAATTTATTGAAGAAGTTTCTGAGCAATATTACGATGAAGAATTTCAGCAATTTTTAGCGGATCGATATATTATAGGAACTTGTCCTAAATGTTCAAGTGATGGTGCTTATGGCGACCAATGTGAGAAATGTGGAAGTGACTTGAGTCCAAGTGATTTGAAAAACCCGATTTCAACACTGAGCAGTAAAACTCCGATTCTAAAATCTACGTCTCACTGGTATTTACCAATGGATCGACATGAAGAATGGTTACACGAATGGATTCAGAATGGCAATTTAGATGGACAAGCTCAGCACAACCCGAAAGAATGGCGTAATCAGGTAATCGGGCAGTGTATGTCATGGATAAACGGAGGATTGAAGCCTCGAGCCATGACGCGCGACTTAGACTGGGGAGTAAAGGTACCTCTTGCAAATGCCGAAGGAAAAGTACTTTACGTTTGGTTGGATGCGCCAATCGGTTATATTTCAGCAACGAAACAATGGGCATTAGATAATGGTAAAAACTGGAAAGACTATTGGTGTAAAAATGAAGCAGGTGATCGCAAATTGGTTCATTTCATTGGAAAAGACAACATAGTTTTTCACGCGATCATTTTCCCTATTCTACTTAAAGATCACGGAGATTTTATTCTTCCGGATAACGTTCCTGCATACGAATTTTTGAATTTGGAAGGAGATAAATTCTCTACTTCACGCAATTGGGCTGTTTGGTTGCATGAATTCATAGAAGCACATCCAAATCGCATTGATGAGTTAAAGTATGTACTTACAGCAATCGCCCCTGAAAGCAAAGACGCTGAGTTTACTTGGAAGGAGTTTCAAACGCGTGTGAATAGCGAACTAGCAGATATCCTGGGTAATTTCGTGAACAGAACATTAGTACTTACTCAAAAGTACTACGAAGGAATTATTCCAAGCCCGGGAGGGTTAACTGCTGAAGATAAAGAACTCATTAGGGAGATTGAAGCTATTCCCACGAAGATTGAAACGCTAATGTACGCATACAAGTTGCGAGAAGCGCAAACGGAATGGATGAACTTAGCTCGACTTGGGAACAAATACCTAGCGGATCAAGAGCCATGGAAACTCATTAAAACGGATCCGGAACGCGTAAAAACAATTCTCTACCTTGCCAATATGCTAACGACACAGCTCGCTTTGACGGGTCGTCCTTTTCTTCCAGCTACAAGTGAACGATTAGCAACCATGTTGAATATTGATCTATCCAATGTTGCATGGGATTCGAGACTAACAGAAGTTCTACTTGAAGGACATCAAATCGACACACCTGAAATATTATTTACGAAAATCGAAGATTCTTTAGTTGAAGAAGAGCGCGCAAAATTGACACAACAAAATACTACCGAAACAAGTAAATTTCCTCCTATGAAAGAAGCGATTTCCTTTGACGAATTCACCAAACTTGACATGCGATTGGCTACCATAAAACATGCAGAAAAAGTTGAAAAAGCTGATAAATTATTGAAATTAACAGTGCTTACAGGTATTGACGAACGCACAATTGTATCTGGTATAGCAGAGCATTACACTCCAGAAGAAATCATCGGAAAAACAATTTTGGTCTTACTCAATTTAGAGCCAAGAAAAATTCGTGGTATTGAATCACAAGGAATGGTTTTAATGGCTGAAGACGAGGCTGGAACCTTAAGTTTTTTAGCTCCTGAAAAAGCTTTTGAGGCGGGACCAACGGTTAGATAATCCTAAGATTTGTTAATAGAGTTGCAAAAACGAGTAATTTGATCTATATTTGTACTCTAGTTCTCAACGGAGAATTTCAAATAGAACAACTAATTAAAGATATATTGCGGGGTGGAGCAGTTGGCAGCTCGTCGGGCTCATAACCCGAAGGTCGCACGTTCGAGTCGTGTCCCCGCTACTAAGAAAAGCCAGTCAGATTTGACTGGCTTTTTGCATTTCTGTTAGAACTTAAACCTTTAGTATTCAATTCAAATTCCGATATTCCAACGGAGTTGTCCCTGTTTTTTGCTTAAACAAACGACTGAAATATTGCGGATATTCAAAACCCAATTGAAAAGCAATTTCACTAATCGACTGACTAGAGTTCAAGAGAATGTTTTTTGCCTCTTCGATGATATACTGATGAATGTGTTCTTGTGCGTTCAAACCTGTTTCTTTTTTGAGCAAATCACCCAAATATCCAGGAGACAAATTAACCACTTCAGCCAAATATTTAACTGTTGGCAAACCATTGGAATCTGTTTTATTTGAAAAATATTCCTTTAACAATGTTTCTACTTTCTCTAAAATATCTCTGTTTGTTGCTTTGCGAGTAATGAATTGCCTTCCGTAGAATCGATTACAATAGTTCAGTAAAAGTTCTATCGTTGAAACAATAATCGTTTGGCTATAATCGTCGATGTTTTCCTTCAATTCCGATTGTATTTTCACAATGCACTCATATAGTAATTGTTTTTCTTTTTCTGATAAATGAAGTGCTTCGGCCATTTCATAAGAAAAGAACGAATAATCTTTCATTTTAGCATTGAGTGAGGTATTTCGTATCAAATCAGGATGAAAAAACAAGCCCCAACCCATCGGATTCTCTCGGGGCTCAATTTCAGTGTCTATCGTAATAACCTGATTGGGTGCCATACAAATCAAACTTCCTTCATTAAAATCAATGGTTTTTCGACCATAAGTAACAAAACTTTTACAGTAATTCTTAAACATCACTGAGTAAAAATCAGTCGTAATTCTAGATTCCTCTTCAATGTGATCCTTGGTTTTACTAAAATCTACCACTGCAACCAAGGGGTGAAAATCATTTTCATTCAAAAGACGTGACAGGTCTGCAATTGATTTTAAATGGATAAGTTGACTCATCTGCTACAATTTGAAAAACTTTTTATTCATGTAAACGATAAAATTATATCCAAAAACCTTATGCATAAAATTATACATCTTAGCGTCTTTACCTGCCATATACCTCAATTTACTTTTTCCATCCGTAGCAGCTTCATAAATCACTTTCGAAACGATATTTACGGGTGACGCGCTTTTAATCATAGTTGGAAATACCGTCATGATTTTGTTTACAACATTCTGATATTCTTTCAAATTTTCATCGTGGTTAAAATCAAATGAGCGACCTGCAAAGTCAGTAGCAATCGCCCCTGGTTCAACGATTTTAACTTTACAACCAATTTGTTCCATTTCGTAACGAAAAGATTCTGATATTCCTTCAACAGCGAATTTCGTTCCGTGATACAATGAACCAAGTGGAAATGTCATTTTACCTCCCATGGATGAAATATTAATAACGATACCATTTTTATTTTGTCGAAAGTGTGGGAGAATCGCTCGGGTAACGTCCATTAAACCAATTACATTCGTATTGAATTGACGAAGGATTTTCTCCCTTGGAAAGGATTCAAGAGGCCCATAAGCTCCATAACCAGCATTGTTTACTAAAACATCTATTTTTCCGTAGCGTTGAATTCCGTTTGCTATTGCACTATCGATTGAATCAAGATCCAATACATCTAATTTAGTAACAAATACATTGTCCAATCCCGTTAATTCTTGTTCGTTTTCAGGACTTCTCATCGTGGCAACAACATTCCATCCTTTTGATTGAAAATACTTTGCAGTGTCTTTACCAATCCCGCTGCTTGCTCCTGTGATTAATATTGTCTTTTTCATTTAGTTTATTTTAGACAAAAGTATTCTAAGACAGGGCGTTAATACGAACACAAATTAAGGTTTGATGTATACAGAATATGGAATTTACAACGAGGTCATATTGAATTCAAGTCTACCAACCCCTCCCAAATCAGGCATTATCTTGACATATCGTTTATATCGTCAAGGTTCGATAATTCGATACTCCTCTCTACTAGGAAAAGCCAGTCAAATTTGACTGGCTTTTTGCATTTCTAGAAGCGCTGAAAGTTTACTTTCAAAAGCGGATGGGAATGTAAAAAGTAAGATCGCGAAGCGGTCTGAGCTTTTCCTTGTTAATCCCCCAATTTACGTCCATCCGAAATGAAATGAAGGATAGTCGTGTCCCCGCTACAAGGAAAACCTGAGTCATTTGGCTCAGGTTTTTTTATGCCGTAAATTGAACCTATTTTTTTCGTAACTTTGATTGAATGTCAAATTCATTTAAAAATCACCTTTATGCAGTCATTTCAGGAAAGAGCGAAGTTAGGCATGGAAAAGTTATCCAAGCAATCGCCAATCACCTTAGAAAAAGCCAGAGAACAAGCACAACGCCTAAAGGATCAAAGCACTTCAAAGAGCAAGAAAGGCAAGAATTAGCCACGTATATTACTGAAAAGCAATTGTGGGTTAACCATATTGATTTCAATCAATACGTAAGTGAGGGCGCAGAACAAAAGGTGTATTTACAAAACCAAAAATCTGTATTCAAATTAAATGATTCCATTTATTATAATTCTTGGGAAGATTATTTACATAACCTACTCTTGCACAATACATTTTTTGAGGATACAGCCTATCAATTAATTGGCTTTCATACTGTAGATGACAATTTATTTGCTGTAGTTGAACAACCTTTTGTTGAAGTAACATCAACGACGAATCTAGAACAAATTAGAGAATTTCTACTGAGTAATGGATTCACAAACACCAGGAATAATGACTATTATAATCAAGAATTAGGATTGATTCTAGAAGATCTTCACGATGAAAATGTGTTAACAAAGGATGATCTTCTATATTTCATTGATACGGTTTTTTATCTGACTGATGAATTTTGGATGGATTTTCATAATTAGGATAAACTAAAATCCGTTGAGTTAACAAACAATTCGATTTGTTCTAACCCCTCCCAAATCAGGTTCGATAATTCGATACTCTTCTCTACAAGGAAAAGCCAGTCAAATTTTGATTGGCTTTTTGCATTTCCAAAAGCGCTGAAAGTTCACTTTCAAAAGCATATAGGAATGTAAAAAGTAAGAACGCGAAGCAATCTGAGCTTTTCTTTATTAAGCCCTATATTATGTCTATCCGAAATGAAATGGAGGATATTAGTGTCCCCGCTACTAAAGAGAGAAAGTCATCAGAAATGGTGACTTTTTTTGTTTTCCATTTATCCCAAACCTACATTTATATTGAAGTCAAAGAAGAATTTAAATTGAATTCTCAGGTTCGATAAATCCGTTTTTGGAAGCGAATTTTTAACGATAAAACACCTTTAAAATAAGTTGTAACTTTGAATAAAGTTGTTAAATTTTGTCCATCAATATAACCTACAAATTCACCGCTCCCATTTGGAAACATTCCGCCACTGGGGGATGGTATTTTGTTTCCTTACCCATAGAATTTTCTGAGGAAATACGTCAAAATATGAAATGGCAAGAGGAAGGTTGGGGAAGAATGAAGGCCAAGGCAAAAATTAGAGAAACTTTATGGGATACCGCGATTTGGTATGATACAAAACTTAATACATATATCCTACCTCTAAAAGCCGATATTCGGAAGAAAGAAAAAATTGAAATTGGAGATATTTTGGAAATTGAAATTATCCTTTAATTTCGTATCAAAATGGTAGATCCAATTGAAACATACCTCTCCGCAGTCAAATCACTTTGTCCTAAATTTACGGATGAAGAACTGGAATACTTTAGAAGTGGATTAAGTATTACCGAACTCCAGCCCAAACATTTTTACATTCACGCGAATGCCCTGCAACAAGAAATTGGTTTTGTGTATCAAGGCTTGCTTCGAGCGTTTTATGTAGATGAAAAGGGAAATGAAATTACGGTCAATTTTGTAAGAGAGAACCGCTATGCCACACATTATACCGCATTTATCTCCCGAACGCCAAGTAAGTATTACTTCCAGTGCATTGAACCTACCATTCTTGTCAATCTTTCCTACGACCATATTCAAGCCGGTTACGATAAATACCCAAACATTGAGCGCTATGGACGTTTGGTAGCAGAAGCCGTTTTGAAGTTCCAACAAAAGCGCATTGAAAGTTTTCTATTTGAAACAGCAGAACAACGTTACCTTGATTTCATTCAAGAAAATCCAGATCTTTTCAATCGTGTTTCTTTATCGCACCTAGCTTCTTTTTTGGGAATGGAACGACAAAGCTTGACTCGCATTCGACAAAAGTTGGCGAAAGGTTGAATTTGAGGTATTTATATCAATAGTAAGATTAAAAATAGCACTAATATTCTTGTATAAATAATCATTTCCTAAATTTTGAATAGCAGCCAAAATGAAGAAATATTTGGTGTTTTGGCTGCATTTCAACTTAGTTTATAATGAATCTAAAAAAGTCAAATTCCTAAAAGTAGCATAAAACAAGAAGTTTTAGGAATTTCGTTTCAGAACCTTTTATGGAATAATCAAAGTAACACGTAATTTTGTATCCTAAACAATTCCGTATGACTGCTCTCTCTGAAAGTATCAACCAAATCGTAAGTCTCACCGAGGAAGAAATAACCACCATTGAAAAAGCTTATTCCACCATTGAAATTTCAAAAGGGGCACTATTTATAGAACAGGGAAAAATTTGTGATCAGGTGGCTTTTGTGGTTTCCGGGAGACTGCGTAATTTCTATTTTGATGAAGTAGGAAATGAGGTTACTTGTTATTTTGTATCCCCAAATAATTTTGTTTCCGCATTTAGCAGTTTTCTGACCAATGCACCTACACATGAAAATATTTCTACGTTAGAAGATACCATACTCAGAACAATCTCAAAAAAAGACTTGGAAGCCCTTTGTGAGTTGGTTCCAAAGATGCAGATCTTCAGACGGGTTATTGTTGAGAACCTTTTCATTACCATGGAAAAAAGAATCATGATGTTACAATCGCAATCGGCGCACGAACGTTATGAAAAAATGATCAAAGAAAATCCGGAAATACTTTTAAGTGTGCCACTGCAATACACCGCTTCGTTTTTGGGAATCACCCCTCAGCATTTGAGCAGATTGAGAAAAGAGTTGGCGAAGTGATTTCTTAACATTTGTTCAGTGGATTGGGAATTCGCCTAAATAACTTTGTTGCATCATTTTAACATGCAACAACAATGAAAAAATCCCTTCTAATTCTAGGTATCGTATGCCTTATTTCAACTTCCAGTTTCGCTCAAACAGAACAGAATGAAAGTAAATATGCCATAGAAACCGATATTCTCTGGCCATTTTTAGTGCAAACAACACGAACGCACTTCACCATTAAACTCTGGGAGAAAGGAAATCTAAGAGGTGATTTGTATGTAGGATTAAACATTGATTTCCCAAGAGATCGTGCCACAGAAGGTCGCTTTGCCGACTACAGTATTGCCAGTGGTTACCGACAATATCTTTGGAAAGGGCTGCATCTTGAATTTTCACAAACGACTGGACTTGGTGTATTACAAAACCACGTAACCACGGGAAAGACTTACAATAGCTTCGATTGGTTAGGAACCGGATACATCGGCTATAAATTTGAGTTTGCTAAAAAGAAACTATACGTAATCCCTCAGTTTGGGATTGCTCAAGTGCTTTACAAATCCAATCCATGGCCCATTTACGAGGATGAAACCTTAACCAAAGAAGTAGGAGAAACTCCATTTATGTTGGGTTCATTGAGGTTTGGGTATAATTTTTAAATTCCGATAAATCCGAAAAAACATGAAAAACAAACTAAATATCTCAATTAAGACAATGTTAGTCATTGTAATGAGTTCGATTGCCCTTCAATCAAATGCCCAAGACTGGAAAAGCGAAAAAAAAGTGAACGTAGTTTTTGGATTAACACAACCGATTTTTGCAAAAGGGTTTAATATCGAAGGAAACTATATTCACAAACGATTGATTTTTGGTTACTCGCACGGTGTCTCTTTGGATTTAGCTGGAACGACAGTAACTCCCGAAATTAGAGAACAAGGTGTTGCGGTTCATTTGCCATATACAACCGGTTTTGGAATTGGCTATCGTTTGAAAGAATGGGTTAACGTGAGAATTGAGCCAAAATGGCATCGTTTCGAATTTTATTACGATGATGAAACACAAAATAGTTCAAACCAAATTACCGCATACAATACCATGACCATCGGAATTGGGGTTTACGGTCATTATCAACCCTTCAAAAATAAAACATCCTTCTTAAAAGGAATCATGATTTCTCCTAGTATCCGTTTTTGGCCTACGATTTCTTCCACCTTGGAAGGCAATAGTTACAACTATCTGAATAAAAATACCGGTAAGTCCGAAGAGATAAAAACCTTGGATGCTGGCCCTGGATTTACACCATTTATTTACAATATCAGTATTGGGTATTCTTTTGGTTTGAAGAAGAAATAGTGTTTCCAAGTCTGAAGCGTTCAGCATTTCTTAACAATTGTTCAGTAGATTCTATTTGCAAAACTTGAATTTTGTTTCATCACTTAAATTAATAAACGCAATGAAGAATAAAATCATCCTCAAAACTTGTGGAATTATCCTTTCCTCACTTTTTATTCAACATGCCACTGCGCAATCCATCGTAGATGTTGGTGTTGGTGTATCTAATATGGATAGGTACAGCTCGAACTTGGCTTATCGCCACCAAATCAACGATAATTTTCGGCTTGGTTTCGAAATTCAGTATGGTTCTCCAAAATACCGTTTCGTTGAAGCAAAACCTTTTGAAAAAGGATATGCTTGGAGTTTGAGTTTACCTTTGAGTTTCAAGATTGCTGAACAAGATCGAATCAGATTAGATGGCTTTTTTAGACCAGGATTCAGATTCCAAGGGATAATAGACCCGGACAATAATGGTATTGAAGACAGTCTTCTCAATAGCAGAGCCGTGCTTTTTGAAGCAGGTTTACTTGTCAATGTGAAGTTGACAGAAAAGTTGAACTTGAGCAGTGGTGTGCTATTGCCTACAGCTTTCGAAATTGCACCTACTTCGCTTTTCGAATATATGGGTACGCCCAATTTTACAGGTGGTTTAAGTTATCTAGCATCTCCTAAAACCATCGTTTTTGTAAAAGGGATTACTGGTCCTGCATTTGGAGCCAGTGGTGATACTTACAAATACATTTGGTCAGCTCAGGCTGGTTTACGTTTTGCCCTTGGAAAAAATCCAACTACTAAATCATTATTGCTCGAACCTTCATTCTAATTTATTAAAAGAAAAATCATGAAAAAGAACATTCTTACACTTATTGTTGTCCTGTCAGTAATCTTTACAATCAAAGCTCAGGAAGTGTCAAAATCGAATAAAATCGGTTGGTTCATAACGCCGGAAATTGGCGCTATGTTTTTAGAAGATCACGTTGGAAATTCAGTAGGCGCCTCATTTGGAATTAAGCTTTGGAAAAACAGGTTGAAAATCGGTATCAATGCATACGGCAGAAGTGGGCCGATCAATCCCCAAACATTTACGGTGGAGGCATATAATGGTCAAATCTATAAAGGAAGCAGTACATTGACTCTTCGCGCAGATTATGGAACCATTGGCCTTATGATTGCCCCAACCTTTAAGGTGAAAAACGTAGAAATTGATGTGCCTATCAGCTATGGAATGGGCGGAGGTGGATTTTATTTAGTAGGAGATGACAGAAATACACCCGATGGAGCAAGAGTTAGCGAATGGGAAAACAAACTAATGAATGGTGAAGATGCAGCATCAGGCAGTTGGTTGGAATTTGGTGTTAGAGGATTTTTTCCTACCAAAATAGAAGGGATTCAAGTTGGAGCGGGTGTTCATTACTCCATGGTTCAAGGATGGAAAACCTATTACGACCCGAGCGGAGAATTTTACAGCAATAAATTTCGGGCTTCCTTGTTTGTGAATTTTGGATCTTACTAAGATTGATTTATAACTCAAAACCTTTTTGACACATTTGTGTCAGGTTAAACTTTCTGCCCTAATTAGTTTTGTACTCTCAACTCATATAATTTATGAAAAACAAAAAACTTTACACCACGATAAAAGTAATATTCTCGTCATTCATGCTTTTTAGTGCTATAGGAGAATTAACCTTAAATGAGACCGTGGTTCATTCCATGGAGCTTATTCAGATGCCTGTTTATCTGCTTTACCTGCTCGGTGTTTTGAAAATTTCTGGAATTATTTCCTTGTGGTTTTCTCCTTACAAATGGATTAAGGAATGGGCTTATGCAGGATTCACGTTTGATTTTATTGGTGCTATAATTGGTTTTATCGCAACAGGAAATCTTGTAATGCCGGATGTCGTAATGGCTCCGGTGGGTTTGATACTGTGCTTATCAACTTATTTTTTCTGGAAGAAAACGAATTGAATTTCTTTAAAAGAAAATCGAAATTCATTTTTGACACATTTGTGTCAGGTCGAACTCCCTCAACCTGGATAATTTTGTGTGGTTATCAAATTGAATATCAACAATTAATTGACTAGTATGAAAGAAATCGCTTTAATAACAGGAGCTTCATCCGGAATAGGATACGAAATTGCCAAACTATTTGCAGCAGATAAAATAGATTTGCTCATTGTGGCAAGAAGCGAAAAAAAGCTTCTGGAAATCAAAAAAGAATTCGAAGAAAAATTCAAGGTAGATGTATTTACAGTTGCGGCTGATTTATCCTCCAACGAAGGGATTGAATCTGTTTATGAAGTGGTTCATTCAAACAACTTAATCTTAAATTATTTAGTGAATAATGCCGGTTTCGGAGATTATGGCCCCTTCACAGGAAGGAGTATGGAGAAATACAAAGAAATGATTCAATTGAATATTGTGAGTCTAACGGAGCTAAGTTATCATTTCGGAAAAGAAATGGTTGAGCGTGGAAAAGGCAGAATTTTAAATGTTGCCTCGATGGCAGGCCTTCAACCAGATCCAAACTTTGCCGTTTATGGCGCAACCAAAGCCTATGTTATCAGTGTATCAGAGGCTATTCATAAAGAATTTGAAAATACAGGTGTTACCGTAACTGTTTTATCGCCTGGCGCAACAGCATCGAATTTTATGGAACGTGCTGATATGAATAATGCCAAGCTTTACGCAAGCGGTGTAATGACATCGTTAGATGTTGCCAGGGAAGGTTACAATGGCATGATGAAAGGAAAACTCCATGTGATTCCAGGTTTTAAAAATAAAATACTCGGTTTTTTCTCGGGTATTATGCCTCCAGGGAAGTTGAGATTAAGTGTTGCAGCGAAAATAATGGCAGAGAAATAGTTTGTTTATAGTTTTATATATCAAATCTTTTAGCATAAAATTAATTTAAATCGTATGGCATTGGGACCAAAAGAAATGGGTGAAGCAATACTTCGTAACCTAGAAGAAAAAACAGGGAAAACTTTGGAGCAATGGATTTCTATTGTGAAAAAGTCGAAGCTGTCAGATAAAAAATCTGTAATGGATTTTCTTAAAAACACACATGGTGTAGGTCATTTTCAGGCACAAAAAATAGTTGAGCGCCTTGAAGGAAAAGATGCCTATGAAAATACAGACGATTTTATTCCTGCATTATTCAATACCCCCGACCTATTAAAAACGTATAAAAAAATTGAAAATACAATTTCAAAATTTGGAAAGGACGTTCGTATTCAGCCTTGTAAAACATATATTCCATTTTATCGAAAAAATCAGTTTGCCATTGTTAAAGTATCAAAGGACAAAAAAGTTATTATTGGACTTAATCTTGCCGATAATTTCAGCCATGAAAGATTTAAAAAATCTAAAACAGGAGGAAGTGAACGTATAAATTTTCAGACCAAAATGAACAAAATAGCCGACTTTGACAATGAACTTATTGAAGTAATAAAATCTGCCTACAATAATAATTAGTTATGGCAAAAATTACTCAAGAATTCCAATGGCGACATCCATTTTCTTTTTGTTAGGACTTTCATTTATTACCATTCACGAAATGGATGCAATTCGATGCAAGGAATGGCGCATTTTCCCCGGACTTTCGATGCTCAACGATAAGTTGGGACACATCTTTTTTGTATTCGCTCACATTCCTTTGTTTTTCTTCATTTATTGGCAGTTAACGCATAGTGAAAACACAGAGGCGTTTAGAAAAGGATTTGATATCTTTATGATTGTTCATCTGTTGCTTCATCTCTTATTTTTAAAACACAAAAACAACGAGTTTAAAGATTGGATTTCTTGGTCAATCATCATTGGCGCAGGGGTTTGTGGGTTGGTTGACTTGATATTGAAACAATTGCGTTGAAAATTATGTGCTTGCGATAACAAATATTGAGATGTGATTATTGAACATTTACAAATGTGTCGTTTAGCAAACCGTTATAGCCATTGGCTAAAATTTCAAAAACAAGATATTGTAATGAATATTTATTAACTCATGCAACGAAAACCCAGTTTATTCGCCGCATAATTACGGCGTTTAAAACTTCAATAAACGAAAGACAAAGAAAAGTATTGAATATGCTATTTGACAATTTTGAAGGTAAATTACAGAGTTCAAAATGGGCCAAAATCAATAAAGTTTCATCAGATACTGCATTAAGAGACATCAAGGATTTAATTGAAAAAGGAATTTTACGACAGACCAATCAAGGCGGACGAAGTGTAAATTATGAACTCGTTGATTTTTAACTGAATTAACATAGGCTTTAACTTTGTTAACTCACAATTATTTGCGACCTTCGTGATCATGAATATTAATCAATACATAGAAATTAACTCTGAAAGAAGATTTGGAAAGCCAGTAATCAAAGGTACTCGTATTTCTGTTGCTGATGTTTTGAATTGGTTAGCGAATGGAATGACCCGCCAGGAAATCATTCAGGACTTTCCTGAATTAAGTGATGAAAAGATCAATGCATGTCTGTTTTTTGCCGCTTCTAGAGAAGGTCATTTAGGAATAGCCTCATGAAATTGCTATTCGATCAAAATATTTCACACCGTTTAATATCCCTTATCCAAGACATCTTACCCGAAGCTAGACAGGTAAGACAAATTGGCCTAGAAAATTCATCAGACAAACAGATTTGGGAATATGCAAAAGAACATGATTTCACTATTGTGACCTTTGATGGTGATTTCTATGATTTTTCGCTCGTTTGGGGACATCCTCCAAAAATC
The DNA here is from genome assembly GCA_044345395.1 of Crocinitomicaceae bacterium. GTDB lineage: Bacteria > Bacteroidota > Bacteroidia > Flavobacteriales_D > Crocinitomicaceae > UBA952. The sequence continues at coordinate 22,955 of JBIJBD010000004.1, read as the reverse complement.
ATTTGGATCAGAACCTATAACCAGACAACAAAAAATGTTGAGGAAGTTCTGCGCAAACAAATGAACACGTTAATAGACTTTCAAGATGATGAGGAACTTGCTTGTCTCGAAATAATAAATGCAAGTGAATTAAAATCATTTTGACACATTTGTGTCATGTAGATAGCAACCATCCTACTGAACTTTGTATCAAACAAAAAGATACAAATGAAAGTAACGATCTTCGGTGCTACCGGCTTTTCAGGTCAAGCGATATTAGCAGAAGTAATCAAACAAGGACATGAAGTAACCATTCTGGTGCGTGATGCATCCAAAGTTTCAATCCAGCACAAAAATCTAACAATTGTCGAAGGAAATGTGCTTGACCCACAAACAGTAGCTTCCGTTATACACCATCAAGAAGCGGTCATCCAATGCTTGGGAGTTGGCGGAAAGGGCGATGGCAAACCAACGACCTTTATTTCAGATGCTACGAAAGTCATTGTCGATGAAATGCAAAAACAGAACATCAAACGCCTCGTTGCCATGAGTAATGTGGGAGCAGGAAATAGCATTGCTTTTCAACCCTGGTTTTTTACCAAAATCATTCTTCCTTATTTCATGAAATGGCTGAAAGTCATCATTGAAGATAAAAACCGAATGGAACCCATTATTATGAACAGCAAGCTCGATTGGACGATTGTTCGTTGTCCCAATATCGTTGATAAACCAGCGAAAGGAACATGCAACGCTACACTCGATGGAAAAGGACTAAAATTGTCTATAACCCTTCCTGATTTGTCCAAATTCATGGTTGATCAATTGAAACAAACGGCTTTCATCAAGCAAGCCCCATCAGTAAGTAATTGATAAGTAAATGAACAAACGTTTAACAGGAATAAAATGATTCACACAAATCTTGGTAAAATTGCCGTCTATCCGAAATTGGCTGATTCAGATAAAACGCCAATCATTTTTCTTCACGGCGTGTATTTTGACCACCACCTGTGGGATGAGGTAATCGATTCCATCCAAGACCGAACGACTTATTCCGTTGACATGCCATTTCATGGTTTGAGTAAGGAAATTACCAAAAACGACTGGTCACTGAATGATTGCGCCGATATGCTTCTTGAAATTCTGGATAGTTTGAAGATTACCCAAGTTATTGCTGTCGGTCACTCGTGGGGCAGTATGACCATTCTTCGAGCAGCATCCAAGCAACCAGAGCGATTTGAAAGTGTGTTGCTTTGTAATATGCCCTTTCTTACAGCCACAAAAAAACAAAAGATCACGTTCGGACTTCAGCATTCCATGTTGATATTCAGGAATTTTTACACGAAACAAGCCGCCAAAGCATTGTTTGGAAAAACATCGCTAAAAGAAAATCCTTCTCTAGTCGATCAACTAAAACGACCAATGGATTTGTTGTCAAACGCGCAGATTAAACACACAGACAAAGCGGTAATTGCAGATGCCGAAGATGCGAGCGAATTGATCAAAAATTTAAAGGTCAGAGCGCTTGCTCTCAAAGGAATTGAAGATTATGTGCCTTCACCTCCAAGCATTGAAACGATTGTTATTGGAGGTGGGCATATTAGTCCTTTGGAAAAACCTAATGAAATTCTTAGTATCTTCAACTCTCTAGTAAAAGCCTAATTATTAAAGAATAAAATTCAAAAAAATGGAAATATTAAATTCTCACTCAACAAAGACATCAGGCATTGGACTTATTCAGAACAAATGTGTTCGATATATCATGAAGCATTGTAACATTTATTTATTTTTAGCTACATTTTTGATTGTTTCCACCAGCTTTGCACAAACGAATGGTTCAAAATTGTCTATTAATAAATTATTTAAGGAGCTAAGTAACCAAGGATTCGAACGTCTTATCATTCCGATAAATTCAGTTTACCCATCTTCAAACACAAGTGACATAGCCTCACTTTCCGCATCATTTTCTGATAAATCAATTGTTGCACTAGGTGAATCAACTCACGGAACAAGTGAGTTTGTAACACTAAGGCATCGGATGATTCAGTATATGGTTGAGCATTTAAATTTTCGGGTTATAGCAATAGAGGCAAATTTCACGGCAGCAGATTCAATTAACGAATATATACTTGGTGGGCAGGGTTCTGCCAAAAGTGCTGTGAAGAGTATTAAACAAAGTTGGGTGTACGATAACCAAGAGTTTTTTCAACTTGTTGAATGGTTGAGAGAATTTAATAACGGGCAGTCGGCAGCCAATAAAGTGACATTCTATGGTTTTGACGCCCAAAATTGTGAACCAAGCGCAAAACGGGTTCAAACATATGTTTCACAATATGCTCCATCATTTTTGTCAATTTTTGACTCTTCATCCAAACATTTTCTAAATGACTTTGACGAATATTTTGCTAAGTACAGTATAAAAGAATTATTGAAAATGCTTCCAGCTGTGGTTGCTGATTTTCAAAACCAATGGAAAATAGTTAGCGACTATTTTCAAGCAAACAAAGCAGAACTTATATCCAAAAGCGATGAGCGCACATACGAATTAATACTGCGCCATTGGGAAATGGTTAAACAACCGTTCGTTCGTTTGCAATATATTGAAGATGAACTGAGGGGTTTCAATCACCGAGATTCATGTATGGCAGATAATGTAGATTGGATTAAAAAGTTCGAGAACAATAAGAAGATGATTCTTTGGGGGCATGTCGGGCATACTGGAAGTAACAACTCGATCACCACTCAAATGGGATATCATTTGAAACAACGTCATCAAGCAAACTACTACACAGTCGGTTTCTTTACCAATGGTGGCACTGTAAGAGTAATACATGTAGCAAATAGAGTACCTGTATTGGGCGAAGTTGAAATTAAACCATTAAAAAAACATGTTATTACTCAAGCATTTTCGAAAGGCAACTGGCCACAGTTTTTTCTGCCCATGTCAGCAATAAATGAAAATACGGAGCTAAAGACACTCTTTGAGCAACCGATGAAGGTTTATTACATTGGATCCACCATGGAGAAATCCACGATTGAACAAAAACTAGGTGTGGAGTACGATGCTATTGTTTTCATTGATAAAACCACCGCCGCAAAACCATAGCTAATCTAGAAACAATGACCAACTTCACTAACTTCCTTCAAAGCGTCTTAAAAGAATCTTTCTTCAATTTATCTTTATATGCTGTTTTCGGAATCGCTGTTTTCTGGTTGGTTTGGAAAGGCCTTAAGAACGTTTGGCGCTGGCGGAGAATTCAACCAAAAAGTGAGCAACACAAGCATTTTTTCAGTCATGATATTTTATTTTCTTTCGGTTCTATTCTACTCGCTGGTTTTCTGACAGCATTGATTACGCTTCTCGATCAATTAGGCTACATGAAATTGTATTGGGACATCAATGCATATGGAATTACCTGGGGTATTTTACAATTGTTTTTTCTCCTCTTTTTTTACGACGCCTATTTTTACTGGTCGCACCGATTCATGCATCATCCGAAGATCTATCGTTGGGTGCATAAAACACATCACAAAAGCACGGATCCATCCCCACTAACCATTTTTTCCTTTCATCCGTTAGAAAATCTAATTGAATTTCTACCGTTTCTCGTTTTACCTATGATCGTTCCGATTTTTTGGCCCATCCTCTTTTTGTGGCAAACACTGGATCTACTCAATAATTTGTTGGCGCATTTGGGCTACGAAATCTACCCTAAAAACTGGGTTCGCATTCCCTTTTTGAAATTCAAAACTGCCTCTACACATCACAACTTGCACCATGAGAAATTCAATGGAAATTACGGTCTGTATTTCACCTTTTGGGATAAATGGATGAAAACTGAGTTTGAGGAGTATAACCAGCAATTTGGGGAAGTATTTAAACGGAAAAAGAGAGGTGTTATCAAATGAAATCGTCTAAATTACATTTGGCACACCAATTGACATGTCAATACACAAAACTCAAAATGAATTTATATTTTTCTATCCTTTTTTTAATATTGACATTTAACTCATGGACTCAGAAAAAAGATACCTCTTTCACTATTCGCTATCATTCAAATAAAAAAATATCCACCAAGGAGGTTAAATTAACCAATGAATTGAATTGGGGCTATGTCAAGGCTTTTGATCGAGCTGGAAAAGAAATTTATCATAGGCAAATTCGCAATGTGGCCGGTCATTCCTCTGTCAGTTTTGAATATTATCCATCAGGAGCTGTTCAGAAAGCACATTTTACAGGACATCCCGATGGTGGTATACAATGGGATGATGTTGCACATTATTTCGATGAAAACGGGATTATTACCCAAGTTATTGATAATAGTTCTGACGAATATGGTCACTACAAACTTCGGATAGATCCAAGTCTCTATTCAGATACTATAAGCAAACCATACATCACTCCAAACACTGTCAAAGAAACTCCCAAGAAGCAGGAAGTGGCTCAATGCACTGAAATTTATTCCACCGAATTTTATTTGATTAATGCTACTGGCAAAAAACGAAATGTTGTCGCCGGACTTTTAAATGCTCCAATTGATGGTTTTAAGAAAGAAATTTCGGTTTCAAATAATGATACGATAAAACTCGGAAATTACATCGAAGCACAAATTTTTACACATCCAAAGGAGCGTATCACCCTTGAAATAAAAGGGAGAAAAGCAGAAAAATTTCAACTTTTTTGGGAAGAACCCAAGCAAGATGGAAAAAGTAAACGAGTTTATTTTGTAGTTGCTATAAAACGTTGATTTTTTGGCATCAACTCTTCAACAACTTAAATCAAATTCCCTCACCAAAAAAAAGAGGCTCTATCCTGACATATTGAAGATATCGTCAAGGTTCGATAATTCGATACGCCTACCTTCGAGGAAAATACTATACAACCACATTCAACTCCATTGTGCTTGTTTCGAGAATTACAACATGTTTATTTAGAAATTTCTTCTTGTTTGCGTATCAACTAAAATTTAATGCTTCTATTTTACCCAAACTATTTCTTTAAGCCGCTGTAAATATTGTATAATTCTTGAATAAACCCATTGAAATGAAGTTTGTCTTTACTCGGAGAATACTTCGTTTCGAGCTCTGATTCACAAAAATATTTTTCGCTGGTTGATTGAAATAACCAGAATTTTTTGTCGTAATCTGAAATCCAATGAATCGCCTCAATATCAAATGGTTGCTTTGAAAATACCCCCTCAAATGAATTAAACCCTTTCCCGTATGTTTTTACTGCAACAATTTTATCGCCAAAAGCAATAAGGCTTTTACCGTTGTCCGGCAACAAGGAATTAATCGGGCATCTCACAAAAAATTTGTCTTTATCATAAAACTTTTCATCATCAAATGAATTTTGAATAAGTAAACTAACCACTTTTCCACCCTCTTTTTCTAATTTAATTTTTACTAATCCGGGAATGACTTGTACATCATTATCATCCGGATAAGATTTACATGAAAACGGTTCTCCGTAGTAGTAATATTCACCGTCTTCAATTCCTTCAAAAGATCCAAGATGACCTTTAATTTTCGCTTGATCAATCTCCGATTTTATATATAACTCAAGATTTTTATAATAATCCGTTAACCCTTTATACTCAGGAGCCAATGTACTGTAGTTAGGCCCGCAACATTCAAAATCTATAGATTCTCCTTGAAAAAACTCTTTTGAACTCGAATAGGGTTTTCCTATTCCTTTCCCCCTTATAAATGTACCACTCTGAATAAATCCCTTTTGATTCTTTAATTCAACATCTAATCGGCCGTCATAACAAGAAATCCGATTGTATTTTTCATCTGAACCAATTCCACTTTCAAGTTCATTAAAAAGAACAGAGATAATGCAATTATTACCGATTGCCAGGTAAACGTACTTATTATTATTAACACCATGATAAAACTCCTTGTCCTGTTTCCTAACCAACGCATATGCCAATGGATAAATAGTATTAATTGGAACTAGACTACATAGATTATCTCCGTAAGTAAAATCATAACGAAACAAGTCATTTCCCTGAATGTCTTTTTTGTTCAAGGATACGCGGGTGAACGTTACATCTTTTTCTAATCCAGGAGCTGTTGATTTAAATTTCCATGCACCCTCGCCTTTACCAATATATTCATTAAATGCTTTCGCTTGATTGTAGTGATAACTAGTTGTCTGTGCAATACCATTTAGGCCAAATACTAATAACAGACTCAGGAATAAGAAACCTATTAATCTAAATTCAAAATATTTCATGCGTCAAAGTTATGTATTACTTGTAAATAATTCTTTAATTGAATTTTAAAATATGAGTCGATTTAATTTTCGTAAACATTAAATGTACTTAATCCCCCGAAATGGGAGAATTGAATACACCCACTGCTAATTCCACCTAATGCAGAATTAAGTAGTAAGTAAAACCGATGAAAACGAATAATTTTTCTTCTCTTGGAAATTGATTTTCTAAAGACACTCAACTGTATTGATATTAGTACAAAGAATTAGGTTGTTTGCATATTACAACGAATTAGTAGAAAATACCTGTAATGTTCTGGCAAATAATTGACTGTTTATGTAACTGACAAAATATTTTATGCAACAAATAATTAATATTTATGTAGTTTTTGAACATCCCGTGAACCTAATGGGAATGTTTTTGTTTAAACATTTATTATAAACATTAAACAAAAAAATTATGATTAAAAAGAAAATTACATTAATTGGATCACTATTATTAGTCACCTCGACAAGTTTTGGACAAACGAATGTGTTTGATGACATCATCGCTACTAGTCCGAATCACACCTACCTAGAAGCTGCGCTCATTCAAGAAAACCTTGCAGGTGCGCTACAAGACCCTTCTGCAACCTTAACAGTATTCGCACCGGACGATGCTGCATTCACAGCATTAGCAGCAGCATTAAATACCGATATTAATGGTTTACTTGCTTTACCTAACTTAGACGACATACTTTTGTACCATGTACTTGGTTCAACTGTTCCTTCAACAGCTATTACTAATGGTACAATTGTTCAACCTTTAAGCCCAACAAATACATTAAAATTAACCTTAACAGGAACAGGAAACGTATTTGCTAATCATGCGCAAGTAACTGCAGCGAATCTCAATGCAAGTAATGGAACAGTGCACGTAACGAATGCGGTTTTATTGCCAGTTGAAACCGTTGCGGACGTTGCAATTGATAATGGATTTAGTACTTTAGTAACAGCAGTAGTAACAGCAGAATTATTACCTGCGTTAACGAATCCATTAGCTAACTATACTGTTTTCGCTCCAACGAATCAAGCATTTGACAATCTTGCAACAGCATTAAATACAACTGTAAATGGATTGTTAGCACTTCCCAACTTAGCCGATGTGCTAACCTATCACGTTCTTGGCACAGAAGTTCCTTCAACAGCAGTAACAAACGGTGCGATTGTTCAACCATTAAGTACAACAAATACTTTAAAGTTAACAGCAACCTCAACAGGAAATGTTTTTGTTAATCAAGCACAAGTAACAGCAGTTGATATCAATGCAGACAATGGCATTGTACATGTGTTAAACGCAGTAGTATTACCGGTAGAAACAGTTGCTGACGTTGCGATTGACAATGGTTTCAGTACATTAGTAACTGCGGTAGTAACTGCAGAATTGTTACCTGCTCTTACAAATCCATTAGCAAATTACACCGTTTTTGCTCCAACAAATGATGCATTTGATGATTTAGCGAGTGAGCTCGGAACGACAGTAAATGGCCTTTTAGCTTTGCCGTCATTAGCCGATATTTTAACTTATCACGTTTTGGGAACAGAAGTTCCTTCATCAGCGGTAACAAACGGAGCTATTGTTCAACCATTGAGCACAACTAATACATTAAAACTTACTGCTACTGCTGGTGGTGATGTATTTGTAAATCAAGCGCAAGTAACCGCGGTTGATATTAATGCTGACAATGGTATCGTTCATGTTTTGGATGCAGTTGTATTACCTATTGAAACAGTCGTAGATGTAGCTATCGATAATGGATTTTCAACCTTAGCTACTGCAGTAGTAACCGCTGAATTGCTACCTGTTCTAACTGATCCTTTTTCAGAATTTACTGTATTTGCTCCAACAAATGCCGCATTTAATAATCTCGCTACGGCATTGAATACTGATCTCGCTGGTATTTTAGCATTACCTAACTTAGCTGATGTGTTAACGTATCACGTTGTTGATGGTACAGTTTTATCAACACAATTAACAGCAGGACCAGTTGCTACCGTTAATGGTGAAGACGTAATTGTGTCTCTATCAAATGGGGTTCAAATTAATGACGCAACAGTTACATTAGCGGATGTATTGGCTGATAATGGTGTTGTTCATGTTATCGATGAGGTTTTATTACCCCCTACAACAGGAATTACAGAGAACACAAATGAAAAAATATTAGTATACCCTAATCCATTCGAAAATCAATTATCCGTTTCGGTAAACGAAAACACATCTTTTACGCTTACAGATGTGAATGGAAAAATAATAAAAACGGGTAGCTTAACAGCTAATGGAAACATAGACTTGTCTGAATTACACTCAGGTTCATATTTCTTAAACACAGTAAATAGTCAAGGAAGTTCCGTAATCTACGTAATCAAACGATAATAAACTTATCAAACTATCAGTAGAAAGTCACCTCAAAATGGGGTGACTTTTCTATTTTACCACTTTTTATTTAATCCTTAATCACTAGTTTTTTCTATATTTAACCAATGAAAGCCTGGCTTATTCTTACATGTTTTAATATATTAGCGCTAGGAGTTTCTGCACAATCACTGCGCTTAAATGAAAGCAAGGTATTGGCTTCTCACAACAGTTACAAAAAGCTTCCGCACAAAAAAGTAATTCGATTTCTATCCAAGTTCAAGAAACAACTGGGTCCGTCAAATGATCCAGCACAAATGGATTACGGCCACAAAACTCTTCCAGAACAATTCGACAATTTTAATATTCGCGGAATTGAGCTCGATCTTTATTATGATCCTCTTGGCGGTCATTACAAAAAGAGAAAATTAAACCTTTTCCTATTTGGACTAAAACAACGTGTGAGAGATCCGAAAATGAAAGCTCCAGGATTTAAAGTGCTGCATATTGCGGATGTAGATTACGAAACACACTACCTTACCTTTAAAGATGCATTACTTGAATTACGCACTTGGAGTGAAAACAATCCAACTCACCACCCCATTTTTGTCAATGTAGAGCCGAAAAGCGTAAGTCCTGGCAACGAATCAAAAACACTCAGAAAATTAGGATTTAAGCCTTGTGTGCCTTATGATCAAAATGCGTTTTTAGAGATGGAAAAAGAAATTTCTGGAATTTTACCTAAGAATATGATTTTTACACCGTCGGATTTGAAAGGTGACTTTTCCACTATCCAAGAGCGACTTAAAAAAACAGGATGGCCCGAATTAAATCAATGCCTCGGAAAATTTATTTTCATATTAGACGGAATGGAAACACTCTATAATCTAGCTACTAATTCACCCATAATGTTTCATTATACCTCACCTGAAGACCCTGAAGCAGCCTTTATTGTTGTGAACGACCCCGTTGGAAATGAAGAGAGAATTCAACAGTTGACCGCCTCTTTCATTGTACGTACACGTTCTGATGCCGGGACGATCCAATCACGCAATAACGATTATTCAACTTACGATGCTGCCATTAGATCGGGCGCTCAAATTATCTCAACTGATTATTACACACCTGACCTGCGCTGGAGTAATTTTCAAATCAAATTTTAAACACTAGAAGCAAATCATTGTTTTACTTGTACCAATAACATAAAAGTGGTATTTTTGCAGTGAATGATATGGTTATTTATAATTAATCTAAATAAAAACAGGTGATTACGGTAACAGATACAGCAAAAAAACAAGCATTACGTTTGATGGAAGACGAAGGAAAAGAAGGATTCTTTATACGTGTGGGTGTTGATGGTGGCGGATGCTCAGGTTTGATGTACCAATTGTCCTTTGACAATGAAGAGAAGGAAGGTGATAAAGCCTTCGAGGATAATGGTGTTAAAGTAGTTGTTGATAGAAAAAGTTATTTATATCTAGTCGGCACCATTTTAGATTTTTCTGGTGGATTGAATGGCAAAGGGTTTGTCTTCAATAATCCGAATGCAGGAAGAACATGTGGTTGCGGTGAATCTTTTTCCTTATAACCATGGCGAACTATACGGAAAACGAGCTTGCTAAAGATTTAGAAAATCAGGAGTATAAATTCGGATTTGTTACTGATATTGAAACCGATAAAGTTCCAGTTGGTCTCAACGAAGGCATCATTCGCTTGATTTCATCGAAAAAAAATGAACCCGAATGGCTTTTAAATTATCGATTAACAGCTTTTGATACTTGGAAAAAAATGGTTGAACCTGAGTGGGCACATGTTCAGTACGAGAAACCCAAATTTCAAGATATTACCTATTATGCTGCGCCAAAACAGTCTAAAAAATACGAATCTTGGGATGATGTTGACCCGGAAATGAAGGAAACAATGTCTAAACTTGGGATTTCACTAGAAGAACAACAGCGCTTAACTGGTGTTGCTGTTGACTTTGTAATGGATTCTGTTTCAGTTGCCACTTCCTTTAAAGAAAAATTAAAAGAACTCGGTATCATCTTTTGTTCTTTTTCTGATGCCGTTCAAGAACATCCAGAATTGGTTCAAAAATATATGGGTACCGTCGTTCCAGCAACGGATAACTTTTATGCGGCTTTAAATGCTGCCGTTTTTACGGATGGTTCTTTTTGTTACATTCCCAAAGGCGTGAGATGTCCCATGGAACTTTCTACTTACTTTAGAATTAATGCAGGGGGGACTGGTCAGTTCGAGCGCACGTTGGTTATTGCGGACGAAGGATCTTATGTATCCTATTTGGAAGGATGTACAGCTCCTCAGCGAGACGAAAATCAATTACATGCAGCAGTGGTTGAACTTATTGCCCTTGAAAAAGCAGAAATAAAGTACTCAACTGTACAAAATTGGTATCCTGGCGACAAAGAAGGAAAAGGAGGGGTGTTTAATTTTGTAACGAAAAGAGGGATTTGTGAACGCCATGCTAAAATTTCTTGGACGCAGGTAGAAACCGGATCTGCAGTTACTTGGAAATACCCTTCATGTATTCTTAAGGGAGATTATTCGGTTGGGGAATTTTACTCAGTTGCCGTGACTAATAATTACCAACAAGCAGACACTGGCACAAAAATGATTCACTTGGGAAAAAACACAAAAAGCACGATTATTTCCAAGGGGATTTCAGCTGGAAAATCTCAAAACTCTTACAGAGGATTAGTTCAAATTCATAAGAACGCACAACATGCTCGGAATTTTTCTCAATGTGATTCCTTGTTAATGACGGATCAGTGTGGTGCTCATACGTTCCCGTATATCGAGTGTAAAAATCCAAGTGCCAAGATCGAACACGAAGCAACAACATCAAAAATTGGAGAGGACCAATTATTTTATTGCATGCAACGTGGAATTAGTGAGGAAAAAGCCATTAGTTTAATCGTTAATGGATACTGTAAGGAAGTGCTGAATCAATTACCCATGGAATTTGCCGTGGAAGCACAAAAGTTATTGGCGATTAGCTTGGAAGGAAGTGTTGGTTAAAATGGAAATAAAAAATAAAATTAATGGCTAGTTTCTTCCTCTTCGAAGGAGAGAATAAATAAAAAATAAAGCGTTTAGCATGATAAAAATTAAAAACTTACACGCAAACATTGAAGGGAAAGAAATCCTAAAGGGATTAACTTTAGAGGTTAATGCCGGAGAGGTACATGCCATTATGGGGCCAAATGGGGCGGGAAAAAGCACGCTTGCAAGTATATTAGCTGGACGTGAAGAATACGAAATAACTGACGGTTCTATCTCCTTTGATGGAAAGGATTTACTTGAAATGTCTACAGAAGATAGGGCGCGCGAAGGTTTGTTCTTAGCTTTTCAATACCCCGTTGAGATTCCAGGAGTTTCAAACATCAATTTCCTTCGAACTGCTCTCAATGAAATTCGGGAATATAGAGGTGAAGAACAAATCTCCGCAAAAGATTTTATGCAGATGGTTAGGGATAAATCAGCCATTGTCGAGTTAGACAGTAAACTAGCCAATCGCTCCGTAAACGTAGGGTTTTCAGGTGGAGAGAAAAAACGAAATGAAATATTTCAAATGGCCATGCTCGACCCGAAATTAGCAATTCTTGACGAAACGGACTCGGGACTGGATATTGATGCTCTTAGGATAGTTGCTAATGGCGTAAACAAATTAAAAACCCCTAAAAACGCAAGTATTGTCATCACTCATTACCAGCGACTTCTGGATTACATTGTTCCAGATTTTGTTCATGTGCTGTATGACGGAAAAATTGTAAAGACAGGTACAAAAGAACTCGCCTTAATCTTAGAAGAAAAAGGATACGATTGGATCAAAGAATCCGTACTTAGCTAAAGAAAAAGAGATGTACGAGGTGAATACAACACAGGAAAACAAGTTAACTCAATTACTTGGTGGTTTGAATAAGACAAAACTTGCCTTTGATACCAAGCACCTAAATGAATTACACGTTTATCTAGAAGGAGCAAGATTTCCTACCACGAAAGACGAACAATGGAAATATACGCGTCTTACTAAATTGACAAATTCAACGTTCACCGGTTCATTTCTCAAGAATTCATCCGAAATTGGCGTTCAAAATGAAAATGCCTACAGAATAGTTTTTGATAACGGCAATTTGTCTTTCAAAGATTCATTTCAAGGGTGTAAATCATTAACCGAATTAACCCCTTCAGAACTAACATTTTACCAGGCAAAAAATGAATTATTCGATGCCCTCAATTTAGTCTATGCAGAAGACGGTGTGTATTTAGATATTTCAGGAGAACTCGACAGGCCTATTGAGATTATACATCTGTCTAATGGAAATAAGGTGAACAATTTGAGGCATTATATTCGACTGAAAGCACAGGCAAAAGCGGTAATTTCGATGGTTTTTGAGGCTGAACGTACGAGTAAAAACTTTACGAATGTTGTCACTGAAATTCAGCTAGAAAATGGTGCTCATCTTGCCTTATCCAAAATACAAGTAGAAGGCGGGGCGGATATTCATCTTTCGCGAGAGAAAGTTTGCCAAAAACGAGATTCTGTCTTCACCTTACATACGATTACTCTTGATGGTCAATTTGTCAGAAACGACGTCGAAGTTTCGGTTCAAGGAAAAAATGCAGAAACTAACCTAAATGGTGTGTATGTGATGAATAACCAACAATTTGTAGACAACCACACCACTATCGATCATCAAGTAGCACATTGTCAATCGAATGAGTTGTATAAGGGAGTCCTTTTTGATAAGTCAACAGGTGTTTTCAATGGTAAAGTATTTGTTAGAAAGGATGCGCAAAAAATCAATGCTTTCCAATCGAACGCTAATGTTTTAATGAGTCCGGATGCCTCGGTAAACGCTAAACCAGAATTGGAAATATACGCCGATGATGTGAAATGTTCACATGGTTCTACAACTGGACAATTAGACGAAGAAGCCGTGTTTTACTTACGATCGCGAGGACTTTCTGATGCGGCTGCAAGAAATTTATTGGTAAGTGCTTTTATTGGGCAAGTGCTTGAAAAAATTGAAAGTGCTGAAATACAGTCATTCATAGCTAAAAAACTTAAGGCGCGTTTTGGTTGGGAAAACTAACTTTCAACAAGAAATCTATTACAAAAAAAGACAAATTGAGTTGAAATCTTGTCGTTTTTGTTGATATCATTTTAAGGGATTGCATCGCTAGACAAGTACCCTTTTCTATCTTTGTTCATGCGCAAATTAATCGCTTTTTTTGAACGATTTCGGTTATTCTTGTTTTTTGCTTTTTTACAAGGAATTGCGCTTTCTATTTATGTCACTTCTCTATCCTTCCCGAGGTTTCAATTTTTAACAACTGCCAATTTGGTGAGTGGTCAAATTTACACTTGGGAACACGACCTTACAAAACACTTTAATTTATCAGATGAAAACAGTAAACTACAAGAAGAAAATAGCGCATTAAGGGCTCAATTACCCAAAAGTTTATTCAAACTGAATAATGCCACTGTTAAAATAAATGACTCAGTTTACAAACAGCAATATACTTACATTCCCGGCGAAGTGATTAATTCAACTGTTACCAAAAGAAACAACTACTTTACAATCAATATAGGCGAAAAACATGGGGTGAAGCGTTTGATGGGGGTCTTTTCTCCTAATGGGGTTGTTGGAGTCATTCATTCCACAAGTGAACACTACAGCATTGTTAAATCTGTTTTAACTAAAGACATAAATATCGACGTAACTATCGAACCAATTGGTTTATTTGGTTTGCTCAAATGGGATGGAAAACTTCCAACTCAAGGAAACATCGCTGGTATTTCAAATGACTTAAAAATTCCCCGAGGCTCTAAAGTATTAACGCGTGGCGGATCAGGTATATTTCCGAAAGGTTTAGTTGTTGGCACAGTCGATGCGGTTTATGCCATAGAAGGAGAAGCATTGTGGGACGTTGTAATTACTTATTCCGAGGAATATAGGTCATTACAACGAATTTATGTAGTTAACAATTTGATGCTAGAGGAACAACAGGCAATTGAAAAAGGTATCCCTGAAGATAAGGAAGAACGCTAATGAATAATGCACTTAAAATATCACTCCGTTTTTTCCTTTTTTGGATAATGCAAGTTTTGATTTTCAATCAGTTGGAATTTGGATTTGGCATTCACCTCATGATTTATCCCCTGTTCATCATGTTATTGCCATTTGACATCGGAATTTTCCCTATGCTACTGCTTGCTTTTGGATTGGGTATTTCCATCGATGCCTTTTCAGATACTTTTGGGTTACATGCTTCCTCTTTGGTAATGATGGCCTATTTTCGACCAATCATTTTCAAAGCGTTTTCTCAAAGGGAAGGTTACGACCCATTAAAGGAACCTTCTTTGTTTGATATGGGAACACGTTGGTTCGTATTAGTTTATGGTTATTTATTGCTCATCCATCATTTCTGGTTTTTTCTAATTGAAATTTTCCGATTAAACGAAGTGCTTTGGATTCTACAAAATACGGCATTGAGTATCTTATTTTCTTTTTCGGTCAGCTTGTTGATATTGACATTAATTTCTCGAAAATCTCGCACTAAATGAATTTTGAAGGAAGAAGATATGTCATTATTTCTTTCATGCTACTCGTAGGCATAATCTATAGTTTTAGGTTGTTTTATATGCAAGTAGTTGATGACACTTGGAAACTTCGTGCACAAGAAATTGCGGAAAAACGTAAAGAAATAATTCCTGCAAGAGGAGTAATTTTCGACCGAAACGGACAAAAAATTGTATCTAACAAAACGTATTTCAACCTAATGATGGTTGAAGACAAAATTAAAAACCTCGATACAGTTGCTTTCG
The DNA here is from genome assembly GCA_044345395.1 of Crocinitomicaceae bacterium. Classification (GTDB taxonomy): domain Bacteria; phylum Bacteroidota; class Bacteroidia; order Flavobacteriales_D; family Crocinitomicaceae; genus UBA952. Next base: position 7,514 of record JBIJBD010000004.1, on the reverse strand, counting down.
CGAAACTTATTGGTTGGACTGTTGAAGATGTTCGGAAGCGTTTTACTGAAATTAGAGAAGGCGAAGGAACATATTATAACAAGCATTCCGGGAAACGCACCTCAAATTATCAAAAGGTGCGGGCTTACCCATTTTTGAAGGAACTTACCCTTGAAGAAATTTCTAAAATCGCTCCTCATCTCGAAAGATTTCCCGGATTTTACGAGGAAGTTACGAGCATGAGAAGCTACCCATTTCGTGGTGGTGCAAATATTCTGGGCTACTTGGCAGAAGTTAACGGTGATGAAATTGAGACAGATGAATTTTATCGGCCGGGAAGTAATATTGGCCGAGCCGGCTTGGAGCGTTATTACGAAAAAGATCTTCGTGGCTATAAAGGAGTCAAGTATGTCGTAACCTCTGCACTAAATAATGCGATTGAAAGCTATGCGGGAGGAAAATACGATACAACTGCTGTTCAAGCCGCACCACTTACTTTGGGCTTGGATATGTTGATTCAGGCCTACGGAGAAGAATTAATGAAAAATAAAAAAGGCTGTATAGTTGCGATTGAACCTTCTACAGGAGAAATTCTAGCGATGGTTTCTTCCCCATCATTCGATCCAAATTTACTTGTTGGAAATAGAAACATTAAGTTGAACTATCCAAATCTATTGAAAGACCCAACAAAACCGCTTTTCCCAAGACCTCTTGCAGCTGAATATCCACCCGGTTCTATTTTCAAACTGGTTCAATCTCTTATCGGTTTGCAAGAAGGCGTTATAACTCCAAATTCAGGTTTTGCCTGTGATAAAAGTGTCGTTGGTTGTCATGGACATCCAAGCGCGAGTAGCATACAAGAAGCTGTTCAATATTCATGTAATCCTTATTATTACGCCGTTGTCCGAAGAATAATTCAACAAAATAAAAAATCAAGCTTATTTGAAGATGCAGAAATCGGTCTTAACCGCTGGAATGAATACATGCAAAGTTTTGGATTAGGAAAAAAACTAGAGGCAGATGCATTTGGCGAACGCCCTGGCCTTATACCGAATAGCGCATACTATGATAAGTGGTACGGTCATCACCGTTGGGCATTTTCTACAATTCGGTCTATTTCAATTGGACAGGGAGAGGTGAAATTAACACCGATTCAAATGGCAAATATTGCAGCAATAATAGCAAATAAAGGTTGGTATTACACTCCACATTTTGTCAAATCTATTGGAGATAGCGGGCCATTAGATATGTTTAAAACCATGCATAAAACAATGGTCGATGCAAAGCATTTTGATCCGGTAATTGAAGGCATGCGTCGCGTTGTGAATGAAAGTGGCGGAACCGCAAGAATGGCGCGTTTAGAGGATATTACCATATGTGGAAAAACGGGCACAGTTCAAAATCCACACGGTGAAGACCACTCGGTTTTTATAGCATTTGCCCCAATGGATCAACCCAAAATTGCGATTGCTGTATTTGTTGAAAACGCAGGATTTGGTGGAACTTGGGCAGGTCCAATTGCTAGCCTAATGATTGAAAAGTATTTGAAAAGACGAATAACGGACTTGGCAAAGGAAAAAAGAATTTTAGAAGCAGTGCTAAGAGGAGGTGAGTGATGAGAAAAGATGATAAACTTTTTGGAGAAATCGATTGGCCCTTGTTCATTACCTTCATGCTTATGGTACTGTTGGGTTTAATAACCGTCTATTCTGTTGCATTCACTCCTGAACATCCCTCCATTTTTGACATAGAAAAACAGTATGGAAAGCAAATAATTTGGATTTCGATTTCAATGTTCCTTGGTCTAATAGTTTTTCTTATTGATTCTGATATCTACCGAAAATATGCATTTCCCATTTACCTGTTTACATTATCTCTATTGATTGTTGTATTATTCATGCCTCCAATCAACGGTGCACGCGCATGGATAGGTGTTGCTAATATGGGTATTCAACCGGCTGAGTTTGCAAAAATCGCTTCGGCATTACTCTTGGCTAGATATATCAGTGAGTTAAATATTAAACAGTTAACAACCTCAAGCGTACTTCTCGCAATTCTCATTTTGCTTGTACCGATGATACTTATCTTACTTCAACCCGATGCAGGAACTTTTGTGGTTTTTACTTCTTTTTTATTTGTGATGTATCGTGAGGGGCTAACTTTTGACCCTATCATTCTAAAGTTTATCAATGCCTACCCCGGTGTCAAATTTAAAGAAACATGGGTGGGAACTCACTTTATACCGATACTTTTTGTGCTAATATTCATCAGTATTATTACGCTTCTTTTATCGAATGTTTCATTTTATTTATGGTTTTCTGATGAGGCAATCAATGGGTCTATGGGAGTAATATTATTCTTGGCAGCATTGACAGTATTGGGCGTGCTTTTCATTCAACGTTTTGGAAATAAAAGGGAAAAGGGCAGAATGATGCTCATTGTCCTACTAGGTTTTGGGCTAACGGGAGGATTATCATATGGTGTTGGGAAATCATTTAACAGTTTGGCGCCCCATCAAAAAGACCGTATAGAATTGTTTCTTGGGCTCAAGGAAGACCCCAATGGCAAGGACTATAACCGAAACAGGGCCATGTCTGCAGTAGGATCTGGTGGTCTATCAGGAAAAGGTTATAAAAATGCATCTGTTTCGAGCGTTGAATCAAATCACGTTCCAGAATCTGAAACCGATTTTATTTTTTGTCCCTTTGCGGAAGAATGGGGATTTTTTGGTGTTATTGTACTCATTGGGCTATATATGTTTATGCTCATTCGTATTGTTTTCATTGCGGAAAGGCAACGATCAGCGTTTAATCGGATTTATGCTTATTGCGTTGCTATGATTTTATTTTATCATTTCGCAATCAATATTGGAATGAATATTGGCTTTGCTCCTGTTATTGGAATCCCTTTACCCTTTTTTAGTTACGGGGGGTCCTCTATGATGTCTTTTTCTATGATGATGTTTATTCTATTGAAACTTGATAGCCAGCGCAAGGACGTGTTGAGATAATTACTAATTTTAACTGTATGAAAAAATCGCCAACGCAAATTGAACTCTCAAAAAAAGAGAAAATTTATTTTACCTCTATTTTTTGGTTCATCTGTTTGTTTCCTTTTTTATTTGTGAGCGGTTTGATTCTTTTGCAATCTGAAGATGACCTGCCACCAATTTCCATGCTTGATAGTCCACCAGAAATGCAAGCCTCTCTTATTCTTGCTAAAACCGTAGGTGGAAAAGATACTATTATTGGTCAATTTTGGAAAGTGAATAGAACCAGCGTTAAATACAAAGAAATCTCACCCTACGCCTTGGATGCCTTAATTGCAACTGAAGATGAGCGGTTCCTCAAGCATTCAGGAGTGGACTTCAGGGCATTATTACGCGCATTAACCGGCTTGGGCTCTTCAGGTGGCGCATCAACCATTTCCCAGCAACTTGCGAAACAATTCTATACGCTGAATGAACGCAACGAAAAATCAAGCGGATTAGTAAAAGCATTTAAATTTTTAAATGTAAAAGCACGTGAAAATATACTGGCTAAAAGACTAGAAGAACGCTATACAAAAGAAGAAATCATCACCTTTTATTTGAACCAAGTAGATTTCCTTCACAATGCAGTTGGAATCAAAAACGCGTCCAGAATATACTTCAATAAAGAACCGATATCTCTAACGAAGGAAGAGGCTGCCACATTGGTAGGAATGTGTAAAAATCCAGCCCTATACAACCCTTATTCATTTAAAATCAAGGATTATCGTGCCGAAATCGCTCATGATTCTGGGAAGAAAATTTCAAGTGTGACAGAGCAAGAAATAGCTGCTTCTAGAGCAAAAGATTCACTTCGTTGCCTTGAACGACGAAATCAAGTACTGTATCAATGGTACAGAAATTCCTCTGAAGGAAATGAAGCAATTCAAAAACCACTTTCAAAAGAAGAATACGAAGAGCTTAAGAAAAAACCATTAGTTACCACTTATACGCCATTAGATCATAAAGAGGGTATGGCGCCTTACTTTAGGGAATCGTTGAGAAAAGAGGTTGAAGAATTATTAAAATCTAAAAACGAAAGTGGTGGTTACAATTACCTTCGCGAAGATGGTCAGCCTTATAATATTTATACCGATGGATTGAAAATATACACCAGTTTGGATCCTAACTTACAACGTCATGCGGAGCAAGCTGTAGAAAAACACCTAAAAGGAAAATTACAAGGAGTCTTTGATCAGAATAACAGAGGTTTGAAAAATTATCCTTTTTCTAATAAGATAGATGACAACACTGTCAAGACCATTCTTTTATCAGCAAAAAAGAATACAAAGCGCTACAAAGATTTGGCGAAGTTAGGTTATTCAGAATCTGAAATTGACGAGAATTTTAATACCCCAACAAAAATGCGTGTCTTTACATGGGATGGTGAAAAAGACACCACTATGACTCCTAATGATTCCATCAAATATTACAAGGCATTTTTACACGCTGGACTTGTTTCTATAGACCCAAGAACAGGATTTGTTAGAGCATGGGTTGGCGGGACCAATTTCAAACATTTTTCATATGACCACGTTAGGCAAGGTAAAAGACAGGTAGGGTCAACAATGAAACCATTCGTCTACGCTGCCGCGCTTTCAATGAAAGTGGTTAATCCTTGTTCTACTTTTTCCCCCGATGAATATTGTATAGACCTCGTTGATCCTCAAAATCGTGTAGTGGGTAAATATTGTCCGGAAGGATCACCGGCTGCAAATATGAAAAGTGGTTTAGCTATGTCTTCAAACCCTACAACGGTTGCTGTTATGAAGCGAATGGGCGTCTTTAATCCGGTTGCTAAAACCGGAGGACCATATCAAATAGAAAAATTATTAAACAAAACGGAAATAGCACTACACCCAAACGATGTAGTGCCTTCGATGTGTCTGGGAAGTATGGACTTATCCCTTTACGAACTTGTGGCGGCACAGTGTATTTTTCCTAATAACGGAATCTATGTGCGACCAACCACGATTGAACGTATTACAGATAGAAATGGGAAGGTAATTTATGAAGCAACTGAACACAGAGAGCAAGCCCTAAACGCATCTGTAGCATTTGAAATATTGAAAATGATGAAAGGAGTTGTTGAAGGAGGAACAGGATCCAGTCTTCGCGGGGGCAATCCATGGGGTGGTATTTACGCCCCAACCGCCGGTAAAACAGGTACCACCCAAAACAATTCAGACGGATGGTTTATTGGCATTACGCCCGAACTCGTTACCGGCGTTTGGGTTGGAGCAGAAGACCGTTCAGTACGCTTTAAAGACATGACATGGGGTCAAGGTGGACGAATGGCTTTACCAATATACGGTTATTACATGCAAAAAGTCTATAAAGACCCAATTATAGCCCTTTCTACCAAAGATTTTTCACCTCCCGTAGATTATGACCCTCAAGCATATTCGTGTAGCCAAATTTTTGTGGAAGAAATTGTAGACGATTCAGAAATACCTTTTCAATAATGAATAAAGTAGTACCAACAGTTGTTAAAGCCCTTGATGGAATTAGTGATGGAATGACGCTGATGATCGGTGGATTCGGCTTGTGTGGAATTCCTGAAAATTCCATTGCACAATTGGTTAAAATGGGTGTCAAAAATTTAACTTGTATTAGCAATAATGCAGGAGTTGATGATTTCGGCCTAGGTTTGTTATTGCAAACTAAACAAATAAAAAAAATGATCTCAAGTTATGTCGGAGAGAATGACGAATTCGAGAGACAAATGCTTTCGGGAGAACTTGAAGTTGAACTAATCCCACAAGGTAGTTTAGCGGAACGATGCAGAGCCGGAGGGGCCGGAATTCCCGCGTTTTTCACACCAGCTGGTTATGGAACAGAGGTAGCAGAAGGCAAAGAAGTACGCATTTTCAATGGAAAGCCACATATTTTAGAAGCAGCACTAACAGCAGATTTTGCCATTGTTAAAGCTTGGAAAGGCGACACAGAAGGAAATTTGATATTCAAGGCAACGGCACGTAACTTCAATCCCATGATGGCGATGGCCGGAAAAATAACTATTGCAGAAGTTGAAGAATTAGTTCCTGCGGGCTCGCTTGACCCGGATCAAATTCATACTCCAGGGATTTTTGTGCAACGGATTTTCAAAGGAGAGCATTTCGAAAAAAGAATCGAACAACGAACTGTAAGAACTAAAAATTGACCACATGGCATTGGATAAAACAGGTATAGCCAAACGTATCGCACAAGAATTAAGAGATGGATGGTATGTGAATTTAGGTATTGGGATTCCTACACTCGTTGCAAATTATATTCCTCAAGGAATTGAAGTAGAATTTCAATCCGAAAATGGTGTGCTTGGAATGGGTCCTTTTCCCTTTGACGGCGAGGAAGATGCAGACTTAATAAATGCGGGAAAGCAAACAATAACTGTGCGGCCAGGTGCAGCTTTTTTTGATTCGGCAACATCTTTTGCAATGATTCGGGGACAACATGTTCAACTAACGGTTCTAGGAGCAATGGAAGTTTCACAAAACGGAGATATTGCTAATTGGAAGATTCCAGGAAAAATGGTCAAAGGAATGGGCGGGGCAATGGATTTAGTAGCTTCAGCGGATAACATTATCGTTGCTATGATGCACAGTAATAAGGCAGGTGAGTCAAAAATTTTGAAGTCTTGTACTCTGCCATTAACAGGGGTAGGTTGTGTTAAAAAGGTGGTCACTGAATTGGCTGTATTAGAAATTAAAGACAATAAATTTTACCTTATAGAACGTGCTCCTGGAGTAAGCGTGGAAGAAATAATTTCTAAAACAGATGGCGAATTGATTGTTCCAACTATTGTTCCCGAAATGGTTCTCTAAGGGATGGAGGAAATCTATAAAACGGCTCTTAGGGCAGCTATTGCGGGTAGTATCGAAATAATTCAAGTCTATAATAATGATTTTGAAACCATCATAAAGGAAGATGGTTCACCACTGACAAAAGCGGATTTAGCTTCGTCATTAGCCATACACAAATTGCTCGATCCTTTGGGAATCCCAATTACAGGCGAAGAAACAACTCATTTATCCTATGAAATACGTAAACATTGGATCCAATGTTGGTGTATTGATCCTTTAGACGGAACAAAAGAGTTTATTAAAAAAAATGACGAATTTGCGGTGAATATCGCACATATAGTACAAGGGAAACCGATTTTCGGTATCATTGCTGCGCCTGTATCAGAGAAATTATTGTTTGGAGGTACTGGTATTGGTGTCTATAAATGTGCATTTAAAGACCTTGAAAATCGACAAAACTGGCAAGAAATTAAAGCGAAATCTAATGTTGGTGAAACACTTCGAATGATTGGTTCACGAAGCCATGGAACGGGTCCTTTAGCAGATTTGCTCGAAACATTGCAGCCACATTTTACTGATATCCAGTTCGCTACTAAAGGTTCTTCATTGAAGTTTTTTGATTTAGCTGAAGGTACCGCCCATATTTATCCACGATTCGCACCAACAATGGAATGGGATATCGCGGCTGGTCAAGCAATCATCGA
>JBIJBD010000213.1:0-3738 GCA_044345395.1 Crocinitomicaceae bacterium | reverse complement strand
TATTACCGTAGAGCCCTTCTGGAAAAACACAAACACCTATAACTCTGGGAAAAGAGCGTTCAATTTTACTGCATACGCAGGTTGCACTTATGAATTTCAAACCTGTTACAATTCAACCAGTGATACTTATTTAAGGTTATATTCTACTGCTACAGGAGGATCGGTTCTAGCTCAAAATGATGATAATTGTAATTTACAATCTAAAATAACATGGACCTGTTCTACTACAGGTAATTACTCTATCCTATTGACCAGGGTTACATCATACTCTTGTGGATTTTTAGGATGGTCAACTTGTTACGATTATTGCAACAATCTCAATGCTAATACATTTATTTCCTATCGCGTCACCACGCCTGCCCTTCCATCAAAAATTACCGGTCAATTTTCCGTTTGCCCTTCTGCTACAGGCCTAACGTACAGTGTTGAGAATGTGTCAGGCATGACCTACAATTGGACCCTGCCTTCAGGATGGACAAAAACAGCAGGAGGCAATACCAACGCTATTACTGTTAATGCGGGAAGCACAGGTGGCGTAATTTCAGTTACAGCAACCAACACATGTGGAACAAGCCAAGCATCAACATTAAATGTAGGTATGAAACCTGTTCCAACAGCTAATGCTGGAGCAGATGATGCCATTTGCACAGGACTTTCAAAGAATATAACGGCCACCGCAACAGTTCCGAGTACGGCACAATTGGTTGCTCAATTTGATGGATCAGACGTAACGGGATGGACAACCAACGCACCTAATAATTGGGGAACTTGGTACTCTACTTCAGCAGGGGGAACAATTCCAGAATTCGGTTATACTTATCAAGGTACTTCAGCAAATGATGCAAGTGCCATTTCTCCGGTAGTGAACGCTACTAATTTTAATGCACTTAATGTTTCGTTTCGCCATTACGTAGATCATTATGCTAATTCTTTTTCCATTCGCTTTGAAACATCAGAAGATAATGTTAACTGGACGCAAAGATGGGCCTCTACAGTGACCGCAGATGTAGCAGCAACTTCCGTAAATGTTGACCTATCGGCTCTCAATAACAAGAATTTTTACGTACGTTTTCGTTTCGTAGGTACAGAAGCAAATATTAATTATTGGGGAATAGACGACATACGCATCACAGGATCCTATTCAGCCGCCATGACCTACGCATGGTCGCCCACCACAAATCTCAGTTCCTCCACAAGTCTTTCCTCCACAGCAAATCCCACATCAAGCACCACTTATACCTTAACAGCCACGTCCAATGGTTGTTCACATTCCGATGCAATAGTATTGACCATCAATCCTAATAATACGGCAGGGTCACCCTCTGCAACACCATCTATCTGCCAAAACAATGGTATGACAGCCGTTACAATTGCAACTACGGGAGCAACTGGTATTTCTTCAGCAAATAATTTACCTGCAGGCGTGACAGCTGCATGGTCAGCAAATAGCATTACTATTCAAGGAACGCCCACATCAAGTGGTTCTTTCAATTATTCGATTCCTTTAACTGGAGGTTGTGGAAATATAACTGCTACTGGATCAATGACGGTTTCAAATCCTGTTCCTGCTATTAACACAGCTATTGGCGGCACTCTACAAACAAACGACTTTGTTTGGACCGGTACCACAAACGCATCTTGGTCACAAGTAAACAACTGGAGACAATACAACGGTACAATTTTAAGTTCTGTAGCAACTGTGCCAAATGCCAATAATACAAATCGAATCTACGTGGTTCAGAATAGTGTAAGTCCAGCATGTATCTTTAATGCGGGATCGGTTGCCTTGGAAGCAAATGTGTCGGCTTCGGATGTCTTTATTGGAGCTGGTGCTTCCTTTGGATTGGGTAGTAGAACGCTCAACGTTTCAGGAACTTTCATAAATCAAGGTACTTTCAACGCAGGAACTGGCTTAGTGAATTTTAACGGTGGAACACAAACAATACCCGCGTTAAGTTATTACAGTCTGTCTTCAGGAGCGGCAGGAGTAAAAACGCTCGGTGGGAACATAATCGTTTCAGGCTCCTTGCAATTAAATGATGGGACGTTGCATTTGAATGGCAATACCCTCACCTACTCCGGAAATGATTTTCAGTTTACTAATGGTAACATGGACGCCAGCGCAGTAAATAGCAAATTAAAATTTACGAATTCTCAAGCTGTCACCATCCCATCAGGAATTTTTAATGGTTCCGTGTATAACCTGGAAGTAGCAGGGACAGCAAATGTGGTGGCTGATAATACTTTTACAATTAGTAACAACCTGAATTTGGTGTCGTCTAATTTTGTAATCAGCGACAGTTGGGATGTAACCGTTCAAGGAAGCATTACTAAATCTTCTGGTTCAGCCATTTCGTTAGGAGCTACGCAAAGCGGGAAAATCATTTTTGAGGGTACTTCCATCGACATGGGTACCACTGACAATTTACGTTTTAACCGCATAGGAGCAGGCGATATTCAGGTGAATGGAAATCTTGTGGTGAATGGTGAGTTGGAATTAGTTAAAGGAGTTGTTTCTTTAGGAACAAATAATTTAACCTTAAATGGATCTTTAGGAACTATTGGAGGAGGCGCCTATATCAAAACAACGTCAACCGGTAAATTCATCCGCAAAACAGCATCCACAGGAGTGGAATATTTGTTCCCTGTTGGACAATCGTACTACACACCGATAAAAATAACGTTTACTGGCGGTGTTGGAGCAAGTTCTACATTGACTTCGCGTGTGGTTTCTGGTTTACATCCAGATGCGGACCCATCAGTTACAAATTATGCAAGAACCGGCTATTATTGGGAAATGAATTCTTCCAATATGACCAATCCTACGTATACAGTTACCTTAAAATACGACGACAATACAATTATTAATGCGGGTGGTGAAACTGAGTTGGATTTACGTCCGGCAAAATACAGCAGCAGCACAGGTTGGTTATCGTCAAACCAATGTACGGTATGCTACCAAGGTACAACGATTGGAACATCAACATTAAATACAACTACGAATGAAATCGTATGGTCAGGTGTAACAGGTTTCTCTGATTTTGCAGGTTTTGGGCAAGGAAATGGGTCGCCACTTCCGGTTGAATTAGTAAGTTTTTCTGCGAATTGCGAAAACGAAGGAGTTCAGTTAAGTTGGCAAACGGCATCTGAGTTTAATGCCTCACATTTTACCGTAGAAAAATCAACGGACGGCTACGCTTGGGACAAGATAGGTGAAGTGAGCGCTGCAGGTACAAGCAATTCCTTATTAAATTATGGGTATTTTGATAGGAATGTAATTTCAGGCGTAACTTACTACCGATTGATACAAGTGGATTTTGACGGAACTGAAAAAGAGTACGCTCCGATCATGGCGAACTGTGCTTCTGATGCTCCCAAGACTTGGATGAGTTATCCAAATCCAAGTGACGCTGGATTCCAAGTAGTCTGTGATTACCCCGAACTTGTTGGGGATGCTACTTTGACAATTCTGGATGCATCGGGTAAACTTGTTGGACTTCAGGCCATCACCTTGAACGAGGGAATAAATTTATTCGTAGTAAAACAAGAATTAACTCCAGGAATTTATTTCTTGAATATATCCAATGGTGCGAAATCAACGCCGGTGTTGCGGCATGCGGTGAGGTAAACTAACTTCTGAATATTAAAATTTTTCTACCTCTCGTAAGCGCAATTCCACAAGGGAAGCACCTACCCTACCAAAGCTCACCTGATCGTCGTGAAGGGTAAATCCCTTTC
>JBIJBD010000188.1:0-4308 GCA_044345395.1 Crocinitomicaceae bacterium | reverse complement strand
TTCTGAGTTATTTCTTTTTAGGACTTGCTCTCGGAGGTTTTTTTATGACATTTCATGCCTTTAGTTATGCGAAACTAGGCCCTCGTTTTCCCTTTTTATTAGTGGTTTCAATGCCATTCTTTAAATTCATTCTTAACAACTCACTACTTCCCCTATGTTTTTTACTTTATTTCAGTTGTAAGACCTATGAGTTTCTTGAAAATGAAGAATTACTAACCATAGGAGATATAGTCGTTAATCTCTCAGGATTGTATTTGGGTATTTTAAGTTTTATGATTATTGCTCTATTGTATTTTTTCCGAATTAGACGGAACAAGGATATAAATGATGATGAACCAGAAAATATTTCGCCGATAATTCAATTACGTCAGAAACAACATAAGTGGTATAACTATTTCAGAATAGAACCTAAAAGACCAATTTATTATGTCGGATGGAAATTTAAACTATATAAAAGTAGATCCACGGCGCACCTTGATCTTGAAGTGGTAGAACAGATTTATGCCGAAAATCGAATAAACGTCTTTTTATTCGAGTTTGTGACATTGATTGCCTTTGTAGGTATGGGATATTTTAGAGACTATGAAGCCTTTGAGCTACCCGCAGCTATGTCAATTATTACCTTGTTATCATTGTTTAATATGTTCTTCAATGCACTCTCCACATGGTTTCATCGTTGGGCATACTTAATTTTAGTCCTTGGATTTTCTATAGCTATTTTCCTCAGTCTAAATTCTTCTTTTTTTCAATACAACAGCTACTTATTGGGAATAGCTTATGACAGTCATTTACGACAAGAATATACCATTCAATCGTTAAAATCACACCATGAAGACAGTGCAAGTAGAAAAAGAGCAAATGACAATTTACTTTTAATTTTGAATAATTGGAAAAGTCGTCAGAAAACGGCAAAGCCTAAATTAGTGATTGTTGCCACTTCGGGTGGTGGGTCGAGAAGTGCATTTTGGACCTACGAAGTTTTGAAAAATTGTGATCTTCAACTGAACCATCAATTTTCAAATCAAATTCATTTGATAACAGGTGCCTCGGGTGGAATGATGGGGGCAGCATATTACAGGAGTTTATTACTAGAAGACATTAAAAACAATAAAAATCAACGAACCAACGCTATATGTGGCAATAATATATCAAGTGATTTTCTTAATAAGCTCTCTTTTTCTTTTTCAAGCAGTGACATATTTGCTCGATTCAAAACGTATTCATATGAAGGAAAATCCTATCCTTTAGAAAGAGGTATTGCATTTGAAGAACAATTAAACAGAAATTTGAATAATCTTTTTGATCACCCCTTAAGTTTTTATCATGACCCCGAAAAAGAAGCTAAAATTCCCCTTATGATATTTAGTCCCATTATCGTTGAAGATGGTAGAAGGTGTTTAATTTCAAGTCAATCACTTCATTGTCTACTTCCGGAAGCAAAAGAATCTAACTACGAATTAATCGATTATCACTCTTTTTTTAAAAAACAAGATATGACAAATGCGCGATTTTCCTCTATCATACGCGCAAATGCCTCATTTCCATACATTATGCCCATGATTTCCCTTCCTACAGAACCTGAAGTTCATTTGATGGATGCGGGAATTCGTGACAATTACGGAATTAAAACTGCCTTATTATATCTACAACATTTTAGAACTTGGATAAACGAAAATACATCCGGTGTTGTCCTAATCGAAATACGCGATACAAAACGCATTCTTGACGATGAACAATTCAAGCCAATTTCTTTACTCGATAAACTTTTATTGCCATTTACTAATCTCAATGTGAATTTTACAAGGCATCAAGACTACGACATTGAATTAATGGAGAGTTTATTTAAATCACAATTGCCTTTTGCATTTGATCGCATTACATTTAATTTAACAAACGAAAGTAAAAAGCGCGTTTCACTATCTTGGAGACTTACCAATAAAGAAAAAGGCATGGTCAAAGAAGCCATGAATCATACACAAAATCATGCGGCGCTACAGAAACTCATTAGTCTACTTTCTAACAGTCACATGAACTAATGATGCTACCATATTGGCAACACAGCCTTCTGGTGTTGGGGCCTTACTTGGAATAAAATCGAAATCCATTGTTAATCCATTTTTTTGAAATTTTGGTTCTAGATTTAGTGCATAAATCTTCTTTCCAATGTAATCATTATTTTCACTTCTCGTTATTTCGATGATTACCTTACATGATGATTTGGTATACCTTACCACCCCGGAATACGGTGAAGTTGGGTTGTTTTCTTGCAAATCTTTTTGCGAAACGCAGCCTAGAGAGCAGAAATAAAGTAGCAGTAATAAATAATTTCTCATAATAAGTTCAAAAATAAAAAAAGGAGCTCTACTGAACTCCTTTTTAAACCAACCCTGTAGCAAAGTTAATTTAGATCCTAGATACCTTTAACGACAATTAATTGAATAGGTTACAATCAATTAACATTTTAGCCTTGATAAACTCATTCGTCTCAAAAAAAATGAAAGACATTCACCTTTACATTTGCTCTAATGATACTTCAGACACACATTCATGCATTGGTAAAATTAATTGATGATCCTGATGATCAAGTATACGAGCATGTGAAGGAAGAAATCAAAAAGTGTGGCACTGAGGCAATTCCAATTTTAGAACATTCCTGGGAAAATGAATACTATGGATTAGTTTTTCAAAATCGCATTGAACATTTAATTCACGAAATTCAATTTTCAGAAATTCAACGTCAATTATCATCATGGGTAAATAGTCCTGATAAAGAACTTCTAGAAGGAGCACTATTGATAGCTCGCTACCACTATCCTGGATTGGATGAACAAAAAGTTAAAGAAACAATTCAAAATTTACGAAGAGACATTTGGTTGGAATTAAATGACAATCAAACATCTTTTGAAAAGATTAAAATTTTCAATCGAATTTTTTTTGATTTATACCAATTTAAAGGAGACAGCAAACACTATCACTCGCCTGTTAATTCCATAATAAACACTGTTTTAGAAAGTAAAAAAGGCAACCCCTTAAGCTTGTGTTTAATCTATAGCATAGTCGCTCAATCGCTCGATTTGCCTGTATATGGTGTTAACTTACCCAATCATTTTGTTTTAGCCTACATGGATGAATTTCATACCAATCATTTCGGGGAAGTAAAAAATGACTTTGGTGTACTCTTTTATATCAATGCTTTTTCTCGCGGAAGCATTTTTGATGCGAAGGAAATTGAACAATTTTTAGATGGGTTAAATATTGAACGCCGCCGTGAATATTTCGAACCTTGCTCTAATAGTGCGATTATTAAGCGAATGCTGACCAATTTAATTTATTCGTTTCAGCAAGTTGGAAACAACGAAAAAGTAGAGGAACTTACCCAACTTAGGCAGTTAATCAATTAACTTTCAATCAACCAATTATTGCGCAGGTCAGCTAATTTTGTAACGAGCGGATTTAGGTAAAATAACCCATTGTTTTTACGAATCGCTGAATACGGGAACATTTGAAATTGTGCCTCATTGTAGACAAGCACATTCATTCGGTTAAAAAAATCAACATTCAATGTTGAACTTAGTGATTTCAAAACTTTAACAGAACTGTCAATTGAGCATCCTGACGCAATTTCAGTTGATTCGTCGACTGCCAGCACGATGTACTGATTAAATAATACGTTCGTCGCTGAATTCAATTTTTTACCATGGGCTGACCAAGTGGCATTAAATTCCTCTAAAACAGCCGAAATATGTTCGACCTCCCCATTACTTAATTTTCTCTCAGCCAAATAAAGCCAGACCTTACTGTCGTTACTTAAATTCTCAAATAAATTATAAGTCTGCTGCATTTGCAATAAGTTCAGCTAAATCCAACACTTTAATATCATCCTCCTTCTCAGCATGTTTAATTCCATCCGTCATCATTGTATTACAAAATGGACAACCCGTAGCGATGATATTCGCCTTAGTTTCAAGTGCATCATCTGTACGTTCTATGTTAATCTCCTTGTTTCCTTTTTCCGCTTCCTTGAACATCTGAGCACCTCCCGCTCCACAACACAAACCATTGGTTTTACAGCGCTTCATTTCTACCAATTCGGCGTCTAATTTTTCTATTAAAGTTCTTGGAGCTTCATACACATCGTTAGCTCTTCCCAAGTAGCAGGGATCATGAAATGTAATCTTCTTCCCTTTGAATGTTTGATTTCCCTCCAATACCAATTTACCAGTTAAAATCAAATCTTGAATAAGTTGCGTATGATGAACAACTTCGTAATTACCCCCTAATTCTGGGTATTCATTTTTCAATGTATTG
>JBIJBD010000186.1:0-4343 GCA_044345395.1 Crocinitomicaceae bacterium | reverse complement strand
TTGCAAAAGTTCCGTAATTAGAACAAATACTTCCAACGAACACAGGAATCGTGTCCTTACAATCAATACTCGATGTCACAACGCAATAGTAATTTCCTGAACACAAATTCGTGGCAGTGGCAGCTGTTTGACCGAGCGGGATATTGAAATTATCAAACCATGCATACGTATACGGTCCGATTGACCCTGTAGCCGAAATGCTTGCCGAACCGTCACATGTACAGCTTTGGGAAACAGTTCCTGTTACTGTTAATGATAAGGGTTGAATAGGTAGGCAATTATTATTAAATTGAGCAATGTATGCTGAATTAAGAGCATTATTAGGAGATCCAGGAGTTTGGTCATTTGATCCACAAGTAGAGGGATCTGCGCATCCCTCGGACCAATTGGATTGAACCGTTGGGTTACCATCGCTGAAAGACCAAACATTATCGGTTCCTGAACTTCCTGAATTAAAATATATTTGTGTATTTTGATTTACTCCGGCCCAACAAACTGATGAAACTTCGCAACCAGCAAGATTAACTAATCGTGCACAATCACCTGTATTTGCTAACGTGATGGTGTTCCAATCACCACCATTAACCCAACCTGTTGTAGGGTATGAACAAGAAATGGCTCCAGGAGTATTGGGGTTAGATTGAAATAATTGAGGATTATTTATGGGAATTACTAATCTACAATTATTATCTGACATTATAGAATCTATTAAAGGGAGATTTATATTTGGCTCAGCATTATTATAAACCAAAATAATTGTTCCCAATGGTATGCATTGCCATAAAGAATTGAACGAAAATCTGTTACATCCTGTTGCAACTCCACCAGCACCATGGTAGCCACTATTGTCATCTATTATCCACCCCCTAATATCAACGCAAGGCGGAGTTCCACTATTACAATTGTATGAGATACCATCATCAATAACAATAAACTCTATGTATTCTTGATTTCCAGCAGGGCCATTGGAAACTTCATTTATAATAAGTGTTTGAGAATATCCTGTGGATATAAGAAGCAAGGAAAAAATATATAAAATGTTAAATTTCATTAAGTCGAAGAGTTGCTATGTATTAACAATTAATTCCTTCGATTAAAATTACCTATTTTTAATTTAAAAAGTAAAAAGAAAATGATTTTAACGAATTAAATTCATTCAACTAATAATTTTTGCACTGACATGTGTAACATTTAAATAGGCTTAACGTCCAAAAGAAGTGAAGATTGAAGAATACAATCAATGTGTTGATGAATATGCCGATGCGCTTTATGGTTTTGCATTAAAGAGTGTGAAAAACGAAGACACGGCGAAAGACCTTGTTCAAGATGCCTTTGAACGACTTTGGTTAAAATTAGCAGATGTTCAATCGGGAAAAGGAAAATCATATTTATTTATGATTGTGCATCATTCCGCCATAGATTTTCATCGAAAAGAAAAATTACGAAATAATCACATTAAACAGCAACAAGAACCAATCTTATTTATTCCAAATTCAGATGTCAAGGAGCATATAAATTATGCAGTTAAACTATTAAGTGAAATTCAGCGGCATTTGATTATGCTGCGCGATTACGAAGGATACTCCTATCAGGAAATTGGTGAAATCACAAAATTAAGCGAACACCAAGTCAAAGTTTATATTTTTAGAGCACGGAAACAATTAAAAAATTATTTCGTCGCCATTGACAATCTTATCTAATGATCAACGATTCAAACATATCAGATTATTTAAGGCGCTTTGAGCAAGGACTGCTTACTAACGAGGAACTAGATCAATTCACGTTATTTTTTGAATCTAAATCAATACTCAATGTTATCTCCAATCAACCACATAATAAACTTAGTTTGGAATTTAAAGAAAGTCTTAAAAAGGCTAAAACATGCAGACCAACGGCTTTCAATAAATTAGAAGGAGACGATAATGAACTATTAATGTTTGCAAGTATTGAAGGGATTATTAATGAAAAAGAAATGGATTTTCTTAATTTAAAAGTTTCTACTGATGTACAATTTGCTTCTACATTTAATTATTACAAGTTAACAAAGCTTGAAAAAGAAATCCTCTCATTTCCCAATAAATCTGGATTAAAACAAAAGGAAAAACAGTCTTATCCTCGATTTATGTATTACGCAGCTGCGGCAATTCTAACAGGCTTTTTGCTTTATTACAATCAAAATGACAAAAAGCTTGAATTATCCTCGTCATCCGAACTTCAACTGGCAAAAACAAAAGAAATTCAAACGAATAGAACGACACTAAAATCAAATTTAAGCAACAACACGCCGAACAAAGTTTTCAAAAAAACAATTTACAGTGCAGCTTCAAGTAAAGTTGATACTACTTTTTACATCAAGAACGAATCTATGACCATTGCGAATTCGATAGTAGATTCTATTGGCTTGGAAATTACACAAAATGAAAAAGAATCGTTAGTTCAAGAATCACAACCTAAGGTTAACTCCTTCCAAAAAGAAGAAGATCACATAGAAACACTAACCTGGAAAAATTATATGCGAAATAAATTCGAAGAATTAGTATTCGGCAAAATTGGTAGTTCATACGAAGAACGTCTTGCCTATATTTCATCAAAATTTCAATCTAGAACTGGTATTCCTTTTCAAATAAAATTAACTAAAAAAAGTGCAGAAAAAAGAAAACTATCCAAATTGGTTTTTGGCAAGTTTTCCTACGAACGAAATTAAGTGTAACAAAATAAATACCTCATCGTCCTAACTAAAAAAATAAACATGAAATATTTCACTCTTTTATCAGCATTCCTTTTTATAACATTAAATATAAACGCTCAAAAAAATGAAAACAGAATTATCCATATAAATGGTGCTGACACGCTAGTTTTCGAATTTGGTGGAATGAAGGGAAATCTGGATTCCTTAATTGAAGAATCACTAAAATCTTTGTATAAATTGGGTGATATGTCAGAAATACGGAATTTAGAATTTTCCATGGATACCCTCAAAGAACAAGATTTTGACATCACTATCGAAAAGAATGAGTTTGATAAGAAAGAAGATTCTATAAAAATCAAGCTTGGTAACATGAAAATTGTAATTATTGAAAAAACCGATCAAGCATCGAATGAGAAGAAAGATCGGAAACGAAAGGTAATCATTGATCAAGAAATTGAACAAGACCATTCAAAGAATGATCATTCCCAAAAATTTCATAAGAAAATAAAAACACCTGAGCCTAAAGCTTATTGGGCAGGTCTCAGTTATGGAACAAACGGTATGTTAAATGCGAACGGAAATTTTACAAATGAGATGGATGCTTCTTTTTTAAAATTTGATTATGTAAGAAGCTATGAAGTTCAATTTAATGCATTCGAAAAGCGTTTTCCGGTATACAAGAATTATATTGGAGTTACAACAGGACTCGGATTTAAATGGAATCGTTTTACTCTAGACAACAATAACCTCGATTTAAATTACAATGACAGCTTGTTGTTTGCAAGCACTTCAGCCGGAGAATACAAACGTAGTACCTTGCGCACTGCTTACATTCAAGCGCCAATTTTGCTTGAATTATGTTCGAATAAAAACCCAAAAAAAGCATGGCATTTGTCAGTTGGAGTGGTGGGCGGATTACGTTTAGGGTCAAGTTGGAGGACTAAAATCAACAATGACGTAACAAATACAAAAGGAGATTTTAATTTTCGACCGTTTACAGCACAAGCTGTTGCCATTCTCGGTTACGACGATGTGAGTTTATACGTTAATTATGGGTTGTCGAATGTATTTGAAAAAAACACGTCGCCTTCAACTAAACTAGTTTCGGCGGGTGTTATGATCCATTTTTAGTTTTTGATGTCAACAGTGAAACGATGCACTAGCCGTGCATTGTTTCACTTTTACCGTATTTTTCCATAAGCGAAGCTTCAAAAGCTAAAAAGTCGTGCCAACATTTATCAACGTTAATTCCTTGAGCATATCTGCGAGCAAAACCTAAAAATATAGTGTAATGTCTGGCCTCGCTTTCCATCAATCCTCGGTAAAATGATTTCAAGTCCTCGTCTTTTAACTCCTCAGACAAGATTTTAAAGCGCTCACAGCTACGTGCTTCAATCATTGCGGCAAAAAGCATTTTATTCACGAACATCCCTTCAGGTGTACTATTCGTTTTATTCCTTCTTAAAAACTCACTAAGATCATTAACATAGGGGTCCTTACGCTCAAATCCTAATGATAATCCGCGATCTAAAAGTTTGGCGTGAACCAATTCAAAATGTTCCATTTCTTCTATACAAATGGCAGTCATGGCATGGACTAAGTCTGTGTAATGTGGATATTGAACAATTACTGAAATAGCGTTACTTGCTGCCTT
>JBIJBD010000184.1:0-4352 GCA_044345395.1 Crocinitomicaceae bacterium | reverse complement strand
CTTCATTATTGTATTCGTTTCTACCGAAATAATGCTCAAAACCAGCCGCACTTGAAAAGGCATCGAAACGCATGGAACCATTTGTGGCCCCATGAAAAAACGCAGAGCTATAACCTTCTTTTTTTAATATACCCGGCAAACCTGAATATTGGTTCATACTGTAAGAAGACAAAATAAATGATTCATTCATCCAAGAAGGAATCGATGAAATAACAGAGGGCATTGCATCCATAGATGTTTTGGAATTGGAAATCCCGTAATTAAAGTACATGCTTTTTGAGAGGATAGAGTCAAAAAACGGTGTATAACTCTCTGGGTTATCAGGACCAACATACATAGAACCAAAGCTCTCAAAAATTATCAGTACCACATTAGGTTTACCTTCCAGTATATTTAGTTCTTTAGTATGTTGAATCGGATTGAAAATTTTTCGAGCTTCTTCATTCGAAAAGTAATTTTTCTTTTCCATTCCCTGATAATTGAATGTTTTCAATACAGTAAAAGCTGAATTAAGTACGGCAGGAGCATTTTCAAGCGATGTATAGTTTGTTGCTTCTAATACACCGATGGGTTTTAATTGGAATCCTCCTCTACCAACAATTACAAATGTTGCAGTACCAACAACTAGTTTTAAATAACTTTTCCAATTTTTAGGTCGGGAATAAATTCTCGGTAATGCTGTGTAAATAAATATTGTCGTTACGCATAGAAAAATAAAAAACACCAATAGCCACCAAAATTCCATTAGAAAATCACCGGCCAAACTTCCCGCATTATTTTCCGAAATCATGAACTTAAAATAATCATAGGAAATCCTTTTTCTTGTATATGAAAAATAGGCAATATCCCATGCGTTGAAAAAATAAACAACAATTGAGGTCAGTGCGAAAATGATGGTTAAGACCCAGTGCTTTATTTTATCTAGGAATTCAGGTAACGGAATCAGGGATAGTATTAAATAGGGAAAGAAGAAAAGACAAATCGTTATCAAATCAAACCATGAACCGACTAAATAGTCTGTAACTGTAATTTCCGTAAAGAAAATGTTATTCTTAATTAAAAAAACAATACGAAAAATCAATAGCGCAACAACGATAATTCCAAATCTGAAAAGCAGGTTTATGGAAAGTCGTTTGGTTATTAAGCCGATTATTTTTTTAAAAAGCGGTAATTCTCTTAATCGCTTCATGTAATCTATCCTGTGGTAAAAACTGTGATTCAAGACTCACAGCAAACGGAACTGGAGTATCAAGGGATGCAACACGCAGAACAGGAGCATCTAGGTATTCAAAACAATGCTCTGCAATCAAAGCAACTAATTCTCCACCAATTCCACCAGTCAAACAATCCTCGTGTAAAACAATGACCTTTCCTGTTTTTTTAACAGCTGAAAAGATTGCTTCATTATCTAAAGGAAGTAATGTTCGCAAATCTATTATTTCGGCGGTTAATGAGGGATAATCTTGCATAGCTTCTTTTGCCCAATGCACACCCATTCCGTAGGTAACAATTGTTAAATCGGTTCCTTCATTTACAACTGCAGCTTTACCAATTTCAACCGTGTAATATTCGGATGGGATCTCTTCTTTTAAGCTTCGATATAAATACTTGTGTTCAAAGAAGATTATTGGATTTGGGTCTTCAAAAGAGGCATTTAGTAATCCCTTTGCATCGTAAGGATTGGATGGGTAAACCACTTTCAATCCTGGGGTATGCGTGAACCATGCTTCATTACTTTGAGAATGGAATGGTCCTGCTGCCGTCCCAGCACCTGTAGGCATCCTTATTACTACATCTGCATTTTGCCCCCAACGCCAGTGTAATTTTGCTAAATTGTTAACAATTTGGTTAAAGCCACAAGTTACAAAATCTGCAAACTGCATTTCAACCATTGCTTTCATTCCGTTGATTGATAATCCTAAAGCAGCTCCAACAATTGCCGATTCACATAATGGTGTATTTCGAACCCTGGAGGTTCCAAATTTATCTACAAGCCCTTCGGTAACTTTAAATGCACCACCATATGCTGCAATATCTTGACCCATAAGCACCAAATCCGGATATTTTTCCATCGATTGAATCAACGCATCTTGAATAGCATCAATAAAGCGTTTTTCCACTTTTTCGCTAGAGGCATTAATTATTTCTTGTTTCCAAGGAGCATAAACGTCCCCTGTTTCGTTATTATTTTTTGCATCTATTGCTGGCTCAGCATTTGCTTGATCAAACCCTTCTTGAATTTCATGTTTAAAATCCTCTTTGATTTGCCTCTCAGTTTCTTCATCCAATAGACCAATTTCTTTTAAATAAAGCTCAAAATTTACAACAGGGTCTTTTTTAGCCCATTCTTCTTGAATACCCTCGGGATAATATTTTGTGCCAGAAGATTCCTCATGCCCCCTCATTCGGAATGTCATCAATTCCAATAAATACGGTTTCGGTTCTTTGCGAATATCTTCGTTTATTTGTCGCACAGCACGAATGACTTCCAAAATATTGTTTCCATCTACTTGTATGGCTTTCATACCATAGCCTATCCCCTTGTCGATAAACTGTTTACATCGAAATTGCTCAACCGAAGGTGTAGATAATCCCCAACAGTTATTTTCTACACAGAAAATTACAGGCAAATCCCATACAGCAGCAACATTCAATGATTCATGAAAATCTCCTTCAGATGCACCGCCATCTCCCGTAAATACCATAGTAGACTGTTTGTTTTTCTTTAGGACATTTCCCAAAGCAATCCCATCGGCAATTCCTAATTGCGGCCCTAAATGTGAAATCATACCCACCAATTTATGCGCTTGAGTCCCAAAATGAAAAGATCGATCCCTTCCTTTTGTAAATCCTGCTGATTTACCTTGAAATTGAGCAAATAATTTCTTAAGCGGAATGTCTCGAGACGTAAATACACCCAAATTTCTATGCATCGGAAGAATATACTCATCATCAGCCATTGCAAATGCACATCCGACAGAAATACCTTCTTGGCCCCAACCTGAAAACCACTTCGTGATTTTTCCTTGACGCAATAGAATCAACATTTTCTCTTCTATCATACGTGGCTTGAGTAATTTTTTGTAAATCGCTAATAATTCACTGTCCTCAAAACCTTCTCTATTGTACGATAGTGTTCTGTATTCAATTTTTATTTCTTCCATTTCATTAAATTAAAGGATTACCATCCAAATTAGGCACACCAATGATCTCTAACCATTTTAGCATGGTAGGCATTAAATCTACACTTTTTATTTGTGTTAGTTGTTGCTGAGTTACTCCAGGTAATCGAATCAATGCCCAAACCTGTCGTGTTTGCGTCAAATCTTCCTGATCACCATGACTTGTTCCTTCGCCCCCATGATCCGTGGTCAGAACAACCATCCACTCTTCGTTGTATGTCATTTCTCTTTGGTATATGACTTCCATCACTTGACCTATATAAAAATCGGCAACTTCAATGGCTCCCATATATTCGATTCCATTCGAGGAGAAACCCAACCTATGACCGATGTAATCAGGATAATCTAAATGCAAAAACATCATGTCCGGTGTACAATCATTAAGTAATTGAATTGCCGCTGATGTCACTTGCTGATCGTTGTCATAGCGCTGTGCGTAATCCTCTTGACTCGTAATTCTCAAAAAATCATCCCAATTAGATAGAACGGTTGCACTCAAATTTGGCTTGAAACGCTTTGCCATCGAGATAATATCCGGATAATCATCATATTTATTCATCCGAAAAGAATTTTCAGTTAGGTTATGTTTACTTGGCCAAACGCCATGTAATATAGTAGACCAACCGGGAACGCTCACCGTGTATTCACCCCTGTCGCATTGAAAGCTAAGGATCGCCGATTGTGCCAACGTATCAAAATTGGGCGTATTTGAGTTTAGGAGAGCATCCGTCCTAACCCCGTCCCAACCAATAAATAACACCTTGCGAATTGGTTCCGATCCCTTTTTACAATTTGTGCAAATCTCTTTGTTTGGATCAAATCGATCACACGAAAAAAACCAGCTGAATAAAATTGCACAAAGCAAATAAACCCTCGGCATTTACTATACTTTCATGCCTTTAACAACACGCTCTTTTCTTTTACTTCTATCCAAACGTCTCTTTACCACCAAAAGATGGACATTTCGCGGGTCGCTCGTCACGTTTGTCCTAACTTTGTAACGGGAAGATCCATATTTCACATATGAACCTGTATTTGTCGTTTCTGGAAGAAAATAGTATCTCTTCGCCGATGCTGAACCTCCTTCTTTGGGATTGAATGGAATAACCTTGCCATCGCCTGTTTCAAAACGCACAAGAAGTTCACCTTTAGGTCCAAAGCTATCAAAAA
>JBIJBD010000234.1:0-3131 GCA_044345395.1 Crocinitomicaceae bacterium | reverse complement strand
TGTTCTGGGAGACTTATTTCAGATTCTAAATAACATTGACAAGTGGCACACATCGCCATTCCTCCACATTCTCCAAGAACAGGTAAATCGTATGCCTTACACAATTCCATCACATTCATATTCATGTCTGTGGGGCCGATTAAGTCGTGTGAATGTCCGTCTCTGTCTATTATTGTCACTTTAATTTCATTCATCATTTCAAATGTTAATTTCGAATACGTAAGGTGCTAAACCCATCATAAAGGGTTTGGTATTGGCGTAACCCAATGTCCGCATTATTAAGTGGACTACCATCATAGAGTGAAAATGTGGAGCCGCTGCAAGTATCCTTCAAAACCAAGAAATTATCACTCTCTGGAAATAATGGTAAAAAACAATTTCCTTCCAAATCACTAGGGGAATGCCTGTCGAAAGCAACAAATTCATCAATAGATCGTCTGTAAATTATTAATCCTCTCGAACCATAACCATCTAAGTAACACCAACCGCCTACTCCTGCAAGTGCATTGTATGAGGGTAAATTAATATCAATCACAACATCAAACGGGATATTAGGAACGGGATTTTGTTGATTTTTGAAACATCCAGTTAAAATTAAGACAGTTAATAAAAATAAAATTCCACGTTTCATTGTGTAAATTTACAAATCTTCTGAATATCCGAATGTTTAAGAATTTACTATTCCTTTTTTTATTGTTACTCTTTTCATGTAGTACTGCAAAGAACCAAAAAAGTATAGATAGCCATGCGAAGCGTCAAACCCTTAAAGAAATAAAAAAAGCAAAGAAATACATCAAAAAACGTTACCGTTTGCATCGAAAAAATCAAAGTAAAGATGTTCGAAGAAAAATGAAAAAAGAGAGAAGACGAATGATTAGGGAAAGAAAAAAATAAGACCTTAAAATTAAGTATCTATTAGATTTTCCCATGTTGTCATCAAAGCATCTAATTTTTGTTTTTTTACATCGTAATTGGTCAAAAGAGTTGAATAGGCTTCCGATGCATACGTTAAATTCGATAATTCCATTTCAATAACCTCAATTTCACGCTCGATTACTGTTATTTCATTCTCAATACGTTGTAACTCTTTACCTTCTTTTTGAGTCTTTTCACTTGATTTAGGAGCTGTTGTTAAGGTTGTTTGGTTTTTTAACTTTTCAGGTTCTTTTGTTGCCGCACTTCCTTTAGTTTTATCAGACATTTTATAGGATAAATACTCATTAAGTGTGAAATGATGAATTTTTAAAGAGTTGTTTTCAATATCCCAAATTCGATTTGTAAGCCCGTCAACAAATTCTCTATCGTGAGAAACGATTATGAATGTTCCTTCATACGATAAAAGTGCTTTTTTTAACACTTGTTTACTTTGAATGTCTAAATGGTTTGTGGGCTCATCTAGGATTAAAAAATTAGATGGGCTCAGAAGTAACTGGCAAAGGGCAAGACGAGTTCGCTCCCCGCCGGATAAAACACTCACCTTTTTGTCGATATCTTCACCTGAAAATAAAAACGTACCAAGAATAGTTCTTAAATCTCTGCGGATATCGCCAACAGCGATGTCGTCAACAGTTTCTAAGACGGTTTTTTGCTTGTCCAATTGTTCTGCTTGATCTTGAGCAAAATAAGTCATGTTGACATTATGGCCATAAAGCACTTCTCCATCAAAATCAATTTTCTTTGTGATGGATTTTAAAAGTGTTGATTTTCCAACGCCATTTGGTCCCAATAATGCGATTTTTTCGCCACGTCCAACAGTTATATTTAGTTTGGAAAACAATTCATTCTCTCCATATGATTTACCAACATCCTCCAGGGAAAGCACCCATTTTCCTGGTTGTACACTCAAGGGAAAGGTGATTTTAATGCCTGATACTACATCTTTTTCAAGTTCAATTCGTTCAGTTTTTTCAAGTTTTTTTATTAAAGATTGTGCAAAGGCTGCTTTTGAACTTTTAGCTCTGAATTTGTTAATTAGCTCTTCAGTGTGTTTAATGTCTTTATCCTGTTGTCTTTTAGCAGCTTGCGTTCTTTCCAATTCTTCAGCTCGTCGTTCTTTGTACAGAGAATAGGGAAAAGGGAAATCTAGTATTTTTCCAAGACTAATTTCTAACGTTCTTTTTGTCACATTATCAAGGAAAAGTCGATCGTGAGATATAATGATTACTGCTCCTTCAAATTTTTGTAAATAAGATTCTAACCAGCTAATCGATAAAATATCAAGATGATTTGTAGGTTCATCCAGCAAAATAATATCCGGGGCGTTCACTAATATTCGGGCAAGTTCTGCGCGCATTTTCCAGCCACCGGAAAAAGTGTTTAGGGATTTTTCAAAGTCTTTTTCTTGAAAACCTAGACCTTTTAACGTTTCTGAAATTCTTTCTTCCCAACTATATCCTTCAATCAATTGGAAAGAATGGTTTAGGTCACTTAATTCATCCAAGAGCCCTAAATATTCGTGAGACTCATAATCTGTTCGCGTAACAAGTTGAGTGTTTATCTCTTCTAGCCGTGTTCGGATGTGATTTAGTTGGCTATTTGATTGGTTTAAAAATTCAAACAATGATTTGCTTGTGTCAATGACTATATCTTGGGTGAGATGGCCAATTTTTGTTTCTTTTGGCAAATGTATACTACCTTCTGAAGGTTTGATTTGCTGTGAGATGAGCCTCAATAAAGTTGATTTCCCCGCTCCATTTTTTCCAACAAGTCCGATTTTTTCTCCACGATTGATTTGTAAATGCACCTGTTGAAATAGGAAACCTTGTGGTAAATAGTAACTGAGTTTTTCAAAATTAATCATGTGCAAAATTAAGTTCACATAAAGCAAATTCAATACGATTGTAAAAAACTTTTATTTCACAAAATTTCATAATATACAACAATTGTTAATAATACCTGTTATATTAGTGAACTTTTATAGAACAAAACAAATGGGTAGACCAGCCACACGACCAGCCAAACTAAAGAACGGATTTTATATTGAAGTCAAATCACAAGGTTCATCTTCCATACTAATTCGAAGAGATACCAAAGAACAAATGATGATAGCTGCTGAGGATTATTCTCGTACAAAAGATGTAACAATAAAAGGCGAGATGTTTAACGATAAATGGATAGTAGACTAGTCTATT
>JBIJBD010000183.1:0-4387 GCA_044345395.1 Crocinitomicaceae bacterium | reverse complement strand
CACGATTATTTGTACAGAAAATAGCGGAATTATCATCTAAAAAATTGCCTTTTACCTTAACAGATGTGGTATTTATTATTGCTCCAAGAATTAATGCTGCTGGTAGAATACGTTCGGGCATGCACGCCGTCGAAATGATGCTTTCCAACGAATCAGAAACGATTCTTGAATTGACCACAGCGATAAATAATGACAATCTCATAAGACGAGAATTAGATGAGAAAATCACTCAGGAGGCTCATCAGTTAATAACTCAAGACAAAACCTTTAAGAATAAAAAATCTACTGTGGTATACCAGCCCAATTGGCATAAAGGTGTTGTTGGAATAGTAGCTTCTCGGTTAATTGAAACATATTATCGCCCAACAATTGTGTTGACTAAATCTAATGGTTATCTCACGGGATCAGGGCGAAGCATTTCAAAATTTAACCTCTATAATGCATTGGTTTATTGCCAAGATTTGTTGGAACAGTTTGGTGGACACGAACATGCGGCGGGTTTAACAATGAAAGAAACAAACCTAGAAAAATTTCAAGTGTGTTTTGAACAATATGTTCAAAAAAATTTAATAGATCAACTCATGATACCTGAGCAAAATATTGACTTGAAATTGGATCTTCATGAAATATATTGCAATCAGTTTTCTGCTAAGATTCCTCGGTTAAAAAAAGCAATAGATGCCTTTGAACCTTTTGGCCCAGGAAATATGAAGCCAGTGTTTGTTACACAAAATTTATTCGCTATCGATTCTAGGGTTCTTAAAGATAAACACTTGAAATTAAGAGTTCGTCAACCAAAAAGTCATCTTGTTTTCGACGCTATTGGTTTTGGCATGGCAGATAAGGAATTGGAAGTCGCGAGTGGTTTGCCTTTTGAAATGGTATATACCTTGGAAATGAATGAATTCAATGGTCAAACCAATGTTCAATTGAACATAAAAGATATACGCGAAATGATTTAGCATATTCATTAACTTTGATAAATGTTTACAGGGATAATAGAAGAATTAGGAGAAGTTGTTTCATTACAACAAGACGGATCTAATATGCATATTGAATTGTTCAGTCCAATTACTCATGAACTAAAGATTGACCAAAGTGTTGCTCACAATGGCTGTTGCCTTACCGTCGTTGGTTTGAATGGATCAACTTATCAGGTTACAGCAATTAAAGAAACAATAGAAAAGACCAACCTTGGCAAATGGTATATAGGTTCTAAAATAAACCTAGAACGTTGTATGCAATTGAATGGAAGACTAGATGGTCATATCGTACAAGGCCATGTTGATACAGTTGCACAATGCACGCAAATTCTAGCGTTGAATGGAAGTTGGAAATTTACATTTTCCTATACCGGTGATTTTATTACGGTTGAAAAAGGTTCTGTTACCGTAAATGGAATAAGTTTAACAGTGGTAGATTCTCTAAAAAACGCTTTTTCTGTTTGTATAATCCCATATACTTTTGAGAATACGAATTTCAAATTCCTTTCAGTTGGTGACAGTGTGAATATAGAATTCGATGTTATTGGTAAATATGTTCAACGATTACTCATGCAAGATTAGTAGAAATTGAGCGTGATATTTTGAGTGGTTATACTTGAATTAGGAATGTTGAATTTTGCTTGTGTCCAACTAGGTGGTCCAAAAGAACCCATTGCATTGTTTGAAAACGCGAATCCTTCGGTAGGTATGTTTAACCAGTTTTGATCGATTTGCTGATTATCATTTTCATCATGGAAAATGGCAAATGCATACTCGCCAGGAATAATACTATCTATTGTGATTGTCATATTTGGTCCTGTACAATTTAGGAAAAGCTCTGCCAAAGCCTGATTCGGATCATTAAAGCTACTGGCGCTATTGTAAAGTGCGAAATTAACCTTGCCGTTGGTGTTTTGCATACCACTCAAATTTATTACCAAAGTGGACAAGGTATCTAATGTGATCGACCCTCCACCCGTAGTGTCCTGAGGATTTGGTATGGGGTCAGGTTGTGGTTCAATATTCTTTTTTTTGCAAGATAAAATACTGATCACCATAACAAGTGAAAAAATAAAAAGGCTTGTTTTTTTTCGCATAAGTATAAATATACGAAGAAAACAAGCCTAAAATTAAATTGTTCGTTAAAATTAAGGCAAAATAATTATTTTGCCTCGTTGAATTTATTTTCTATAACGTTCCAATCAATTACCTGGAAGAAAGCTTGAATATAATCTGGCCTTCTGTTTTGATAATTTAGGTAGTAGGCATGTTCCCAAACATCCAATCCTAAAATGGGAGTTCCTTGACAGCCTTCGCCCATAAGTGGATTGTCTTGATTGGCTGTTGAGCAAATTTCTAATCCTCCATTTGTTGCGCAAAGCCATGCCCATCCCGATCCAAAACGGGTTGCTGCTGCCGCTGCAAATTTCTCTTTAAAGGATTCGAAGGAACCGAAGGTGGAATTAATTGCTTGCGCAACATTTCCTACAGGATTGCCACCTCCTGATGGGCTCATAATTTCCCAAAATAAGTTGTGGTTCCAATAACCGCCACCGTTATTTCTTACAGCAGGCTTATCCTTGCAATTTTGGAGAATGTGCAATATAGACTGACCTTCTAAATCGGTACCAGCGATTGCATTATTTAAATTCGTTGTATATGCCTGATGATGTTTTGTGTGATGAATTTCCATAGTGCGTGCATCGATATGCGGCTCTAAGGCATCATAAGCATAAGGTAATTTTGGTAGTTCGAATGACATAATTTAAAATTTTAAGTTGTAAAGTTAAACATAGGCACTAAACATTCGGATACATTATTATGTTTTTTATCCAACACATTTTCTAAGTACCTTTACCTTATGAATAACGAACGACCAATTTCCGATTGGATTCCAATGTCTTTGAAAGACGCAGCAAAAAGAGGTTGGGAAGAGTTTGATGTTATTCTTATATCCGGTGATGCATACGTAGACCATCCGGCGTTTGGAACTGCCGTGGTTGCAAGAATAATAGAGGACGAAGGATTGAAAATTGGAATAGTGGCTCAGCCGAATTGGAAAGACGACTATAGAGATTTCAAGAAATTAGGAAAGCCTAGACTGTTTTTTGGAGTTACTGCTGGTTGCATGGATTCAATGGTAAATCATTACACAGCAAATAAACGTTTACGTTCTACAGACGCCTATACACCAGGAGGAGAAGCGGGTTTTAGGCCAGATTACGCTTCAGTTGTATATAGCAATATTCTAAAAGAAATTTTTCCTGATGTACCTGTTCTATTAGGGGGAATAGAGGCTTCGCTTCGAAGAGTAACGCATTACGATTACTGGAAGGATGCCCTTACGCCTTCTATTTTAGTAGATTCAAAAGCCGATGCATTGGTTTACGGCATGGGAGAACAACCGCTCAGATCATTTTTACAAATGTTGAAAAAGGGTATTCCTTTTCATCATGCAAAAACGTTGAATCAATTTGCTTTTTTACAGGAGTCAACTCAACCGCTGCCAAAAAATAAACATTGGGAAACAATAGAATTGGCATCACATGAGAGATGTCTTACTGATAAAATTGCTTATGCCGCAAATTTTAAAATTGTTGAGGTTGAGTCTAATAAATGGGAAGCAAATCGAATCATTCAACATATAGGGGACAATGTATTGGTAATTAATCCGCCATACAAAACAATGACGGAAAATGAAATAGACAAATCCTTTGATTTGCCATACACGAGATTGCCACATCCGAAATACAAAAAACGCGGCACCATTCCGGCGTATGAAATGATTAAATTTTCCATTAATATGCACCGCGGATGCTTCGGGGGATGTAGTTTTTGTACTATTTCCGCACACCAGGGAAAATTTATTGCCTCAAGAAGTGAAAAATCAATATTAAAGGAAGTTGAAGCTGTAGTAGAACACCCAGAATTTAGAGGATATATTTCCGATTTAGGTGGCCCATCAGCAAACATGTATAAGATGAAAGGGAAAGACGAAGCAATTTGCGCTCGATGCACTTCGCCAAGTTGCATACATCCGGTGATTTGTAATAATCTAGATACTTCCCATAAACCCTTAACGGCCTTGTATAGAAAAGTTGACGCACACCCGAAAGTTAAAAAAGCGTTTGTAGGTTCGGGAATTCGTTACGATTTATTAGTTGACGACTTCAATAAAAACAATGAAGATGGAAATCACGACGAATATATAGAGCAAGTCGTTACGCGACATGTGAGTGGGAGATTGAAAGTGGCGCCTGAACACACTGCAGATGCTACCCTACGTGTGATGAGGAAACCTTCATTTAAATATTTCCATAAATTTAAGGAAAAATATGATAAAATTTCGGAGAAGCATCATTTGAAACAACAGTTGATACCTTACTTTATATCCTCGCATCCAG
>JBIJBD010000046.1:0-15329 GCA_044345395.1 Crocinitomicaceae bacterium | reverse complement strand
TCCATATTACGCATTCTCTGACTATGAGCGCAACAGATTGGATACACGAGTGAAGATTACGAACTTACCGACAAAATGTACCATCAAGATTTACACTGTAAGTGGTAAATTGGTAAAAACATTCAATAAAGATTCCGAGGTTACTTCTCAGGATTGGAATCTCACTAACCATGCAAATATTCCAATTGCATCAGGAATTTATCTCATTCATATTGATGTTCCGGAAATCGGTGAAAGAGTGCTTAAAGCTCTTATATCCATGCGAATGGTCGATCTTCAAGATCTTTAACAAAAAAGGTCAGTTTACTCATTTTTTCATGCTCCGAGATTACGTAACTTTGTTAAAATTCTTTGTCATGAAAATTATTGCCCTTTCTAGCTTCTTGATTTCTTTCGTTACCCTATCGATTGCACAACAATACTCGTTGCCGTCTTTACGTTTTGAATACAATGCGTATGAGCCACATATAGATGCTCAGACCATGGAAATTCATTTAACTAAACACCACCAGGCTTATATCAATAATTTAAACAAAGCCATCAGTGGTACTAAGTTGGAGAGTTTTTCTTTAAATCAACTGCTTCTAAATGCTGGATTGCGTTCTGATGCTGTAAGAAATAATGCAGGTGGGCATTATAATCACTCATTATTTTGGCAAATTTTAGCGCCAGAGAATAAACAAGGAGCAATTTCTGCCGAATTGAAAAGTGCTATTGAGCTAGAATTTAAATCACTTGACACATTAAAATCAAAATTGGGCGCTGCGGCTTCCAAACATTTTGGTTCTGGTTGGGCATGGTTGATTGTTACACCAGATAAAAAACTTAAAGTTACCAGCACTTCTAACCAAGACAATCCTATCATGGATGTTGCAAAAGATCGTGGAATTCCAATTTTAGGAGTAGATGTTTGGGAACATGCCTATTACTTAAAATATCAAAACAAACGCGGTGACTACTTAAACAGTATATGGAAATTGATTGACTGGCAAATGGTTTCAACGAACTATTTAACTGCTCTTAATGATCCACTACTTAAAGAGATTGCAGATGATACTTGGCCAGAAATTAAAGAATTTCATAAAGTGATGTCTCAAACTTTTCATCCTGCTGAAAAGGACGATTTTTTACCACTGCAGGCGAGAAGTGGTGAAATGTTGGCAAAAGCAATTCTATTGAAAGAGTCTGTTATTCCCGTTAATTTTCAAAAATCTGAGATAAACGCGGCTATGTTGAAATTAGTGAGAGATTGTGATGAATTGGATAAATTGGTTAAAAAGAATGCAAAAAAAATAGTGTTAAAAACAAAGATCATACAAGCGCATGAAACATTTCATTTAATCCAAGGATTGTGTAAAGATTAACATTGTGTGTTTTATTGGAACTTAATCCAGAAAATTACGTTTGTTTTAATAAAAATCTACCATGCGTTTTGAGCTAACTCATGACTTCTTGGATATACTGCGCCAAAAGGTAGCAGAGCAAGATGTTTCTTGGATTCAAGAGCATGTATTGGAATTGCACTACGCCGACATTGCAGAGATAATTGACAAACTTAATAACGACGAGGCAAAATTCATTTACTTTTTAGTCGAGGAAGAGGTTCAAGCAGATATATTAATGGAGCTTGATGAAGATGTGAGAGACCGATTTTTGTCTTCATTATCGACAAAGGAAATCGCTGATCAGCTGGAAAATTTGGATTCCGACGATGCTGCAGATATTTTAGGTGAATTATCGGATGATAAAATCCAAGAGGTTATCTCCCAAATGGAGGATGATGAAGCGGCTGAGGATATAGTAGATTTATTGAATTACGACGAGGATACAGCGGGGGGTTTAATGCAAAAAGAATTTTTTCAAGCAGAGATAGAATGGACAGTTACGCGTGCATTGGTTGAGTTAAGAAAGCAGGCCGAGGACGTTGAAAAAGTATACAATATATTTGTTGTAAATGAGAACAATCACCTGTTGGGTGTTTTATCGCTGAAAAGGTTACTCTTTGCTCACGCAAAGACAAAAATTGCCAATTTATACCAATCTAAAAATATAATTTCTGTGAAAGCTAGTGACTCGGCAGAAGAAGTAGCCAAAGTCATGGAAAAGTACGATTTAGTGTCTGTACCCGTTGTTGATTATCAAAATAAATTAGTAGGGCGTATAACACTTGATGATGTTGTAGATTACATCAAAGAAGAAGCGGATAGAGATTTTCAATTAGCAACTGGTATTTCCGATCCTGTACAGCCAGACGCTAGTATTTGGCGGATTTCTTCGGCACGCTTACCTTGGTTGATTATCGGGATGATGGGTGGTATACTCGGTGCTAAAGTAATTTCAGGTTTTGAGGACAGTATTACAAGAATTCCTGCCTTAGCTTTTTTTATTCCGTTAATAACTGCCATGGGAGGGAATGTAGGGGTACAATCTTCCGCAATTGTTGTACAATCTCTAGCGCGAGGAGACAAAGATTTAGGTAAAATCATGCCAAAGCTTATCAGAGAAGGTGGCGTTGGACTTTTAAATGGCCTTTTATTGGCAAGTTTAATTTTTGGTATTGCTTATATTTTTGAGAATGCACAATTGGGATTCGTTGTAAGTATTTCTCTTTTTACCGTGATTTTATTTGCCGCTATTTTTGGCACCCTCATTCCATTAATGCTTAACAAATATAAAATTGACCCTGCCCTGGCAACGGGACCTTTCATCACAACATTAAACGATGTGGCGGGTCTCTTTATTTATTTCTCTATTGGCCTTTTACTATATGGATAGTCTTAGAGCAAATCGTTTGCAAGATTAGCAAGTTCAGAACGTTCGCCCTTCTCAAGTTTCACATGAGTAAATAATCGCTGCCCTTTCAGGCGATCGATTAAGTATGCCAACCCGTTAGAATTCTCATCTAGGTAGGGTGTGTCAATTTGATGAACATCGCCTGTAAAGACAATTTTAGTATTTTCGCCTGCACGCGTGATGACCGTTTTTACTTCATGGGGGGTTAGATTTTGAGCTTCATCCACTATAAACATAATGTTTGACAAACTTCTACCTCTAATGAACGCTAAAGGTGTAATTATTATCTTTCCAGACTCCTGCATTTCTAGAATGGCTTTGTGTTTTTTCTCATTTTCTCCAAACTGAGATTTTATAAATTTCAAATTGTCCCATAGAGGTTCCATGTACGGGCCTATTTTATCATTTGCATCACCTGGAAGAAATCCAATATCTTTATTCGAAAGCGGTACGATTGGACGGGCCAAAATTGTTTGATTGAATTGTTTATGTTGCTCTAGCGCAGAGGCCAATGCTAATAGTGTCTTGCCGGTTCCCGCAACCCCTTGAAGAGCAACAAGTTTTACCTCCGGATTCATTAATGCGTGAAGTGCAAACGCTTGTTCTGCATTTTTAGGCTTTATTCCATAGACAAATTCCTTTTCTATGCGCTCGATTTTATCTGTAGCTTGATTATAGTATGCCAATGAGGAGGACTTTCCATTCTTTAAAATATAATAGCCATTTACTACTTTTTTGTTTCCCAAAATACCTTGTTCATCAATGTACCCTTTGGTGAAAATTTCACGAATAATATCTGAGTCCACGCCATCAATGGCATAGGTGCTTGTCTCTTGATCATGGATCGTTACCTTACCAGTTTCATAATCTTCGGCAGTAACACCAAGTGCTTTAGCTTTAATTCTTAAGTTGATATCCTTCGTGACTAATACTACCGTCTTTTTAGGCTCTTGCTCCATTAGATATAATGCCGCATTGATGATTTTATGGTCATTTTTTCCCATGGAATATATGTGTTCGGCATTGACTTGCTTTGGGTCTGTTTCCATTATTACCCTGAGTTTTCCAAGTCCTTTGCCAATCGGAATCCATTCTTGTAAGGAGCCGCTACCAGAAAGCCTGTCTATAAAGCGTATGACTTCTCGCGCACTGAAATTTTTTGTATCGTTACCCAGTTTAAACTTATCCAGTTCCTCTAAAACTGTAATGGGAATGCCAACATAATTATCTTCAAAATTTGTAATTGCGTCGTGGTCGTGCAAAAGGACCGATGTGTCGAGTACATAAATTTTATCTTTCTTCCTCATCCGATTGGTTTTTGGTTGAAGATAGGCACTTTTAGCTCCGAATCACTTTATTTTTTGCAAAGTTTTTAACCAGTAGCTTGTTAGTTTAAGCACCTTAATTTTTACTTAACAACTGCTTAACAGCTTGTGCAATTGTAGGGTATTTAAACTGAAATCCTGTTGATTTTATCTTCTCGTTTGAAGCATTAACACTTCCGAGTATTAAAATAGACATTTCACCATAGAGCCATTTAAAAATCTTTGCGGGTATCTTAGGCATGAAGAATGGCCTTCGCATTTCCTTTGCTAAGGTTTTCATTACTTCTTTATTTGAATCACAGGAAGCTACTGCATTATAGGTTCCTGTTAGCTGATTTTCTATACAATGTACAATCAACTCACATAAATCATCTATATGGATCCATGGCATTAATTGCTCCCCTGTACCTAAAGGAGAGCCAAGGCCAAACCATACGGGAGTTTTCATTCTAGTTAATACTCCACCTCGCTTATCCAATACCGAAGCTATACGTAAAATAGCTCCTGGATAGTCTTGTTGAAATAACATTGAGCTTTCCTCCCAAGATTTGACCAACTCAGCTAAAAAATCAGTGCCATAAGGGTCCGTTTCAACATGAGGCATCAATGCCTGATTATTGTCGTAGCAATTAATCCCTGAAGCCCCAACATAATAAGTAAGGTTAGGAAAATTCTTCCGGATATTAAATAAAAATCGAGTGGCATTTACTCTTGATTCAAGCAATGCCTTTTTTCTTTCAGGAGTCCATTTTTTCTCTCCAATATTTTCACCAATTAGATTGACTATAACATCAATTTTATCAAGGTTTCGACCTTCAATAGTCTGTAATACAGGATTCCAATAAATATGACCTCTTTTTTTGGCTTTACGGGTAAGTTTGTAAACACGATACCCTTTTTGATTTAATAGGCTAGACAAAGTCTTCCCTATTAGACCTGTGCCTCCGGCAATGAGGACTGTTTTCATAGTTAGTAAGTGGTGATTGAATAACGAATTTATAAAAAATTGTTCTATTCACATACTTTTTCTCGCGCAATCATTTCTTCGCCAGACATTTGCTCATAGGGCTTACATATTCGACGTTTTTCTGAGATGAGCTCTTTGAGAACAAATACCAAGGAGTCACTCTTTCTAGTTTCTTTAATGACCTGTTGATTCTTTTCATTCAGTGTTTTACTAAGCTTAAGACATTCACAAAATTGAATATCCTTTTCATCTTCACTACAAGAAAATAAAAAACTACTAATTGCAATTAAAAGGAAAAACTTACTTTTGAGCATATACAAAGTTAATGATTCCTAGGAAAGTCTTGTCTTGGCATATTCACTTCTGTTTATTTTTACTTGCCGAATTTTCATTTGGACAAACGGTTTGTGGTAAACATCCTCCCTTGTTTTTGCGCAACAGCGAAGATTTGATCAGTGTGCACTGCATGAAAGAAGATTTGAAGCAACTCCGTACTCAATTAACCACCATACATCCTCAGCTAACTTATTATAAAACAGAAAAACAAGTAGATAGCTTATTCGCTGAAGTAAATTCAACTTGTTCAACACCTCTAAAAACCATTGAATTCATAGAAATTGTGAGTACTCTCTTACAATACTTAAATGATTCTCACACGAACATAAGTCCGCTAGTACTCACCCAATTTAGTCATGTTAAACGCGTTTTCCCATTTTACCTTGAACAAATTAATGATAAATTCTATTTACAAAAATGCTTCAAGGACATTATTCCCCGTGGTACTGAATGTTTGGAAATTGATAACATTCCTATCTCAACTATACTTGATAAGGCTAAACAATTTGCATTTAAAGAAGGAATGGCTTCGGAAGCACACAATCAAATGGCGTTAAAGCTTGTTTCTCGAATCTATAACTTTTACCACCTCAAAAATCGAGAATTTCTAACTTTCAAATTGGTTGACTTTACCGGAGATACACTTGAAAAAAAACTTCAAAGTACCACCCTACGTTCGGTTTTGTTTGATAACGAATGGAATCCAAAAGAAGCTGTTTGGTATTGGTTTGATTCTTCAGGAACAGCCTGTTTACAATTGGGTTCTTTTTCAGCTAAAGGGAATAACGGCATGCGAAGGATATTGGATGAGTTTTTTAAAGAGGTTAACCTGAGAAAATCTCCACATGTTTTTATTGATCTTCGCGGAAATTCTGGAGGATACGTTTCAATTAAGAATTACTTAATTAGTTATTTAGATACTTCGAATACAGATAAACGGGAACGCTACGACTTTATTCGTTCGGAGGAGGACAGGTTCTCATCTATTGGTTGGTGGATAAAATACCGATATAGAAGTTATCTCAAACGTTATCCAAACGATACGTTAATTGCGAAAGAGTGGCATTATATTGAAAGCCCAAATGGCACGAACTGTCAACTTTTTTACGATAACAACAGTAGAGTATCACGCAAAGCCTATCGGGGAAAAGTCAGTGTGGCTATCAATGGTGTATCAATGTCTGCATCCGTTATGTTTAGTTCATGGATACAAACGACAGGACGAGGTGTCTTATATGGAGAAATGTGTATGGGTGGACATAAAGGAACATTTGGCGATGCAGTTCAATTAAAACTTAAACATTCTAAAATTCCATTTAACATGTCAACCGTTAAAATCACTCCGTTAGTAACCGCTGATGCAACAACATCTGGAATTGTTCCTGATGTCCTTCTTAAACCAACAATTACACAACTTAAAAATGGAATTGATCCTATAAAGGAAGTTCTTGGATTCTATAAAAAAAACATCACTAAAATCAAGTAACGAAGAAATTTTCCCAGCAAAATAAAGACAAAGGACACGAACCAATTGACGCGAAAAAAACCTAATGCTACCCCAATTACATCACCTACAATTGGCAACCAAGACAACAGAGCTAATTGGCTTCCATACTTTTTAATTCTCCCTTCCCAGGTATTAATTTGCCCTTGAGACACACCTATTCTCATTAACCAATTTGGGTTTCCAATTAACCCGATGATATAGTTTAGCCAACCTCCAAGTGTATTGCCTAAAGTGGCAATCACCAAACAAGAAATTGGATCATAACCAAAAGCCAGCATTGAGCCTAAAAATAATTCAGATGTAATAGGTAAGATGGTAGCCGCTAAAAAGCACGTAACAAATAAACCAAGAAATCCTAATTCAAAATCAAGCATAAAAAAACCCCGCTTGGGCGGGGTTGAAATTAAGAACTATTCCTTACTTTTTAATAAGTTTCATCGTCTTGGTTGTGCCTTGGAAATCCACATTTACAAAATAAACGCCGGCATGAAGTTCTTCTGTCATCAAATTCAATTTATTAATCCCTTCTGAAACAAATGGAGAAACTACAAATAATTGTTTTCCAGACATATCAGAAAGTGTAATAAACGCTTGACCACTTTTTTTCGCCTCGAGCGTAAGCGTTGTACTTGTATGTGACGGATTCGGTGCAATCATGCAAGAAATATTGGAATTTATTTCCTCATCAATTCCCACAGAAGGATCAAAATTCAAACGCACGTATGGCGTTGATGTTTGGTAAAACCACGTTGCAGAAGCGGCGTCAAAAAAGAAGGAGGTTTGAGGTTCAGAAGTTCCTGCATTTGACACGCGTAAACCACCAGTAAACGAACCCACCACGGCAAGGTATGTATTTCCTTGAACAAGGTTTACAGAAGGTTGAAGTTGCATCACAAGATTCGTGTTTAAATTATTAGAAGCAACAATAAAAGGATCAGATTCTGATTCAAAAACAAAGTCTCCTGTTTGTGGGTCAATTGAATACAATTTAGCATATATCTCCGTTCCAACAGTGGTTCCTGAACCTCCTCCAGCTAGTCGAACATTAATTGCTTTTAAAGTTTGATCTTGAAATATATCATATAAATTCCCAGCTTCAAAGCCGTCCGCTCCATTGTTAGTATTACCAGCTACAGTTCCGTTATCTCGTGCATAAATGAAATTATTTACCGCAAATGAAATATTCGACATGGCATTATTAGAAGGGGCATCATCTGTGGAATCCGAGGAAATTGAACGAACTACAGTATAACTTGCCACACTTGCTGGTGGGGTGAAAGAGGTAGAAGTTTGCACCTCAGCAGAGTCTAACGGGGCAATATTAGTAGGCACAGAGGTTGAAGAAAACAAACCTGAATTTGCATTTACATTAAGCACCGTATTATACTGTGTGTTTGTTCCGCCGTTAAATATTTTTGCCGTAAAATCGATTGGTGCAACTTGTGTAGTTGGTATCTGATAATAATTTAACCCCGCTGTTCCCCAAGTTGAACTCATTAATTGTAGATCATTTCCCGGATTAGTCACAATTTTTACATCATCTATGTACCATCCGTAGGTAATCCAAACGTTTGCATTAGAGGCAGAACCAGGAAAAGCAGTTGTCCAGGAAAATCGTATCCAAATTGGAGCAGGAGTTGTTGGAAGTACGGTGGCTAAGTTTATGGTCTTTAAAGAAGGATTGGTATATGCAGAACCACCTGCAGAGGATAAAACGGGTAAATCTGAATTATTTCCAACGGATGTAAAATTCACTCCGTCAGTTGAAATCAACACTTCCTGTAGGTCATTAAAACGAGCGCCATATTGCAAAAACTGCAAAGAGACTTGATTCGTACCTCCTAATGCAGCAATATCTATTGGCTGTGCAGTCGTTAGGGTATATACAACATTTAATGCTTGAGTAGCCGGAGAAGCCGTTGGATCGCCGTTAACAAGTTCTGCATAATTACCATCAGAGGTAGAGTTTATTCCATTAGCCGCCCACCAGCCGTCATTGGCCGCATTAATATTCCATCCAAATTCAATTCCAGATTGACCAGAGTTATCTATTACCCAGGTACTTGTGTCTGAAAAATCATCTGACCACAACGTTATCCCAAGTTCTTTTTCCAATGGTTGTTGCTGTATTCCTAAAGCAGGAACTTTCATCAAGTCTTGAAATGAATATTGCCTAGGTGCTTTCTGCGCATTAGCGCTCATTGAAGCAACAATTGATAAAATGTATACGTATTTTTTCATAAATAATGTATTTTTCGTTTCAAAATTACAACAAACTGCTCATAATTCCTAGAGATCCTTTAAAAACGGGAGGCTTGTTCGGATATTATTTAATTCATTGTAATTGAGAATCGTATAAATTAATCGCTCTTTTGGTTCGGTGCCAACGAGGTTGTTTCCAAGCGCATCGTATACAATCGAATCACCTGAATAATTTAACGAATTACCATCTCTTCCTATACGATTCACCCCTAGAACAAAGCATTGGTTTTCTATGGCACGCGCTTTTAATAACGTTTTCCAATGTTCTACGCGTTTTTCAGGCCAATTTGCGACGTAAATCAAGACATCGTAAGCCGGTCGTTCATGGATTATTCGGTTTCGAATGAGTTCAGGAAAGCGAAGGTCATAACAAATTTGCAAATTAAGTTTCCAGCCCTTAAAATCGACAATAGTTTCGGAACTCCCAGATCGAAAATACAAGTCCTCACCACCCAAACCAAAACCTTTGCGCTTGTCATAAACTTCAAAAGCGCCATTTGATTTGATAAAAACACCTCTATTAATAAATGATCCATTTTCTTTCACCATACATGAAGTATAAATGGCACAATGATATTGAGACGCTAATTTATTCAGAAAACAAAGCGATGAATTTTCTTTCCCCCAATCCTCTGCCAACGCGGTGTTCATTGAAAACCCAGTGTCAAACATTTCAGGGAGAATTAATAAATCACCGGATTCAAATTCTTGAAGTAATTTTTCGATCTTGTCCCAATTTGCGCGTTTATTCTCCCATACCTGATCAAACTGCAGGAGGGCTATTTTTAAATCTTGCATAAAATCTCTGTTGCAGCTATGAGTGTTTCATCCGTTTTAGCGAAACAAAACCTAAGGTGTTTTCTATCGAACATATTGGCATTAAAAACAGATACAGGAATTGAAGCAACACC
Source organism: Crocinitomicaceae bacterium (assembly GCA_044345395.1). GTDB lineage: Bacteria > Bacteroidota > Bacteroidia > Flavobacteriales_D > Crocinitomicaceae > UBA952. Next base: position 5,228 of record JBIJBD010000046.1, on the reverse strand, counting down.
AAAATCTTTAACTAATCTTTTGGCAAATTCAATATCACTTTCTTCCGAAATTTGTTCATAGGATGCCAATTGAAAATACGTGCCATGACAAGGCAATAAGGTAAAGCGACTTTTTTCCATTGCTTTTTTAAACAAGTCTCTTTTCTGTTGATAGAAATTTGTTAAATCAAGTAAATTAGTAATTGCAAGATATGCCGCTAACGTATGCTGAGCCACACTATTTACACAAAATACTAAAAATTGGTGCACTTTTTTAATTTCGTTCATGAGATAACTTGGCGCAACCAAATAACCTATTTTCCAACCGGTAATATGAAATGTTTTTCCAAAAGAAGAAACAATAATTGATCGTTCTCTTAATAAAGGTGACCTGTGTGCAGATAAGTGATTATTCTCAAAAACGATATATTCATAAACCTCATCTGAAAGGTGGAGTAAATTTGGGTATTTGTTCAATAATTGTTCAAGCATATCCCAATCACTAGTCCCCCACATATTTCCACTAGGATTGTGGGGGTTGTTACTAATCAATAGTTTCGTGTTTTCGTTAACTGCTGCATTAATTTTTTCCCAATCAGGTGCATATTGCTCATTTAAGGCTACATGAACCGGTTTTCCTCCTGCTAAAGTAATTGGTGATTCATAACAATCATAGCAAGGATCCAGCAAAACCACCTCCTCTCCCGGGTGAATAAGTGCCTGAATAGTTGTAAATATAGCTTGAGTAGCTCCCGCAGTAATGAGCAATTCTGTTTCAGGATTTACAACCCTTATGTACCGCTCATTTATCTTTGTCGCTATTTGCTCGAGTAAGGCCGGCAAACCAGACATAGGTACATATTGGTGGCTGTTTTCATTAGCTTTTTGTTTGAGTAAATCAACGAGTTGAGAATCAATGGGAAAATTTGGAAATCCTTGCGATAAATTTATCGCACCAAAATCATTTGCCATTTTTGACATCACAGTGAAAATAGTAGTGCCAACGTTAGGTAATTTGGAAATCATTTGGTAAAGATAAAAAAAGGGCACTTTTTTCAAAATGCCCTTTACTAATTTTCAACCAAGTTTGTATTTATTTAATCCAAGGTTTCACATAATGAAAACTTTCATTTTCAAGAATTACCCAATAAGCTCCCTTTTCAAATGAATTTACGGGGACAATATATTGTTGGACTCCTTGCTCAACTTGATGCTTTGTTAATATTCTACCACTTGCGTCGAGAACCTTTAGCACATTCACGGAACCACTCCACTCAATCGTTATTAATTCAGTGGCAGGATTTGGATACAATGAAATTTGTTTCACCTGTTGTTCAGCTATACCAGACCACACACAATCTTCTACCACAATCAGTGCATTAGAAGTATCGGCTGCACAAACACCGTTCGATACTATATAGTCATAATTAAACTGTCCAGGAAAATTTCCAGTAAGAATATTAGAAGAGGGTAATACTTGATTATTGGGATCATACCATGTGCCACCTTGATTAACAGATCCGCCAAGTGCATCAAAAAGATCAAAAGGTTGTCCTTTACACAATAAAGCGACACTGTCTATTCCTGCATTCGATTCGGAAAATACTTCCACAGTAGCGATAGCTGATGCCGACTGACATACATTATTGACGAGGTATTGTATCGAATAGGAACCTTGATTAAGACTATCCAAAAGAAGCATGTTTCCTACAATTGCATTTTGGTTTGTTGGCAAATTCCATGTGCCTAGACTCTGGCCGACACTCAATACTGTAGTTAAATCTAGGGAATTGTTTGACGCACAAATTTGTATGCTATCATCAGCGATCGTAGACCCTGAACATTCTCCTATACAAATTTGATCTAGATAAAGTACCCAGCCATCTAGTCCTCCAGGTGGGATATGAAATGCCAAGTAAACATTTCCCGCGTATGCACTTAAATTGATACTTGTGTCTACATAGTCTACGTTTGCAATAGAATCCAATGAAAGCAAGGTAGTTGTAAAATCTGCAGGAGCATTTCCTGTTGTTGAAATTTTAACTTTTAAATCGTTTGGTTCAATTTCACTAATCACTTTAAAGTTAAAACTTAATAGCTCTGATCCTGTCAAAACTAATTGTGGAGAGATTAACCAATCGTCATTGGCTCCAGCATTGAAGTCTGTAGAAATTGAAGCACAATTGTTGCCATTTAATTGGTTAAATTCAGTATTTGTATCCCAAGAAGAAAAATCCCCATTAACATTAAGTACCGACCAACATTGTTCTGACGATGATGTATTGTCAAATCCTTCACACCATCCTAAAGCAGTAATGCTTCCGCATGCTGTAGTAAATGTATTCGTCGCTGACCATGAGCTAGTTGAACCCGAACAAACTGCTTGGAAATAAAAATCATAAGTTGTTGTGGCTGTTAATCCAGTAAATGAAAATGATGCGGTATCATTCACAATTGTCACCAACTGATTTGTTAATAAGGTTCCTGTTCCAGGTGTAAATCCTTGCGGACCATATTCAATGTTAAATACACTTGCACTTGAACAGTTTAAGGCCCAACTTACAGATGCCGTTGTTTGCGTTGAAGTGTAGCCTGTCATGAGTCCTGCTGATGGACAAGCTGGTGGTGCTGCGATAGTGATTTGATATTCTTCCGTTTCTCCATATCCATATTCACTGCACGGATCTATTAAGTCACCATTTACAAAATAGGCACCTCTAATTCTCAAACGATGACTTCCGGCCGGGGGCGTGCAAGCTAAACTGATTACAAAAGAGGATGTAGCATTAATTTGATTATCTGTAAATCCAGATCCGATGGTTCCTTGTGTGAAACCAATACGTTCGGTTATGTCAAATATACCATCATCATTATAATCAATCCACGCCGCATAACCTTGACTTCCCCATTCTCCGGTTGAGATATTCAAATTATAAGAATTAGAAGGAGTTAAAGTTGCAGTATAATTTGGCTGTCCTGTAAAAAAAGTATAGGAAGGACCTCCAGCAACAAATCCGGTGTTATTTGCAAGTGTAGTCCCTTCAATTTCCACATTTGAAATTAAATCACCTGCTTGTGTACCAGAAAAATAAAGAGGTACGCAATAACATTGATTAAAAGGGGCTATTGTTAAATATACTGGTGTAGAGTTGGTTGAACTTCCGGAACAATCTTCAGAGCAATAAAAATAAGTCGCAGAAGAAATAGAAGTTGAATAGATTGCTGCATTGGCCCCAGCAATAGGTGAATAATTAACCCCATCTGTAGATGAGTACCATTGATAAGTAAGTCCTGAACCCAACAACGGGTTTTGCAAGCTCAAGTTAAAGTTGGCATTTGGGCACACCGTATTTCCAGAGGAGCTAATTGTATTTCCTGGCGCTGGAACTCCTGAACAAGGGAAAGCAGGGCTAATGTATTTTATTGATGTTGTTAAACAATTGGAGGCGACTCCGCAATTTGCATCGATATTCCAATGTGCAAAATATTGTCCAGCAACGGTTGATGTCCAATTCAATGGACTCGTTCCAGCGGCAACCACTGGTCCTGCAGGAGAACCTTGTCTGATGGTAATATACGAACCGTCAGAAATTGCACATTCGTAAATGGTCGCTGCTGCCACTGCATCAATTACAGAATATTCTCCTTGAAAAGAACAGGTTGAAATCGTTGCTGTACCCGTTGTGGGTGCTAATACAAACCCATATTCGTTGAGATTATTGCATTGGGCATTTAAGGTGAATGATGCAATAATAAGAAATAAAGTAGTGTAGAAATGTTTCATTTTGAAAGAATTATTGAATTACAAAGCTAACATAATAAAACAAAAAAGAGGGCTTGTGACCCTCTTTCTCTTTAGTTTTTAACCACTCTGGTTATAAACTCACTTGAGTCTACTTTTATTCGAAGAATGTATATCCCATTCATTACATCAGAAATGTCTACTTGATTACTTCCATAATTAAGGGTTGTATTTCTTCGTATTATTTTACCATTTATATCTTCAATTGAAATATATCCTGCATTCAATTGCTTAGAAATCCTCACTTCAAAGTTGCCATTTGTCGGATTTGGAAATACTTGAATCGTTGAGGCTAATTCCTCTAGACCAACCAAGTAATCGCAAGAAACATCGACGAATACAGAAATAATAGACGAATCAAATGGACAAACCCCATTAGAAACAATATATTGATAGTCAAGCTGACCACCTACAACTCCGGCAGTATCTAAACTAGAAGAGAGTTGTATATTCTGGTTATTGTACCAACTTCCTCCAAAATCGACGTTACCATTTAATCCAGCAAGCAAGTTAAATGGTTCATTTAAACAGACAGTTAGTACGCCGTCTGCTCCTGCACTTGATGGGCTGTAAATTTCAAGTTGAATTGTTTCGTTATCGGTTGCACAACCATCTGTTAATGTATATGTGAATGGGTAGATTGAGCTCGCAAGACCAATCGTAATAAATAAACTATCTTGTAACCCTAACGTTGGGATTTGTTGTGTCCATACTCCGCCTTGTTGGTATTGGGTAAGTCCATCGAAAAGATTCGCAGTGTCGCCATAACATACATTTACTATTCCTTGAATTGATCCAGCATTCAAGTTGATTTCAGAAATAGAAATGGAATAATTCCCAGGAGCAGCAAATCCATCATGCAGCAAGTAATATTCTTGGCCAGGGATAAGATTACACAAAGTGAAATTAGGGGCAACACTGGTGCCTCCAATAGCATCATCATTTGCTCCTTCTAAGTCATTGACAATAATTGACGAACAGCTGTTAGGACTATAAACAGCAATTTGCCCGTTAAAATTGATTGCTGTACTATTTATTCGTATATCTCCAGAAGGTGGAGCTACAAACTTGAACCAAGTCGTATTATTCATAAAATTATTCCCCCATCCAGTGGTGGTAGTAGCGCCGGTAACCGGAGGAGCAACATCAACATCCAAGGCTTCAACTGTTGCTCCTGTATTGTTAAATGCATAAGCCACACCATCAACTGGTATAGTCTCCGCATCACAAATAGAATCATTGGTTAAAGGCATGGTTACATTAAAGGGTCCAACAAATTGTGAAGTGTCGGAAGCACATACGGCTTGTACATAAACACTATAAACTCCACCAGAAAGAAATGAGACATCATTAATCGTATCGTTTAAGTTATTATCTACAGATAAAATGGTTCCTCCCGAATAAAGTTCAAATCCAAGAGGGCCAACTTGTAAATTAAAACTTGTAG
>JBIJBD010000182.1:0-4427 GCA_044345395.1 Crocinitomicaceae bacterium | reverse complement strand
TGTTAAATAGTGATATGAGCACAAAGTAGCACAAAATGATACAAGCTACCAAATGATTGACCTTAGTTGTCAGAGAAATTTTACTATTTGATTTTAAATGACTTGAATTGTCACTCGAAGGATAGAGATTTGTCGAAATTAAAAATTTAGGTTATGAAAAAGATGATTACAGTTTTGATGATTTCATTTGTTGGAATCACTGGTTTTGGACAACAAAACAATGAAAAAGAATTAAGTAATGCTGAACAGTTTTCGGCGAAATCAGGCACACTGATTCAAAAGGTGTTTTACACAATAGGAACAATTAAAAAATGTGAGCTCCAAGTTATTGAGTACACAGATTTAATTTCCAATGCCAAACAAAAAGCTTTGAAACTTTCGTACGATGTTGTTTCTAGCTATTCTACCGATACAAAAACTGCGGTTCTTGATACGGATGAAATTGATGGGTTAATGAAATCTATCAAATTAATGCAAGAGAAGGTTATGTTGACAGTACCAACAGAATACACCGAAGTGTCTTTTAAAAGTAGAGGTGGATTTGAAGCTGGGTGTTTCGTGAGTAAAGGGGCATGGTCAAGTTACCTTAAACTTGAAAAGTATGATGGTAAAAGCTATGTTTGGATTGACAAGGATGATCTTACAACCTTTTATGATTTGCTCTCACAAGCAAAAGTGAAAATGCAATAATCGTTCACAAAAAAAGCTGTTTTAAAAAACCAACCTTGGGAAGCCAGGTTGGTTTTTTTATGGAATTTTATTTGCCTATTCTATCTTAGGTTTCTTTGAATTTTTTCAATTATTGATTCGAGATCATTTGAAACACCATGGATCATACTCGTTTGCATTTCCTTATAATCAGCTTTGTAATTCTCCAAGTGTTCGGTTGGAGGAATAATGTTTAAAGATTTCAATTCGATGGAATCATAATTGGTTGTTTTCACAGGTGTGAATACGCGACGATGCGCAATGATGCTTTCAAAAAGTTCTTTGTCATCTATAGCTTCATTACCAAATTTTGAATTTAGCAATTGATCCAAATCGTAGAAATGTCTTGACATTCTATAATAGCGTATTTTCACCGATGGTTTTTGAAATTCCTCATGTAGTAGTATCAATTTCTCTAGGAATGTTTTTTTTGGGTCAGTAGCAATCACTTCAAATGGATCGGTCACAAAAGCATTTCCCGGATATTGTTGATCAATCCATGATTGGATTTGAACACGCTGATTCGGTTCAATCAGTGAACGTGCGCTTACCTCAATTTTAATGTTATTGGCTAAATATGAAACTTCATCAAATAATGATTTGAAATTTACCTGAATCGTTTCCGGATCCTGATCCGAAACTTGTATATTCTCAACAAATAATTCATAAGAATCGGTATCAACACCATAAGCGCTTAACTGGTTTTCCAATAGATTTTTCAAATCTCCTGAAACGTAAGCATGACATGCGCGCCGTAGTTTACGAACTTGACCAGGGTTAAGATTACCGTCAAATCCTAGATACTTTCTATCAATTCCTAAATCAATGTCTTCAGAGAATCGATCGATGAGGTTGAACGCCTTACTTAGTGAAGTGCCTCCTTTGAAAATAAAATGATTTGCATGATTAGATGTAAAAATCATTCTAAGCATCAAGGTAACCCAAACATCTTTTTCGATCGCTTGTGGTGGCAATCCCATTTTATTAGAGACATCCTGATAAATCTTCCTCTTTTCTGTATCTGGTATTTGCAAGAAATTGATCATAGGGCCTTTTGCATTATTTTACGAATCCATACCGGTGCTAAAGGAATATCATGTTCCAGATCTTTACTATCTTCATTTTTCAATAAAGCGATTACTTTATTTTCTAATTCTAAATTGATTCCGTGTTGTCCAATTTCACGAAGAGCCTGAATTACCAATCGGCTCGTTTTACCTTTCGCTATTAGATTTTTAGGAGTAGTTTTTTTTAGTTTGATTGTGCGATTTCCTATCTGGATTTCCCGCGGTGCACCGTCTGTAAGATAGACTAATTTCAACGGGATTTGTGTACTTAATCCTAATATGTTCATGGCATATACCCCTGTTGGAACAATTTTAATTTTGTCTCGTTTTGCGATCCCTTGTGCTACATCTTCTGCTGTGGGCATGACTTCTCCAATGTACGAACTGATTACGGGACGTACATAAATTCCATGTGCAACTCGTTTAATACTGCCTTTACTTACAAGACGAACAAGTGCTTGCCTGATTGAATCTGAGGAACCTAATTCCATAAAGTCATCACCAAAAAGGAGTGAACCTCTTGGTTTTGACTTAATTGATTTTTCTATCTGTTCCTCAATGCTTTGCATAACTAATTGCATTTGTTTATTGTCACAAATTTAGCAAATATTTGTGACAGAATTAATGGATTGAAAAACAAAATTGATTTATTACAAAAACGAGTTAATTATCCTATTTGAAATACATAATTAATTACAAAATCGTTTTCTTTTGCGTGACCCCCTTGGGAAAGCTGAGTAGTTTTAATCTATTTAATATGAATTAATTGTGGGATTAAAAGAAAGCGTATTTGTCGCAAATATTTACTTTTTTTGCGACAAAATAATCATTAAACACTAAAGTAAATATCAAGTTTATTGAGCAAAAAACTTGACAAATCTTGATGTTCTAAATTCTTTTTATTAGTTTTTTGAAAGATTCTGCAACATCACCTTCAAAAGGAATTGGTCTGTAAGCATATGCAGCCAATTCTGATAAATAGGTGCTCTTTAATTTTATCCATTGGCTGTCAAAGTCTGATATTAAGGGTGATTCGATAAGTTTTTTTTGTTGCCAGTTTAATGGTTCGTCAAAAATGTCTCTATCATGTTGAATAATTTCTTCGAATCGGATTTGGAAAGATTTAGATTCAACGAATTCTGCACATTGCGGATTCTTTAGTAAATAGTGTATATCATAAAAATGTCTGATTTTTTGAGCAGTACTTTCAACAGGGTTTGAATCAAAAGAAAAACGTATTAAGGAAACGAGTTTTTCTAGTAATGTTTGCTCTTTACTTAGCACATTGATATCAAAAGACTGTAGTCCAAATCTATCGATGTAATCCGAATTCCCAGAGGCAATTAAGAAATCATGCACCATGCTTGAAATCGATTTTTTTTCATACGGAAAAGGATTTGCGAATGAGTTGATTTCAACGATAATAGTATTAGCCGAATTACTATTTTCCAATGTAGGGTATTCAAAAATTGACTTTCGAAAGCGTGATCCTTTGCTTGTTACTCCTGGGGTGGGTCTTTCCGTTAAAGAACTTGTTATTTCTTTTTCAAGCGTTCGGATGATTGTTTTTATCTCGTTCCCTGATTTATTTCCATCATCTATAATTGCCAAATCAACATCTTCCGAAAAACGATCGATTAAGTTGTGTCCTTTTGATAAGGATGTTCCGCCTTTGAAAACGGAACTTACACTGAATTTACTTCTGGATAGTTCCTTTAAAACTAGGGTAATCCAATAGTCTTTTTCAACAAATTCAAATCTGATGCCCAAGTGTTGTGCGGTGGCTCTGAGTGTATCTGAGAATAATTTGGATTCTTGGTGCAAGTTCATATTAAATTCCATTTTTCAGTATTAGATAATACAGATGAAACACCAGTCAATTTATATTTTGTGAAAGGATTTAATGAATCGTATAATGTCTCTGTGGATGTGTTTTTATTCTCGTCCAACATCGCACCAAGTAAAGCTCTTGTGGCAGGTGGATATTTCATGGCTAAGCGCATGAGTAATGAAATCTCTTTCTCTTTGAGTTCTTTTATCATCTGCAAAAAACGCAAGCATGAATTTCTTGGATTCGAATCCGGTATCTTTTTGATGTATCGAATAGCATCCAAAATTTGCAACATAGGGATACTTTCTTTAGTAATGGTATTTTTTTGTTTGATAAAAGAAATCGTATAGGTGTCTCTTTTGAAGCTTGGTCTAACTTGGTTTTTTCCTATTTGAATCGTATTGCTTACTTGTGTTGTTAGACCTAATTTATTATAGATACTATAACCTGTCAGATAACCAACTGTTTTTCCGCTATCTTCAAGTAAGTCTTTTACAACTTGTTTTTGGCTTGGTAGTAATGTTCCAAAAGGCGTTGTTTCAGGTTTATAATATTTACCCTTTGAAAGTTTTGCAATTTTACCAGCTGCAGCCATTCTATTAAGTGCTTTAATGACTGCTTGTTTCTGATTCACCTCACTCGTAAAATCATCATAGGTGAAAATATATCCTTTCGGAAATCTACCAATTGTAATTGCTATGTATTCAGTTATTTTCACTTTTTTATATCAGAAGCAAAGGTAGTAAAAATGTCCTGTTTTTTAAATAATAAACTGGACAAATTGTTTTAATATGTTTTAGCTTCTTTCACCTTTCCTCGCT
>JBIJBD010000223.1:0-3467 GCA_044345395.1 Crocinitomicaceae bacterium | reverse complement strand
ATTGTGAAATAAATATCTTCTTGCAATTGGTAAAAATTGAGGTTTCGCCATTGAGAAATAAAACCTATTGCTCCTCCTAGTTCAACATTTAAACGTGGTGAACAAGGAATTATTACTCCTACTTGATTGCAGATTCTCCAGTTAAATTCACCAACTATCAAATATTTATGCCCAAGACTAATTTCTTGATTCAGAACTAATCGATTTTTGGTGAGCGTGTGGGAAATAGAATGGAATACGTCGTATTGAGAAGTTAAATAGGTTAAACTGTAAGAAAGCGATGATGAAATTTGACTTTTTGCAGGATTGAGAACTAAATAAAATAAAACGAAAAGTAAAAAATTCTTCAACAATAGAGGTTTATTAGCCGAATTTCGGACATTTTTTACACGCCTGACCTTTTTTCTTATATTTTTTACAACATTTCGTTTTCTTGCAATCTACATCGATTTTCATCCAAGGTATAGATTGATCTTCAAGAAACGGATTTGATTTGCTGCTCATTATTTAGAATTATTCTAAACAAAATTAATAATTTTTATTTTTCCAACGCAAAAAAGCTGCTAAAAAGCAGCTTTTTTACATATAAATATTAAAAGGAAATTACACTAATCCTTGATCAATCATTGAATCGGCAACCTTAACAAATCCAGCTATATTTGCTCCTTTTACGTAATCTATTGATCCGTCAGCGTTTTTTCCATATTTCACACATGCTTCGTGAATTGAAACCATAATACCATGCAAACGTTGATCTACTTCTTCTCTAGACCATGACAAACGCAAAGAATTTTGAGACATTTCCAATCCAGAAGTTGCAACACCACCAGCATTAGAAGCTTTACCTGGAGAGAATAGAACTCCAGCTTGTTGGAATGCAGTGATGGCCTCAGGGGTAGAAGGCATATTAGCTCCTTCAGCAACACACTTCACTCCGTTTGATATTAAATTACGTGCCTCTTCTCCGTTTAATTCATTTTGGGTAGCGCATGGAAGAGCAATATCCACGTTAACTTCCCAAGGTCTTTTTCCTGCTACGAATTTAGCACCAGGAAACTTTTCAACATAGGAAGAAATCCGTCCTCTTTTAACATTTTTCAATTCCATTACCCAAGCTAGTTTCTCAGGATTGATTCCGTCCGCATCGTAAATATAACCCTCAGAATCAGAAAGAGTAACAACTTTTGCTCCCAACTCTGTAGCTTTCTCGCAGGCATATTGTGCAACGTTTCCTGAACCTGAAACAGCTACAGTTTTACCTTGAAAAGAATCCTTTTTTGTTGCGAGCATTTCTTTTGCAAAATAGACAGTACCATATCCGGTGGCTTCCGGACGAATCAAAGAACCTCCCCAATTTCTCGCCTTACCTGTCAATACACCAGTAAATTCGTTTCTTAAGCGCTTATATTGTCCAAACATATAGCCAATTTCTCTTCCTCCTACACCAATATCTCCCGCAGGAACATCAGTATCCGCACCTATGTGGCGAGCTAGCTCCGTCATAAATGATTGACAAAACTTCATTACTTCGTTGTCTGATTTTCCCTTAGGGTCAAAATCAGAACCACCTTTTCCTCCACCCATAGGTAGGGTCGTCAATGAATTTTTAAAAATCTGTTCAAAACCTAAAAATTTAAGAATAGATAGATTTACGGAAGGATGAAATCTTAATCCACCTTTGTATGGCCCGATTGCTGAATTAAATTCTACACGATACCCGCGATTGACTTGAATATTACCTTGATCATCTAGCCATGGAACTCTAAAAATAATTGTTCGTTCAGGCTCAACTATTCTATCTAGAATCTTGGCTGTTTTGTACTTAGGGTTTTCTTCGATAAATGGAATCACAGTTTCCGCCACCTCTTGAACCGCTTGTAGGAATTCAGGTTCGTGACCATTTTTCTCTTTTACCCGAGACATGAACGCTTCAATCTCTGCATGAAATTTATTCGACATATAATGTTGTTTTAAGTTAACTGCGGCAAATTTAATTAAGTTTTCTTTCGAATAACGCTTCTATTGACAAATGTTTAAAGTGTCATTTTGACACTTTTTAAAAAGTTTTATGAAACAAAATGATTAAAATTCATCCAGCCAAGGCAACTTTTAGTAATTTCGAAACGTTTAATGTGCAACCAACTAAATCAAATGAAATATATAGTACTTTTTACATGCATCTTTTTACTCTTTCTTTCTCAAAAATCACATGCAGGCTCTAATGTAGCTCTTTGTTTAGGTCAAGATGCAACCATATGTGCGGGTCAAACGGTAACCATCACAAATTGTAATACAGGAGGAAATCCGGGTACATCCGCAGGAATTTTCTTGAATGCTCCTTCAAGCGTTACCTTATCAGACGATGTTTGGTCAGGCACAGTAAATCTAGGTTTCACGTTTAGTTTTTATGGTCAATCATATACACAATGTGTCATTGGATCTAATGGCTTGGTATCGTTTAACACAGCACAAGCGAATCAATATTGCCCTTGGTCATTGACTGGTGGACCTCTTCCTAACACAACATTAACCGGTGCAAGAAATTCGGCAATGTTAACCTACCAAGACATCAACCCATCTCTAGGTGGCCAAATACAGTATCAAACAGTTGGTACAGCACCGAATCGTAAATTTGTGGTTCTGTACAAAGATATTTACATGTTCAGCTGTACGTCACAGTGCAATTATATGGCAATCATTTTATATGAAACATCTAATATCGTTGAATACCACATTGGAAACAAACCTATTTGTAATACATGGAATAGTGGATTAGCAATACAGGGAACAGAAAATAATGCCATGACAATTGCTCACACGACTCCAGGAAGAAATAATACAGTTTGGGGAGCAAATCAAGATGGACGAAGATATACTCCTACCTCCCCTACCAACACAGGAAATTATACTGTAACACAGATCCCTTATATCATGGTTAATAGTCCAGGGAGCAATTTTGTTTGGAATGCGTGTAATGCAGCAGGAACTATATTGGCCACATTTCCATACAACAACGGTGTTCTAAACCTTCCTTCTACTAATCCAAATTACGCAATTCCCGCTGGTACGTCGGGATACTTTTTGTCGGGTTCAGCTTGTGGTACTTCTATAGGATCTATTACGAGTGATACTACATGGATTACTGTAGCAAACCCATCCCTAACAGCTACCTCCACCCCAGACATTTGTACGCAAGGTTTGGGCAGTGTTACTGCTGTACCCGGAGCGAATTCTCCCGCACCTTATACTTTCAGCTGGCCTGCCTTAGCATCATCTCTTCAGACGGTAACGAATGTTACTGCCGGAACATATACAGTTTTTATGACAGATGGGAATGGTTGCACTGCAAATGCTTCTGTTACTGTTGGTGATACACCTGCAAACTTTTCAGGTTCAACCACATTAGTCTCTTGTTCTGGAGGCAATGACGGAACGGCTACGGCGACTATGACTCCAGCATTAGGAAC
>JBIJBD010000181.1:0-4464 GCA_044345395.1 Crocinitomicaceae bacterium | reverse complement strand
TGGGTTTTGCTTATTATGCCATACAAACTCATCTAATTTGCATCAAATTATTTGGAAATTATATTTTGCCTAAAAGCTTCGTGGTGTTTACACTCTGTTTGATAATTCCTGGAGGTTTATTCGTAATAAAAAACCTCAATTTACCCTATATTTTCGCACTGCTTTTAGGTCTAATTGCAATAGGAAGTTCGATTTACTTGTACGTTAGAATGGGCCTACTTCAAAAATGGATAAATCGAACGATTGGATGATGAATTCGTGTTTTATTACATTGACTATTCTAACTTATAATTCATCTCTTTACATTCAAGAACTGTTAAAAAGTTTATCTCTCCAAGCTGCAACAGATATTCAAGTAATAATTAGTGATGACTGTTCAACAGATAAAACAGTAGAAATTATTGAAAAATGGATTCAAGAAAGTAAAACGTTGTTTTTCGAAATAATTTTAATTACCTCAATACAAAATAAAGGTGTAGTCGAAAATAAAAAAGGTACGTTCAAGTATATTAAAGGGAAATGGACAAAAGGAATTGCCGGAGATGACATACTTTATCCAGGAGCAATTAAGGGATTAAGAGAAGATATTTCTAAATTTATAGACTCAAAAATCATCGTAGGAAAGGCCTTGTTATTTGAAAGTGATACTATTGAATCATCTAAAACGTTTATTCCCAAGAGTGAGATTACCCGTAAATTATCATCAAACGAAAAAATAAAGAATTACCTTTTTGAAGGAAACACTATCCCGGCAATAACTTTGGTTGTAAAATCTGATATTTTCACACAAGGGAATTATTTCAAACATGCCAAAAGAAATTTTGAAGACTTGCCTTTTCATCTTGAATTATTGACTAATAATATTCAGTTTTCATTTAGTGAGAATCCTTACATTATTTACAGAAAACACGGGAATAATCTTAGTTTAAAAAATGCTAATCAAATTTTGTCAAGTTCATTTGTTGATTATCAGTCAGTTCTTTTAAAATATGCATGGATTAATAATAAATGGATATATTCCATAAATAGTTTTTGGAATCTCGTTTTGGGTTTTATCATTGTCAAATGCGGTAATCATGGAATACTATTAAAGTTTCTCAATACATTTAGAAGAAAACTACAACCGAAACGCGCTAAAAATATGTTTATCAAACCTTTTTAACGTTGGAGGAAAAGTTAAGGATATTAATTCTTTATCAGTTTCAGGAACATGATAATTTGCTCCATAGGCTAAAGGAAAAATTAGCAAACAAAAACATTGAACTCTCGTTGTTTAATACTCGAACATTTAAGTTTTCAGAGAAATCACATAGTTATTGGTTTCTTCAACTTATTTTGAAGATCCCCAAATTAAGGGTTCTTGTATATTACTTATTTCGAAATAAAATTATTCTTTCTTTATCAGCAAAATATGAAATCATAGATATCCATTATTTAAGTACAATTTATGACCAAATATTAGGAAAGTTATTCCACAAAAATATTAAAATAAGTTTTTGGGGATCAGATGCTTACCGAATAACTGATGAGCGGAAACAAAAATTAAAAACGATAACTTCCCATTCTAAAATTATTCGCTTTAACACAGTTGAGATGTTCACTAAAATGGAAAAATATTTTGAAAGAAAAGATAAACTAGGATATCAAATTTTTGGAAATAGTTTTTTTGATTCAATTAATTTAATTAATGCTTCAAAAACTGAAGCAAAAAAGAAATTAAATATTCCGACTGAAAAAATAAGTGTATTTGTAGGATACAATGCAAGCAATGGCCAACAACATCATGTAATTCTAAATCAGTTAAATAATTTACAAAGTCAACTTAAAGATCGATTAGTATTAATACTACCACTTACTTATGGTGCGGATAATCAATTCAAAGAAAGAATTATTATTACTGCTCAACAAACCGGGATTGAAACAATTTTTTTTAAAAATACTTTAAATGAAACTGAGATAAGTTTACTCAGACTAAGTTCTGACATCGTAATAAATTTTCAAATTAGTGATGCGTTTAGCGGCTCTTTACAGGAACATTTCTTTACAAATTCTATTATGATTTTAGGTGAATGGTTACCCTATAAATGGCTACAATCAAAAGGTTTATTTTTTTATTCCATTAATGAAAATCAATTAAAAAAATTGATTACACGAATAATTCAAAATCTTGAGAAAGAAAAACAGAAATTTGAATCGAATAAAAACATAATCTATTCAATCTCATCTTGGGAAGCTGTTGCTGAATTATGGGCAAATGAGTACAAACAAATGATCAAATAAAAAAGCTTTGAATAGATCGATTTTATTTATCACCGTTACTTTTCCACCGCGACTTTCAGTGGCGAGCTTAAGACTATACCACTATGCTAAACTTTTTTCCGACCATGGATGGAGTGTTCATGTTCTCACATGTTCTCAAAAAGGCGAAAAAATTTCTGATGAGTTTGATTTAAACGGGCTAAACATTATTCAAGTTAATTGGAAGGATCCTTTTGATTTTACGTTTAAGATTAAAAATCTTTTTTTGAGGAAATTAGTTACTAAGCTTTTTTCGATTTTTATTCCCTATTTAGCATCATGGTGGCCAGATTTAAGATTTCGAAGTTGGAGAAAAAACACAATTATTCAGGCCAACAAATTAATTGAAAAAGAACAGATTACATATATTTATTCAAGCTTTTCACCGCCATCGCCTCATATGGTCGCTTATGAATTAAAAAAGAATCACAAGCAATTATTTTGGATTGCTGAGTTCAGAGACTTAATGAGTTATTCCCATGCCAACAAAGGAATAAAAAAGTTGTTGGCAAATTTCCATTTTGGTTATGAACGTAATATTTTGACATCGGCATCAGAAATTGTTTGTGTGTCTCAAGGTCACGCTAAATTCTTAGAAAATAAACTAGGTCAAAAAGTTAATGTTTTGCTCAACGGATGTGATTTTTCCTTGTATGAAGCTATTAAACCGCTTATAAACTCAACCTTTACGATAACATACACAGGAAACATATATACAAAAAATAACGACATTCATCTATTTTTTGAAGCAATCGAAAAGTTAATTTATTCTCATCGGAAAAACTTAAAAGTGATATTTGTTGGTACATCCCAAAGCGCTTTTTTATCTTCTATTATTCAAAAAAATAAACTTGAGGATTACATTGAGTTTCTTCCTAAAATGAACCATCATGAAGTTAGAATTTTACAAAAATCATCCGACCTATTGTTGCACTTTTGCTGGAGAAATAAACATCAAGAAGGAAATCTCACTGGAAAAATCTTTGAATATATTTCTGCACGCACTCCAATTTTGAGTGTTGGAGAACAAGAAGAACTACGAGAAATACTTTTGAAAACAAATTCTGGTAGAATGATTAATGAACTCGAAGAAATGGTTTCATACATTGAAGGACTTTTCACTAACTATCCGGAATTACCGAAATGGAGTAACGAAAACTGCGAATATTCTAAACTAAATCAGTTTAAAACACTAGAAAATCGAATTCTACCCTAAAAATGAGTCCAACTCAATTTCTATATAGATTCTTCCCCTTTATGTTCTTATACATTATGAGCATTGGAGTGATTTTGCCAAGAGGCTCAGTGGCAACTCAAGCAATTGGAATAGTTATTTTATTGATTACAGGATATATTTTTTTACGCGTTTATAAATCTGTACGACTATTTAGTCTATTATATATATTCATTGTTTATTTATGTGTATTGATTTTAT
Source organism: Crocinitomicaceae bacterium (assembly GCA_044345395.1). Classification (GTDB taxonomy): domain Bacteria; phylum Bacteroidota; class Bacteroidia; order Flavobacteriales_D; family Crocinitomicaceae; genus UBA952. Next base: position 731 of record JBIJBD010000181.1, on the reverse strand, counting down.
TTTCGTCAAAAATGATTTATTCGTTGTCCAATTTAGCATCAACGATTATTTGGATGCTGATTTTACCAATTTCTTTTTTTGTCATCAATGACCTAGATAAATTTAAAAAACTGATAAATGCAATTGCGCTTATTGGAGGACTATATATTTTAAATATTCTGATATCTTCAGCCTTTAATATTCAAGGAAAATCATATTCGGGAGAAATTTTTGATGTTGGTAATGTATTTACTGAGGGGCTAAATTCAATGGCCTATTTATTGGTCGCAAGTCCTTTGATTGTATATTTAAATCCAAAATATAAACGAGTATTAATCTTAATTGCAATTATAATTTTTATTCTAGTTCTTGTTCAACTAAAGCGTATTTCCATTATTGCAATTCTTGCAGGATTTTTAATTAATTTGTTTTACAGTGGCAATAGGATTAATATTTTTTTCGGATTAGTCTTATCCGGATTAATTCTTTTTATTGCTTATCCTATTTTCGAGTCTACTTTACAAAAACAAATGAAAGCCAGAGAGCGAAGGCTAACGACACAAAATATAGAGGAAGAGGGTCGCTATCAAGAAACATTTATTGTTCGTGATGAAATTCTTTACAGTGGACAACCGAGCACTGTATTTTTTGGTAATGAAGTCTTTAATTCACCCGGCAATTATGCAAATGGTAAATACGGTAGAAGAATGATTCATAACGATTACAATGCGGTTCTTCATGGATCAGGTATT
>JBIJBD010000096.1:0-9567 GCA_044345395.1 Crocinitomicaceae bacterium | reverse complement strand
GTTGTAGGATCCGAAGGAACATTAGCTATCATCACAAAAATCGTTTTGAAATTAATTCCGCATCCTACACAAGACTTGCTCATGCTGGTTCCTTTTTTCGATGCCCAAAAGGCTTGTGAAGCAGTAGCGGCTATTTTTCAAGCAGGCATTACACCAAGTGGACTAGAATTCATGGAGCGCGATGCCTTAGTTTATACTCAAGCATTTGTTGGTGAATCATCGATTCAAGTAGCTGAAAATCACGCAGCACATTTGCTAATCGAGGTGGACGGGTTTGATCCAGATCAATTGATGACTGAATGCGAAAAAATAATGGATGTGTTATCAAATTTTGAAACTGATGAAATTCTGTTTGCGGAATCTGATGCACAGAAAAATACGCTTTGGAGTTTACGAAGAAAAGCCGGTGAAGCCGTTAAATCTCAGTCTATTTATAAAGAAGAAGATACAGTTGTTCCAAGGTTTCACTTACCAGAATTACTCGGACATATAAAACGAATTGGGGCAAAATACGGTTTTCATTCGGTTTGTTATGGACATGCAGGCGACGGGAATTTACATGTCAATATTTTGAAAGGTAATTTGTCAGACGAATTTTGGCAACATGAATTAACGTTTGCCATTCGTGAATTATTTGAAGAAGTTGCGCGTCTTGGTGGTACAATTTCCGGAGAACATGGAATCGGACTCGTACAAAAACCCTATTTGGACATCGTTTTCGGGAAGACCGAAATGCGGCTAATGAAAGAAATAAAAAAGGCATTTGACCCACATAACATTTTAAATCCTGGAAAAATATTTGATTAAAGCATTTAATAACGTATGAATATTGAAATAAAACATTATCAGCTACTTACAATTGATGAATTTCACGATACAATACAATTACGTATTGCCGTATTTGTCGTTGAACAAAATTGTCCTTACCAAGAGCTAGACGGTAAAGACAAAGTAAGTGATCACGTTTTGATTAAAGATAAATTCGGTAAAATTATTGCAAGCGCAAGGATTATTCCACCTGGTATATCCTACGACAATCCATCTATCGGGAGAGTAGTTTCAGATCCTGAATATAGAAATTTAAAATTGGGTCATCAATTGATGAACGCTTGTAATGATTTTGTTTTAGCGAAATATGGGAAAGTTGCTGTAATTTTATCTGCCCAAGAGCACCTCGAGAAGTTCTACAATACCCATGGTTTTGAAGCTACTTCGATTCGCTATTTGGAAGATGGGATTCCACATGTTAAAATGATAAAACAATAATTATGAAATATTTAATAGTAAACATCTTATTAATCACTTTAGTGACATCTTCTTGTAAGAGCATAAAAGAAGCAGAACAAAGTACCATCAAATCAGGTTACAGTATTCAACCAACATTTATGGATTTACGTACGAATCCAAAAGATGATTTTTTTAATTTTTGCAATGGCTCGTGGATAAAATTCAACGAAATTCCAGATACCGAATCAAAATGGGGAAGTTTTAATGAATTAGATCAAAATAACAAATCAAAACTAACTGCCATATTGGAAGACGCTCAAAAAAACAACCAGCAAACTGGCAATGACAAACAAATTTTAGGTGATTATTACTCCTCTTTTTTGAATATGAGTCGACGAAATGAAAACGGAATAAAAGGGATTTCACTTGAGCTTAATCGTATTGATTTAATCAATCGGAAAGATTTTCTTGTTGAACTAATCGCAAAACATCATACAGAAGGGATTTCGGCAAATTTTAATTTTGGTATAAGGCAAGACATGAAAAATGTAAATGCCAATGCTTGCTACATGGGGCAAGGCGGCATCGGTTTGCCAAACAAAGAATACTACCTCAATGAAAATAAGAAAGAAATTCTTAAAAGTTATGAATCTCACGTAGCTAAGTCATTTGAGTTAATTGGTTATTCAACTGAAAAAGCAACAAATGCAGCTCAACTTGTAGTAAATTTCGAGACTCGTATGGCGAAAGCAATGTATTCGCCGGCTGAAATGAGACAACCTGAAAAAACATACAATAAAAAAAGCTTCTCGGAAGTTCTCGATCTCATAAGACCTTTTGACTTAAGGTATTACTTGAATATTTTAGGTTGCAACACTCCTGATTCAATTATTGTTAGCAATCCAGCATTTATGCAAGATTTTGCAAAAATGATTGAAGAAGAAAACCTTGAATCTTGGAAGGCATATCTCAAGTGGAAAGTGATTCGAAATTATGCAAAACACCTTGATCAAAAATTTGTAGACTTAAATTTCGAATTTTATGGTAAATTACTGAGTGGTAAAAAAGCTCAAAAACCAATAAACGAACAGGCTATTGACGAGATAACGTCCTCTTATTTTTCAGAAGTTCTAGGAAAGTTATTTGTGGAAAAACACTTTTCTAAAGAAGCAAAAGAGAAGGTGAATTCAATGGTTGACAATTTATTAATTGTCTTTCGTGAACGGATCAATAAATTAGATTGGATGACCCCAGAAACAAAATCGGAAGCAGTTAATAAACTCAATTCTATTGGAAGAAAATTAGGATTTCCGGACCAGTGGGAAGACTTCTCACCATTGTCCATTTCAGCAACAGACTATTTGCAGAATATTAAGAATATAGCTACTTATGCAACTAAAAAGAATCTTTCAGAATATGGTAAACCTGTTGATAAAAAGAAATGGGGCATGCCCGCTCATATGGTAAATGCCTATTATAGCCCTTTAAATAATGAGATTGCTTTTCCTGCAGGAATCATGCAAGCGCCGTTTTTTGATGAGAATGCCGAAGATGCAGTGAATTATGGCGGCATTGGGATGGTCATTGGCCACGAATTTACGCACGGTTTTGACGATATGGGCTCTAAGTTTGCTGCAGATGGAACCTTTAGAAATTGGTGGTCGGAGGCTGATCGAAAAAGCTTTGAAGAAAGAACAAAAATATTGGGTGAAACATTTTCTGCTTTTTGCCCTATTGAAGGACATTGCGTAAATCCAGAATTAACCATGGGTGAAAACATAGCAGATTTAGGAGGTTTAACCATGGCATACTACGCATATTCGATGACAGAGGAATTTAAAAAGAATCAAAAAGTAAACGGATTTACACCTTCTCAGCGCTTCTTCATAGCCTATGGACAACTTTGGAAAATTAGTTATCGTGACGAAGAATTGAAAAAAATGATTGCAACTGACCCTCATTCGCCTGGAATGTATCGAGTAAATGGACCATTGAAAAATTGTCCTGAATTTTTTGAAGCATTTAATATACAAGAAGGTGATAAGATGAGGAATAAAGAAACTAAAGTTTCTAAAATTTGGTAACCTCTTGTTTGCTGTTGTTCCTAGTTTCGACCTCAAAAAGTTTTAAAAATTCGGGATAGAATTCGCAATCCTCCGCTTCTTGAGACATTTCTTCTTTTTCTGAAGCTGAAAGTCCAGATAATAAATCATTGCAGCCTTCCATTTTTTTTTCATTTTCGTCATTAAGTGCGCGAATTTTTACCTCATCGTTTTTACAATCGTTCAATGCTTTGTTGATGTCTATAGACTTTTTCATACACTCGCACAACGTAGGTTTTTCAGCACATGCGCAAATTAATATTGCCGCAAAAATGATCAAAGAGAGTTTCATCAACCTTAACTAGTTAGCAGTTCATCATGACTAAGAGTGCGCTGCTCACCCGTAACCATGTCCTTCAAAGCTACGGAATTATTTTTTATTTCTTCTTCACCTAACATGGCAACATGAGAGAATTTTTTGTCATTTGCGTATTTAAATTGCTTTTGAAGTTTAGCTGGAGAGGGATATATCTCGCAAATTATCCCCTTTGTTCTTAGACTGTTCATCAAAGGATAAGCATGTGTGAAGGTGTTATCATCAAAGCAAACAAAGAGAATCTTTTTTTGATGAATCAAGTCAACAGGAAATAAGTTTAATTCGGTCAAAACATCATAAATTCGGTCAGCTCCAAACGAAATCCCAACACCCGATAATCCTTTTAAGCCAAAAAGCCCCGTGAGGTCGTCGTATCTTCCACCTCCACAAATACTTCCCATTTTTACTTGATGCGCCTTAACCTCTAAAATCGCACCGGTGTAATAATTTAAACCTCTTGCAAGGGTAATATCTAATTCAAGTAGACCCTTTGAAAGTGGGAATTCTGAAAAATTCTGAACGACCGATTTCAATTCCTCTATACCTTGCTTACCAATGGATGATTTTGACAAGAAATCTTGTAAAAAAAATAATTTCGCTTCGTTATCACCATAAAAAGTAAATAATGGGCGTATTTTTTCAATTGCCGCATCCGAGACTCCTTTAAATTTCAACTCATCAATAACACCCTCTTCCCCAATTTTATCTAACTTATCAATAGCTGTAACAAGGTCAACTAATCGATTTTCTTCACCGCATACCTCGGCTATCCCACTGAGAATTTTACGATTGTTGATTTTAATGGTAAATCCCGGAAGCCCAAGTTTTGCTAAAACCATATCGAAAATTTGGATTAACTCAAATTCACATAATAAAGAATCTGAACCAACAACATCTGCATCGCATTGATAAAATTCTTGATACCTTCCGTGCTGCGGTCGATCAGCACGCCAAACCGGTTGAATTTGATACCTTTTGAACGGAAAAGATAATTCATGCTGATGTTGGACAACAAATCGAGCAAATGGCACAGTCAAATCATAACGCAAAGCTTTTTCTGAAATCGAATTAGCAAACCTTGGTAAATTTTCCATTGATAATGCCTCGATATCCGCTTTTTTCATTTTTTCACCTGAATTCAAGATACGGAATATTAGACGATCTCCTTCCTCTCCGTATTTCCCCAAAAGTGTTTGTGATAATTCAAAAGAGGGCGTTTCAATAGGCTCAAAACCAAACAACTCAAAAACCTCACGAATGGTCGTGAAAATATAGTTCCGTTTTTTAACTTCATCTGGCAAGAAGTCTCTTGTTCCCTTTGGTATAGCTACTTTAACCGACATGTTCGTTCGTTTGTATTTCTTTTTTGTAAAAATCGTAAATTATTCCATCAGATAATCCCATTTTAGGGACACTGATTTTCTTAGCTGAAATTTCATTTAAAATATACCTGTAAATTTCTAGGGCTGGTACAATCACATCAGCCCTATCGGGCTTTAACTTAAATACGGACATCCGTTCTTCTAAGGATAACCTTTTTAATTTAGAAAATAAATCCTCCATATCCTCTAAGGAGATATCATCAGCGTCATGTTCACTTAACAATTTATGGACTTTGTTGATATTTCCACCTGTACCGAAAATCAAGTGTTCATCTTTTAAATCAACAAATGTTTGGATCCAATCCTTCATTTCTCCCCATACCATTGGATTCACTTTCCCTTTTAGCATGCGAATAGTACCGACATCAAAAGATCGTGACGCCACTCTATTTCCCTTTTCAAATACACTTATTTCCGTGCTACCTCCACCAACATCAACAACAATAAAAGGAATCTCATCGGGTAAATCTAACAACTCAAATGCACTGAAAATTATTTCTGCTTCTTCTTGACCGGAAATCACTTCTAGGTTTATTCCCGATTCCTTTTTAATCCGTTGAATAACTTTGTCTGCATTTTTTGCCTCGCGCATGGCAGATGTTGAAACAGCTCTTAAATACCTTACCTCAAAAATTTCAGAAATCAATCCAAAAGCTTTCATGGTTTTCACAAATGCATCCGCCTTTTGTTTGGAAATTTTCTCGTCTATAAACACGTCATCACCAAGTCGCAAAGGAATGCGAGTATAAGATATTTTTTTAACGAAAGATTTCTTTTTATCTGTAATTATTTCGCCGATTAGCAATCGAGCCGCATTAGTTCCTATATCTATTGCACCATAAATCATCAAAACAAAGTTACAATACTCGAATGAACACAAAGAGATATTTGTAATTTCTTTTTTACTTTGTGTATGGAACCATTTGATTTGAATTTTAAAAACAACGAAAAAGTCAAAACTGGCAGTTTGTTGATATCAGATCCTTTTTTAAATGACCGCTATTTTGGAAGATCCGTTGTACTCTTGTGCGGATTTGGAAAAGAAGGAGCATTTGGCTTTGTTTTGAATCAGTATTTGGACATTGACTTGCATAAATTAGACACTAATTTCCCAGATATTCAAGCACGAATAAGTCTTGGCGGCCCAGTTGATAAAGAAAATTTATTTTTTATTCACTCACTTGGCAATCGAATTGATGGCTCAACAAGTCTATACAACGGAATTTACTACGGTGGTGATTTTGATCAACTAACAAAGCTTTTTGTATCTGATCCCTACACGAAAAATCAAGTGCGATTTTTTATAGGTTATTCTGGATGGTCGGAAGGTCAATTGGAAGAAGAAATCAAAGAAGCCTCTTGGTTACCTGTGAACAATATTTCGACTGAGTTGATAATGGATACAAAAAATGACAAATTCTGGGAAATGTGTTTAGAGAAACAGGGTAAACGATTCAAAGTAATTTCTAAATTCCCTCGTAATCCCGAGGATAATTAAAGAAATCCAAGGACCATTAGAGTCCCAACCGCACAAAGAAAACTTCCCACTACCCACTTTATGATCCGCATTTCCGTTTTTTTGAGTAATTGATTTCCAAGTAAACTTCCAAAAATTGCAAAAACGGCGCCTGTTGCGACTAAAGCAAATGGCAGAGATGTAGTTAGCTCCTGAGCATACGAAGATATTCTTGTCACGTCAATGATTACCCCCAAGAAGGCAGAAGTCGCTATAAATTCATACTTCGTTAGTTCAGCATTGGATAGAAAAGCAGCACGAATTGCACCTTGATGACCTGAAAACCCACCAAAAAAACCGCTTATTAACCCACCCAGAGGAATCCAAATTCGACCAATTTTCCTATTCTCTAGAAATGAGGAGAACTCCAGTACCGCGAAAAAGATCATTACCACACCTAAAAAAAAATGTGTGTAGTTGACATGATTAGCCATTGAATTAAAAGAAATTACATAAAATGTACCTAAATCACCTAGCACATATACTAAATACGCCCCGATTGCAGAACCGAAAATCGCAAATAAACCAAAGCGATAAAAAATCGACCAATTAATATTTTTTCCAGTTAGCACTACTTTAAAAACCCCATTAATAAGATGCACTATTGCTGTTGTGGCCAAGGCAATTTCCGGAATGAAAAAAAAAGCAAATACCGGAAAAAGGACAGTACCTAATCCAAAGCCAGAAAAAAATGTACTGAGTGCTGCAAGAAATGCAACGATTGCAATTATACAATATGGTAGTAAATCCATCAGTTCCATTATTTTTGTAAAAATACACAGATGATTGATTTAAGAAGCGATACAGTTACAAAACCAACAAAAGAAATGTTGGAGTATATGATGATTGCACCTGTTGGCGACGACGTATTTGGTGAAGACCCAACGGTCAATGAATTAGAAATTTTCGCAGCCAAATTGTTTGGTAAAGAAGCTGCCATTTTTTGTTCTTCAGGTACACAGACAAATCAAATTGGAATTAATCTTCATGTAACACCTGGTGGAGAAGTTATTTGTCATTACGAGAGTCATGTATTCAAGTATGAGGGAGGCGGAATCGCAAGAAATTCTGGCGCATCTATCCGAACAATAGAAGGAGATAGAGGTCGGGTCAGCGCTTCCACGATTGAAAAATGGATTAATCCAGCGCATGATGTACATTTCCCGCTAACGCAATTAGTTAGTATTGAGGATACTGCAAATCGTGGAGGAGGTGCAATTTATACTTATGAAAATATCGTTCAAATCAATTCTCTTTGCAAAGCACATGGACTTGCTTTGCATCTAGACGGTGCTCGCCTCTTTAATGCCTTAGTGGAAACTGGTATTGATTATAAAACCTATGCAGGGAATTTTGATACCATTTCTATTTGCCTTTCAAAAGGCCTAGGAGCTCCTGTAGGATCACTACTTTTAGGTACCAAAGAACAAATTTTAAATGCCCGAAGAATACGAAAAGTTTTTGGCGGCGGGATGCGGCAAGCGGGGATCATTGCAGCCGCCGGGTTGTATGCACTAAAAAACAACATTAATCGATTAAAAATAGATCACCTTCATGCAAAACTTATTGCCGAGACATTGTCCTCTTTAACGTGGGTAAAAGATGTTGTTCCAGTAGAAACAAACATCATTGTCGCTGTTGTAAAAGATGATGAAATCCGAAACAGAATAATTGAGCAACTTAAAGCTAATAAGATTCTTTGTATGCCATTTGGTCCGGGAATGATCCGTTTTGTAACTCACCTAGATATTGGTGAAAAAGAAATATCCATACTCCTTGATTGCCTGAAAAAATTAAATTAAACAGTTGTAACCTTTTTTCATTTTTAGGCTATAATAAGTTGTCTGTTTTTCTATGTTAAAAAACCATCTTTTTTTTATTGTTTTCGGGTTTACCAACCAAATGTTTGCCCAACAAACCGATTGCCAAGAAATCAATCCAAAATTTGAAAAAAAGTTCATTAAAGCACTGAGTGAAAAAGATCAAGTGAAACGAATGGAGAAATTAGGGAAATTAGCAGTTGATTTTCCGGATAATCCTAAAACATATTTCTATTTAGCAGAATTCAATAATAAAGATGCGCAAAGCAAATTCACACAGGGAAATCAAAAAGAAGGATATAGTTTACAAAAAAAAGCAAACTTGTTTTACCAAGCAACTATCAAAAAATGTGCGAACTATCATGCCTGCTGTTACTATAACATTGCCGAAAATTTACTTTCTATGGGTGAGCAAGATGCCGCAATCCCCTATCTTCAAAAATACATCGATTTTCCGGAGGATGATTTAGGCAAACTCGAGGATGATTTTATTTCTCGTAAGAAAAGTGCTCAATCCGTTTTAGATGATTTGATCTTTGAAAAAAATCTATTCAATAACCCGGTACCGTTTAATCCTTCCAAAGTAAAAAACGTGAGTACTCAACTAGACGAGTATTTTCCCATGATATCGCCTGACAATGACTTGCTTTTTTTCTCACGAAAAGTAGATCGAAAAACCCTTGGTGATATTAGCGAAAATATCCGAGAAGAACTTACCCTCGCTATCAAAGATGAAACCACTTTAAACTTTGACTATGGAACACCCCTTCCTGCTCCGTTCAATGACGGAAGTTTTTTCAATTACGGCACGACTACACTTTCGGTAGACAACAAGGAAATGATTGTTTGTGCTTGCAAGAAAGAAATCGTTTTCAATCAATATTACTTAAATTGTGACCTTTATACTTCAAAATACCGTCGAAAAGGAAAAGGTGGAAATGATTTTGAATGGTCCCCTCTAGAAAACATGGGTCCTGCAATTAATACACCCGATGGATGGGAGGCGCAACCAACTTTATCTTCAGATGGTAAACTTCTTTTTTTTACAACCGTTAGAAATGGCTCTAAAGACAACGACATTTATATGTCTGAGAGACAATTTGATGGGACCTGGTCAAAAGCTATCCCATTCGATATAATAAACACCAACGGGAAAGACAAAAGTCCGTTTTTTCATCAAGACGGTGAAACACTTTATTTTGTA
>JBIJBD010000141.1:0-5962 GCA_044345395.1 Crocinitomicaceae bacterium | reverse complement strand
AAGTACCTCAATAGATAGAAAAGGTGCCGGCGGATTGGATATATTCTATATTCGTCGAGACGGTGATGGTTGGACAAAACCAAAAAATATAGGTTTTCCAATAAATTCAATTAATGATGAGTTAGGTATTTTTGTGTCTACTAGTGGTCGAGTAGCTTATTTTTCAAGTTTAAAAGAAGGTGAATGGAATATTTATTCATTTGATTTATATGAACAGGCACGGCCCCAGGAAGTAATTATAATTAAAGGTGATCTAAAAAACGAAGATGGAAGTCCCATTAAAGACGCGGTTATTGATATCAATTACAATGAGAGCGGAGAAACTCAACAGTTCAAACTTAATGGAGACGACGGAAAATTTGCCGCGGTAGTAAAAGTTTCCAATAAGCAAGATGTTACTGTAAGTATCAGTAAAGAAAATTATGCGTTCCAGGCCAAAGTAATCGAGAAGGAATCATTAGAACAAGCGGTTGACTCGAAATTAAAACTTGGCGAATTAATTCTCGAGAAAATAGAAGTAGGTAAATCCTATCGTTTAGCTGATGTTTTTTTTACCAGTGAATCTTATGCGTTGAATTCAAAAGCTAAAACACTCTTGAATAGTTTTGCTTCCTATTTGATAAAAAATGAGTCGCTCAAAGTAACTGTAAAGGGTCACACAGATGACATCGGTGACGATCAACTGAATCTAATTCTATCGCAAAATAGGGCAAATGAAGTTAAAACCTACCTGGTTTCCAAAGGGATAGCTATAGAACGATTACAAGCAATAGGCTATGGTGAAAGTAAACCAAGTCTCCCAAACACTAACGAATACCATAGATCGCGAAATCGACGTACAGAATTTGAATTTACACCCTAACCTTCAAGGCATAAAAAAAGAGGAACAAATTCCTCTTTTAATATATTTTATTAACAAAAATTACTTTGCTGAAGTAAAGTTCTTTTTCTCTCTAATACGAGCAGACTTACCTGTTCTTTCTCTAAAATAGAAAATTCTTGCACGGCGAACAGCACCTCTTTTAATTACTTCTATCGCATCAATGAAGGGCGAATTGATTGGAAGGATTCTCTCAACGCCAACATTTCCGGACATTTTACGAACGGTAAACGTTTCAGTAGCTCCCGCTCCTCTTCGTTGAAGAACAACGCCTTGAAATTGCTGAATACGCTCTTTGTTTCCTTCTACTATTTTGTACGAAACATTCACTGTATCACCTGCTCCAAATTTTGGGAAATCTTTAGTAGTGTACAATTCGTTTTGAATTTCTCTAATAACATTCATCTCTTCAAATTTTCAAATCCCGTTGAATTGGGGGTGCAATATTACAAATAATTCAACAAATACACTAACAAAAACCTCATTTTTTAATCGTATGTGAAATTTTTAACGAGTTGAAGACTTGAAAAACCTAACAAGTAAAGTTTAAAGATATAAACACATTTTGTAGATATCACGTTGAAAAGTAAAGGAACCATTTCTTTTTACACACTTGTTTTTAGCGTAATTTTACCAAGATAACTATGGGAAAAATAATAGCAATTGCGAATCAAAAAGGAGGAGTTGGAAAGACCACAACATGTATCAACCTGGGTGGGTGTTTGGGCGTTTTAGAATATAAAACTCTAATAGTTGATGCTGATCCTCAAGCAAACTCTACATCGGGAACTGGTTTCGATCCAAAAAGCGTTCGAAATATCTACGATTGCTTAGTAAACGGTGTTCATCCAAAAGATGTGATTTTAACGACACAGAGTCCTAACCTAGATATACTGCCTTCACATATTGACTTAGTTGGTGCAGAATTAGAAATGATCAATCTTCCGCAACGCGAATACTTACTAAAAAGTGCGTTAGAGAAAATTAAAGACGCTTACGATTTTATTTTGATTGACTGCTCACCCTCGCTAGGTTTGATTACAGTAAATTCTTTAGTTGCTGCCGATGCAGTAATGATTCCAGTTCAATGTGAATATTTTGCCTTAGAAGGATTAACTAAACTTCTAAATACAATTAAAATTGTACAAGGCAGATTAAATCCCGACTTGGAAATTGAAGGTATGCTTTTAACAATGTATGACACGCGCCTTAGATTGGCCAACCAAGTTGTTGACGAGGTGAAAACACATTTTCAAGAATTGGTTTTCGATACCGTTATTCACAGAAACACGACATTAAGTGAAGCATCAAGTCACGGAAATACAATTATCATGTATGATGCAGGGTCAAAAGGTTCCATAAATTACTTGAATTTCGCAAGGGAGTTATTACAAAAGAATAACCTTACCAAGATTGGAAACGACGAAAAAAACATTCAAATTGACCATGAGCTCTAATCAGAAAAAGCACCCAGCCTTGGGGCGCGGATTGGGTGCATTACTTCAAAATTCCGGGACAGACATTACCTCAAGCACAGAGAGTCCAGTTGGTGGGATTGCCATGATTCCAATAGTACAAATTGAAGCAAATCCTTTTAATCCGCGGACTTCCTTTGAAGTAGAGGCGCTCGAACAACTATCAGCATCTATTCGTGAACATGGTATAATTCAGCCCTTGACGGTGCGTAAAATGGGACGCGACCGCTACCAATTGATTTCAGGCGAGAGGCGCTTCAAGGCAAGTAGCTTGGCCGGATTTGTAGAGGTTCCTTGCTACATTCGTATTGCTAACGATCAAGCAATGTTAGAAATGGCGTTGGTTGAAAATATTCAACGAGAAAACTTAAACGCCATAGAGGTTGCATTGTCCTATCAACGATTAATAGATGAATGTGACTTAACGCAAGAGCAGTTGAGTGCTAAAATTTCTAAATCTAGACCAGATATAACAAATCATCTTAGGTTATTAAAATTACCTGCTGCTATTCAAGCTGCTGTGCGTGATAGAAAAATCACCATGGGACATGCACGAGCTCTGTTGTCAATTACGAATGAAGGAGAACAAATAAATTTGCTCGAAAAAATACTCGAAGAAGAATTATCTGTAAGAAGTGTAGAATCATTAACCCAAGTTAAATCTAAGTCTACAACTCCTCGTCAAACGAAAAAAACAGCGGTGATTTCTGAATTAGAAGCAGTTGCCTTACACCTTACAGATAAAATGCATTCGAAGGTGGAAATTGCAAAAAATGACAGAGGGAAAGGGAAAATTGTGCTTCACTTTAAAAATGATAAAGAATACACAAAATTGTTAAATTTGTTGATGAACGAATGAAATCCCTTGCGATTTTTTGGTTATTGCTCTCTTGCCATTTTTCATTTTCTCAATTAGATACCGTTACAAAACAGCATCCTTACAAAAAAAGCATGCTCTACTCTTCAATTTTACCAGGTGCAGGACAAGTAAGAAATGCTCGACTTAGTGAGAAAAAATTTAAATCAGCATATTGGAAAGTTCCATTGATTTATGCTAGTCTTGGGACTTCAGCGTACTTTATATATCAAAATCATATCAGCCAAAATCAGGTAAAACAAGAATATTACAACCGATTGGCAGGAAACAGTCCTTCACTGACATGGGAAAATTACGACAATTTGGGACTAATCTCCTTGCAAAAACAATACTTAAATAACCGAGATTTATATATCCTTTTGACACTCGCTATCTATGGTGTACAAATTGTTGATGCAGGCGTGGAAGCTCATTTTCTAAATTTCGATATAAGCGATGATGTGAGCCTCAAGCTTCAACCGATGTTGAATAAGAATATTGCGGGTGTTAGACTCGACTTTATTTTTAGGTAATTATCCTTATCTTTGTTCACATGAAAATTGCGTTGATAGGATATGGTAAAATGGGTAAAGCCATTGAACTAATTGCGCGAGAAAGAGGACACGAAATTTGCATTACGTTCTCTTCAAAAAATATCCTATCAAAGGAACTTTTAATGCAAAGTAAGGCAGATGTGGCAATTGAATTCACACAACCTCATTTAGCAACCTCTCATATTTTCACTTGCCTTGAATCTTCAATCCCTGTGGTGGTAGGAACCACTGCCTGGCAAAAAGAATTAAATGCTGTGAGAAATAGCGTTGTACAAAAAAATGGTAGTTTGTTATACTCCTCTAATTTTAGTGTTGGGGTAAACATTTTATTCAAGTTGAATGAAGTATTGGCTAAACTAATGAACTCACAAATAGATTACGAGCCAAGCATAGAGGAAGTTCACCATTTGCAAAAACTTGATGCGCCGAGCGGCACCGCTGTAAGCTTGGCGGAAGGGATGTTACAAAATTTAAAATCTTATGAGAATTGGACGCTCATCGAACATGAGATAGCAGCTAAAAACGAAATCCCTATTCGTGCTATTAGATTACCTGAGGTTCCAGGAACTCACACAATATGCTATGATTCCCCAATCGATCGTCTTGAAATAAAACACGAAGCAAAAAATAGAACTGGTTTCGCCTTAGGAGCCGTTCTTGCTGCTGAATTCCTTTTCGATAAAAAAGGTGTCTTTACTATGTCTGATGTACTAAATTTATAATCATGCCATTTCTTTATTTTTATCTTTTTATTCTACTCGTTAATCCTTACCTGTCGCAGTGGTGGAAAATATTTCCTCTTGCGGGAAGAGAAAAATGGGAAGCTTTGGTCCCAGGCTACAACTATTTTGTACTGTACAAGTTCACGTTGGGAAAACCTTATTGGAGCTTACTGTTAATTTTTCCAGGTGTTCATTTAGTAATGATGATTGTAGCAAATGTAACACTGCTTCGACGATTTGGAAAATACTCGTTTATTGATACGCTGCAAGGTATTATTTTTCCTTACTATCTTTATTGGAAAGTAATCGCTGATAAAAATTCTTTTGGTAAAGAGACTAACTGGGCCAATACAAAAGAAGCAGAGGAGCGTAAATGGGGAGATCATATCGTATTGTTCCTGTGCGTTCCAGTGATTGGCCATATAATTACAACCATTTTAGATGCGGTCTCTCGAGACAAACCTGGAGAAAAATCACGTGTTAAAGAATGGGGAGACTCTATTCTCTTTGCATTAATTGCCGCTGGAATAATTCGCACCTATGTTTTTGAACCTTTTCAAATTCCAACAGGATCGATGGAAAAAACCCTTCTGGTAGGTGATTTTTTATTCGTTAATAAATTGGCTTACGGTCCAAAAGTGCCTGTTACTCCTCTCTCCCATCCTTTGGTTCACAATAATGTTCCATTCATTAATATTCCCTCGTACACTACTTTTGAAAAAGGAAGTTATTTTCGTTTACCCGGATTTGGCGAAATTGAAAGAAATGATGTAGTGGTATTTAATTATCCCTCAGGAGACACCGCTGTTTTTGACCCGAGAATGCCAAACGGATTGATGGGACATGATTATCATGGGATCGTAATCAACGAGGCAAAACGACTTTTTATTGATCAGTTTGACAATGAAATTCAACTCATGACCTCCCAATTAGCAAAGTCGAATCCCGGTTACGTTGAACAATATTATACAATGGAGGCGAGAGATCTCATTCTTCAAAAGTATGCATCTAAATTTATCAATGAATATACTAGTTGGACTTCTAAGGCAAGAAAAAGTTTAGCAGAGGATAAAGTGGCTTGGGACGGAATGGAAAATAAACTCATTGAGCATTTCGGTCTAATCTACAGACCCGTAGACAAAAGAGAAAATTACATTAAACGTTGTGTTGCACTTCCTGGTGATTACATGGAAATTAAAGACGCCGTATTGTATATCAATGATAAACCTTCAGATATTTATGAATTTCAGACATTTAAATACAAAGTGAAAATTGGTGATGATTTTATATTGCCATCTCCTGCTGATTTGCAAGCGACTTACGGTTTAGAAAATGATGAAAAGGGACATACAAGAATGGATGTGGAATATCGAGAATACAATGAAATGGGACCAAATCAAGAATCAAAATTTGTTCGGGAATATACGCTTAACCTTACAGGAAATGAAAAACAACGATTAATTGAAGATTACCCC
>JBIJBD010000179.1:0-4493 GCA_044345395.1 Crocinitomicaceae bacterium | reverse complement strand
AACAACCATTTGGTTGCTAAGCCTCATAACATGAGGGTTTGTCTAAGTTATAAATAAATACTATAAATCATCAAAAGGAGAACGTATTTGTTGTAAATTTTGTGGGAATCATTGTTTGCAATTTTCAATTGATTGTATCGTTTGTTTTTGACAGGTTGAAATTTATAATATTACCCAACCAGTATTCTTACCTTATGAAAGAATAGCTGTACTTTTGTCCTATGAAGTTTAGTGATTTTCCAATTCAAGATATCCTTAAAAAGCAATTGGCCGCACTAGGATTCAAACGTCCTACAGATATTCAATTCAAAGCAATAAAGCATATCCTAAACGGCGAGGATGTGATGGCAGTGGCACAAACCGGTACAGGAAAAACAGCAGCGTTCGTGATTCCCGTTTTACACATGTTGCTTTCTAAAAAACGCTCAAAAAACGACGGAGTGCAAGTACTTGTCATGGTGCCGACACGCGAATTGGCAAAACAAATTGCCAGCGTGTTTCAAGACATCGGAAAAGACAGCGGCATACAAATTCTTGGGCTTCATGGCGGCGTTGAACAAGAATCTCAAATTTCTAAACTTCAAAAACGCGTTGACGTGCTAGTAGCTACTCCCGGAAGAATGTTTGATCTCATTGCGCAAGGACATATCGATATTTCTCGCCTGGCCTGCCTTATTCTTGACGAAGCCGACCTAATGTTAGATCTTGGTTTCAACAAAGACATTAAAGATGTACTGAAGAAAATTCCAAAGAATAGACAAACATTATTTTTTACTGCCACCATTTCAAAGAAAATTAAGTCCTTGGCTTATGACGTAGTGCGAGATGCCATCCGTATTCAAATTTCCCCCAAAAACCCTGTGGCAAAGAACGTGGAACATGCAGTGGCACTCGTAGAAATGGACGACAAACGCTTTTTCCTAGAAAACATGCTGAAGGAATATTCTGACCTAAAATTTATTGTTTTCGCACGTACAAAAGTGCGGGTAGAACGAGTGGTGGCAGCGATGCAACGGGTAGGTGTTTCCACGGAAGCGCTCCACGGTGGCATGGAACAAAAAGACCGTTTTGCCATTTTAGATCGTTTTCGAAACGGTGAAAATCAGGTGTTGGTTACTACGGATGTGGCGTGCCGAGGGATAGATATTCCCGATATGGATTACGTGATCAATTACGATCTTCCAGAAAATCCTGAAAACTATGTTCACCGATGTGGCCGAACGGGTAGGGGGAACAAACGAGGACAAGCACTTTCCTTTTGCAGTAAAGAAGAAGAGTCGCTTTTATCGGAAATCGAAGATTACACCGGAGAGGAGATTACGCGTTATGATATACACCCAGATGAGTATCAAGACATTATTTTTGATGCCGATGATCCCCACTACAATTGGAAAAAACTCATTGAAGATAACGAGAATCCAGATTCTTGGACAGATAAATAATTCCTAATCTTGCTCGTTTTCTAAAGCAGGTAAATCTTGATCTTCCGATAGTTCCAATGCTTTGACCGACTGTACAGCATTCCCCGCAATTCCACGAATAGAAGCATGCATGTCAATCGTGTTGTAAATTACCTTTTCTAATTGTTTTTCACGCTCTTTCCAAATCCGGTGCATAGATCTTTTTTCAGATTCTAAAGCAGATTTCATGGATGAAAATCCTTCTACTATGGCTTCAATTTGCATCCTGAAATTTGTACTGGTCAAAAAATCATAGAGCATCACCATTTTATCACCTTTGTTAACTTGTGATCCTAGTGCCTGGCACACTTGGATAAGCGATTCTCTTAGAATTCCTGCAAGCGCTTTAAATTCTTCGAACGTACAGATGTAAACTCCATCTTTCATACCCATGCGATCCATGCCATTGGGCATCACTTCAGTAACCAAAACTCCAATATTGGCTCCTTTTTCTCTCATATCAGCCTTAAATTTCTCAATCCACGAAGCTTGAAAATCTTTGGTGCGCTTGCTTTCGTAGTAAATTTTTCCGCATTGCTGTATTTCTCGGGTATTTACAATTTGAATGCAGTCTCCACCTTTTGCGCCTTTTTTTATTTCTTCGATTGTATCCAGTGGAAATTGTGTGGCTAAAAATTCTTCGATAGCTAATTCTTGTACTTCGCCCTGTAATTGCATAGAGCCTTGTTCTTGTTTTCGCTTCATTTCCTCTGTAAGATTGCGTTGATCTTCCAGTTTTTTTTGAAGCTCACGAATTTTTAACTCATTTTCATCATCAGCGGCTTTTTTTATTTTGATACGTTCAGCTTCTAATTGCTCATTTAATTTCCTCGCGGCATCTACTTCGGCGGCCGATTTAACTTCTTCTTTTTCTCTTTTCAATCGTTCAATTTCAGCTTTGGCTTTGTTGAATTCTGAAAGTTGCTTTGATTTTTCATTCAACTCGTCCTGCAATTCCTTATATTGTTCTTGTTGTTCTTCGCTTATTTTTTTTCGCCATTTTTCTTCTGTCGATTTTTCTTGGTCCTTAAGCGCTTTGTCAAGTTTTTCCTGAAAAAGTTCATTTTCCTTACGTTTTTTCTCTTCGAAAGCTTCCAATGCCTCTTTTAGTTTTTGCTCTTTTTGTGCAACTTGATTTAATTCAACTTGAAGTTCTTTTTGGTATTTTTCTTTTAACTCGATTTCAATCTGACGAGAAATCCCATCGTTAACGTCGATTTCCGTACCGCAGGTTGGGCAATTAATGTGATTGGAAGGTGTCATAAATGATTTTTGAAGATTAACCTAAATTACTCAATTCTTCATCTAATACTTTAAAATTGTTAAAAAAAATAGAAAAAGTTTGATGTTATGATATTTCTATTACTTTTAAATCATCTTTTCCTACTGAATGAGTGATTTCAAAGAAAATAAGCGTCAACTTGATAAAGAACTTGAGCGGTTTATCGCTTTACTCAACCAAGTGTTGCCTCAATATCATTCACTATTAAAAAAGAAAAACCTCACAGAAGAGGAGCTCAAAAAGCTTGGAGAGATTGAACATTACTTGTTAGGTGTAAATTCCAAAATCATGGAAATTAAAGGGAAACTAGAACAAGATCTTTTCGGTCAGTCTATGGATATCTACTACAAGTTGAAAGTACAAGCACTTGCTGGTGATCCATCGGCTAAGCTGAAATTAGAAAAAATGCGTGATGCTTTTGCAGAGGCATTGAAATCAGGTGATTTAGTAAACTACAATTAAGAAATTTTCACGATTTCATGCTGTTCATTTCCAATAATGAGATCCTCTCCCACGGTTTTTTTGTGTAAAAGTTGGCCAACTGGCGATTGAAGGTTTATGCAAATAACTTCGTAGTTATCCACGGATATTTTTCCAATGCCAACACTAATGAAAAAATAATTTTTTGATGTTTGTACGAGGCTGCCAAAAGCACATCTTGTGTGGGTTGGCGATGGATTGAGTTGATTTAAAAGATCTAGTTGCATTTGAACGGCACCAAATTGTTTGTGCAGTTGTTCTTGCGCTAGTTGATTCATAGCGGTATCTGTTTCATGCTTGTCGCCCGCAGAGCTTTTGGACGAGGTTTCGAGCGAGGATGTAAGTGCTTTTAATTCACTAATTAAAAAACGTTGTTTTTCCTGCAGTTCAATTAGCAGCTTGGTATAGACTAATTTTTTGTCCATTAAGGAAGCTGTTGGTCGAGTAGGTAAATAAAAGCAGCTATGCTGGCGGCGCCCAAAGCCAGTTCTCTTTCATTTACATTTTCGAAAACGTCACTTGGTGCATGATGAAAATCGAAGTAGCGTTGTGAATCAGGAACAAAGCCAAATAAAGGAATTCCCGGAAATTCATTTTTTAATGGTCCAATATCAACACCACCATATCCTTTCTCAAAGACATGTAGGTCATAAGGCCTAAATAGATCAGAAAATGTCGAAATTAAGTTGACAAATTCTTGCGAGCCATCGCAAGAGAATCCTCTGGGTGTAAATCCACCTCGGTCACTTTCGAGTGCTGCGCGATGTGTTTCTCCTTTTTCTTTTGCCCATTTTGCATACGCCTTACCTCCAGCGTTCCCATTTTCTTCATTCATAAAAAAAACTACGCGTAATGTATGCTTTGGTTTATAGCCCAATTCGCGTAAAATTCGCAAAGCTTCCATGCAGTGAACGACCCCTGCGCCATCGTCATGAGCCCCTTCTCCGGTGTCCCATGAATCCAAATGACCACCAAGTGAAATAATATTATTTGAAAGTTTTCCTTTTAATTCGCCCATAACGTTGTAAGAAGGTGCATCAGGGAATTCTTTGCAATTCAGTGCTATTTTCACGAAAAGGGTTTCCGATTTTAACTTTGATGAGATATATTCAGCATCTTTTGTTGAAATGGCAGCAGCAGGAATTTTGGGCACACCGTTTTCATAATGCATAGAGCCTGTATGTGGGTGATCGTCGATAGGAAGTCCGAGTGAACGAATAATTACTGCTACGGCTCCTTTTTTTGCGGCTTCAACGGCACCTTCCCCTCGA
>JBIJBD010000045.1:0-15621 GCA_044345395.1 Crocinitomicaceae bacterium | reverse complement strand
GTTGTTTGGAATTTCTTTGGTGTTCACCCAAATTTTCCCTTTTAAATCCTCATGCTCAATATCAACCCCTGAATCGATAACAGCAACAATAACTTCATTAGACTTTTTTTTCTTTAAAAGTTTGTATGCCTTGTTAGTATACATACCAACTCCTTCACCATTGTACCAATTTAAGGTACCGGGAATGGCTTGCGCCAACGCAAAAGTTCCAATACTCATGGAAAAAATAAACGTGCTGACTTTAGTCGTGATTCTCTTCATAATTCTGTGTAAAAATTGAATTCAAAAGTACAATAATTTGTTATTTCACATTCATGTAAGAATATTATTTTAAGAAACAAACGATTTTACCTAACTTTAGGAACACGTTTATATATGAATAAATTTCTACTTACTTTATTTATTGCCTTTGAGTCGATTTGTTACTCACAATCTTTAAACTTGATGGAATTTATAAATCATTCGACATACGAAGGAAAAATCCCATCAGCAATTCGGAATAATACATCGAATCGAGAACTGTTAAAAACCCTGTCGATAGAGATAAAGCATGAAAGTGAAAATTGGCTTAATTTCACAATTGACGCCTCTGTTTTTAGAACACTTGTGAAAGAAAACGTGTTGTCTGATCCCTATTTTGAATTTTCACCACCTCATGTACTGGCAGATACAGCAATTACACGACATAAAATAAATTTACTTCATCAAGGAATCGGCGTTGACACAACCTACACTGGAAAAGGAGTTGTGTTAGGGATTGTAGATCAAGGAATCGATTTTAATCATCCCGATTTCAAATTTGCAAATGGAAAAACAAGGGTGTTGCGATATTGGGACCACACGTTTACTGGAGCTAGCAACTCCCTCTATGGTTACGGCATTGTATGGGATAGTTCTGCAATCAATAATGGTTCATGCACTAGTTTAGAAACAGGAACCTCACACGGTACTACCGTTTCTGGAATTGCAACGGGAAATGCGCGAGCAAATGGCAAGCATAAGGGTGCGGCCCCTGAAGCAGACGTAGTTGTCGTGGAAACAAATTTTAGTTTTCCGAATTGGTCATTAACAATTGCAGATGCATGTGACTACATATTTAAAGTAGCCGATTCCTTGGGGAAGCCAGCGGTAATAAATCTTTCGTTAGGATCGTATCTAGGGAGTCACGATGCACGTGATGCAGCAGCTGAACTAATCAATAGTCTATTGGATAATCAAGGCCGAATTATTGTTTGTGCCGCAGGAAATTCAGGTGGTGTTGGGAAATACCATGTGCGTCATCAAAATACTGCCGACACTTCTTTTGTATGGAGTGTTAATAATCCTGGAAATACTTATGTAGGAAATAATAAGATTCTTTTTGATTTATGGGGAGACACTACTTTGTCAAATTACCAATTTGCATATGGCGCTGACAGACCGGGACCATCCTACGGATTTGTAGGGAGGACGGCTTTTCGAAGTGCATTGAGCGATACAAATGGTATTGTAGTCTACGATACAATTTACAATACACAAGGCCAGCGCATTGCCTGCATAGAAACCTGGAGAGAAATTGTAGGTCAGAATTTTCATATGCAAGCTGTATTTCGCACTATAGATTCCCTAAATTATTTGTACAGGTTTGAAACAGTAGGCGGTGGTAGTTACGATATTTGGGCTGGAGCCTGGCAACGCTGTAGCGATTTTGTTACCCAAATACCACCTGATTCTGTCATGCCCTCAATAGTCAATTATATTATGCCTGACAGTTTGCAAACTATTGTTTCGTCCTGGGCATGCTCAGAGAAAGTCGTAACTGTTGGGAATATACAAAATCTCACCTCTTACGTTGATAAAAACGGGAATACACAACAAATAAATACTCCTGTAGTCAAAGGTCAATTAGCCGTATCGAGCAGCAAAGGTCCGACTAGGCTTGGGGTACTAAAGCCTGATGTTAGTGCAAGCGGTGATGTAAGTTTTGGAAGCAGCCCCCTCGCCTACCTTGGCAATAGCGCAAACAATAGTTTTATCGATCCAGGAGGTTTTCACTCCAAGAATGGTGGAACTTCTATGGCGTCCCCTGTTGTTGCAGGTTCAGCAGTTCTTTATCTTCAGAAATGCAAACAAGTAAGTTATCAAGACTTTTTATTGGACTTAACAAATAGTTCTTCAGCAGATACTTTGACGGGGATTGTACCAAACTTTGCTTATGGTAACGGAAAATTAAATGCTCACGAATTAATTTTACAAAAACATCGTCCTGTTCAAATAAATGGTCCAAGCGGAATTTGTCTTGGTTCGGTAGCAACTTTGTCATTTACGTCTCAAATGACTCCTTCTGTTGTTCTATGGAACAATAATTCGTCAACACCAACTATCACGACACCAACACCAGGTAATTACCAAGTAGTACTAACAGACGAATTAGGTTGCAAATCGCGTTCTGCAATCAAAAACTTGCTTTCTTTTTCGTTGCCATTCGTTGATGCCGGTCCAAATCAAATTATTTGTCCTGGCGACACCTTTTCATTGTCGGGTAGTGGTAATGCTCAAACATATAATTGGAATAATAATGTGATTGATAACATCCCCTTTATACCTTCAATCAGTGGTTTTTACGTGGTTACAGGAACCGATGTAAATGGTTGTTCTTCAAAAGATTCCGCATTTATTGATTTCTTTACTTTAATGCCTACTGAATATTCGGAAGTTATTGATTCCGTATCTGTAAATGACTTGGCTTTTAATGTTTCTCAAGGCATGCCTACTGGTGGTAACTACAGCGGTCCTGGAATAATTGGCACCACTTTTCACCCTGGATTAGCCGGAGTTGGAACACATGCAATAGTCTATTCTGTATTGAACAGCAACGGATGTTACTCACGAGATACATCCTACATTGAAGTAACCAATATTAATTCCTTGAACGATTTAACCAACAACATACATATTTATCCTAACCCAACATCTTCAAGAATTAATATCTTAGCAAACGATCAATTTCAATACGTGTTAATCTCACAAGATGGAAAAGAGATTCTAAATGGATCTTTTTATTTAGGACCAAATCAATTGGATTTAACATACTTGAATACAGGTTTGTATTTATTAAAGATGATAAACAATCATTCAGTTTACTCCATTAATATTTCAAAAATTGATAAAGAATAGCCTTTTCATTTTATTATTTTTACCTTTTTTAGGAGAAGTAATTGCTCAGAAGAAAGAATCTGACTATAATTCTTCAGGACTTTTTTCGCTTGGTGGTAGATCCACTATTAGTTTATTTAATGATATTTCTTTAAGTTCCTATGGTACTGGATTAGGAGGGCAATTCCGCTTACAATTCGCAGAACGCATTAATTCAGACTGGTTTTTTGACTATTTAACAAGTGATATTGGCAATAAAATTTCCCGAACGGATTACCACATTGGCTGGAGTGTTCTAGTATACCCAATAGAGGACTTTTGGCATCTAAAACCTTATATTATCGTCGGACATTGTTTTGATTACACCCATATGGTTGAAAATATGAATGCGTCAAATTATGCTGAACGATGGAGCTCTGCAGTTCAAGGAGGGATAGGGTCGCATCTCAAATTAACCGAAAGGCTAGATTTTTCATTTACAGCACAATACATGATACACTTAGGCAATCATTTGCATCCTGAATTTTCAGGAAGTCAAGTGTTTTTTCACGAGGAAAAAGGAGCAAGCTTGGAAGGTCATTTGCTAACTACCTTAAGTATCAATTATAAAATTGGAAAATTATGGTAAATTACAGTGCTTTGATCTTTATTATTTTTTCGTTTTTTAGTTTAGCTCAAGAATTACCTGGCTATGAACCAAATTGGGGACGTCGCGATCGATCAACAGAAACGCCTCAATATTTCAGTCCTGGCTTACTAAAGGCATCAGCCACTATTTCACCGGGAATAATGCTTAATAATCATGCAAGTACAATAAACTTATCTGGATTTTTAGAGTATATTATTGAAGATGCTTACAGCCTTAGAGGAGATGTATTTCAATTTATTGACGCTAACTATAACACTAAGTCTTTAATTGAACCAGTTTTTCAAAATAGGTTATTTTTTGGAGCATTTAAACATTTTGGGATAAACAATTTGAAACTCTATACAGGTATACAGATGGGAACTACAATTACAACCTACAACCAAAGTTGGTTTGCTGGAAACAGGACTTACGTGTCTCCCTCCTTTGCTGTAAAAAGTGGTATTTCTTATTATGTTTGGAAATATTTCAATTTTTTTGCTGATTTTACTTACGTTAATTCAATTTTAAGAGGAACGAGTTTTGGTTCCCATAAAATGGACGAATTGATTTTTTCAGCCGGATTAGGATTTCAAGTCCCCTTAAAAAAGAAACGTTCCGAAACTATTTAGGTCGGAACGCCTTCGTTATAAAAATAAACCGTATT
Source organism: Crocinitomicaceae bacterium (assembly GCA_044345395.1). Taxonomy (GTDB): domain Bacteria; phylum Bacteroidota; class Bacteroidia; order Flavobacteriales_D; family Crocinitomicaceae; genus UBA952. The sequence continues at coordinate 11,194 of JBIJBD010000045.1, read as the reverse complement.
ATCTCGCTGGTGATTCAAAGCTTTGAGAAATCGCAGCTTTATCAACAACAAGTTTTGTGCCTTCAGACTGGAACAACACCGTTGTATCTCGGATTTCTAAAATCTTACCATGTAAACCTCCAATTGTTACCACATTATCACCAGATTTCAAATTCTCACGAAATTTTCTCAATTCTTTTTGTTTTTTCATTTGAGGTCTGATCATAAAGAAATAAAAAACCAAAACCATCAACCCCAACATTACTAACTGTGCCATACTATTTATATATTTATTTTAATTTACCAATTATCCTCAAAATTAATACAGGCTCTTGACAATTTGATAAAACCGTAATTGTTTTCTCAAATTTGGCAGAACTAAAATCCTTTGTATCAATCGAGGCTTTTATTTCGAAATTCCCTCCAATAGGAATAGCTTTTTCTGGAGCTTTTGTCGCATTTGTACATCCACAGGAAGCACTTATTTCAGCAATTTGCCATGGATTATCCCCAACATTTTTACAGCTAAAGGTCGCAGTCACTTTTTCTCCTTTTTTTATCACACCAGCGTCAAAAATTGAATCATAGACAATAACTGTTTTTTTCAATTTATTAACCTCGTTGATTTTCTTCATGCGATTTTCTAATTCCATATTCTTTTCTGTTTTTTGTTCACAAGAAACCAACTGAAAAAAAAGAAAAAAATAAAATGATAACCGAAGTATTATCATCATTTCATAAGGCCTTTAATACGCAACATCAGCGGGTAAGGAGATACATTCGCCTCGATTTTAATGTATTTATTAATATTTTTAGCCGATAATTCTGCTGTTTTAACTTTACCTTCTATAATATAATGATCTCCAGGTGCGATTGGATTGTCTGGAATTTTGGTTGTTTCAGTGCATCCGCAACCAGCTTTTATCCCTGCTATGATGAGCGGTATTTTACCAGTATTGGTGATTTTAAACTTTGCATTTATAACATCTCCTTTTACCACATCACCCGCCTGAAAAACCGTATCACTCGAATTTTCCGGTGTGGCACCGGAATAAATTGGTTCAATTTTCACAGTCGTTTTCTCGCCTAAATCTGCTTCATCAATTTCAGTGGAGCACGAGAAAGCACAAAAACAAATTGTTAAAACAAAAAGTAAATTTTTCATAATCAATTATTTAATAAACCCCTACCAACTTTTATTATTTTTCCATCTTTCCTCAATGAATCAATGGCCTTGTCCAAAATTCCGTTTATAAAGGTATTGCTTTTTGGTGTACTATAGAACTTAGAAATTTCAATATATTCATTCAACGTAACCTTCGTGGGAATTTCACTGCATACTTGTAATTCCGTGATTCCCATTTTTAATAAAATTATATCCATAGTGGCAATCCTTTCTAGCTCCCAGTTTTCTGCTAGCTCAGTTATTAGTTTGTTGTTTTCATCATCCTTAAGTAACGTTTCTTTGATTAAAGAAGTGACGAATTGTTTTTCGTCATCGTTTTCCTTGAATAAAGGCAATATTTCGAAATGGTCATTTTTAGGATTCCAGGTCTTTAGCGCTTTCAACACCATTGAACAACACAAATCGATATCATCCAACCAATAGATACTTTTTTCTTCAAAAAAATGATGTAGGTAATCGCTGTTTACGACCTCATTTTTAAATAATTGAATAGCAAATGATCGATCCTCATCAGCACCTTCAACGCCGTTATTCATAAATTCAAAATACAATTCAGAACCGTTAATTTGAAGAAACATTTTTCTAAATATTTCTTGATTCTCAGCCCCCATCCAATTTACTTTCCTTTTCTCGCTTAGTTTACGTAATGTTTCATTTGCCGCCAACGAACGAATCAATGAATTATCTACAAACTTTCGATTTGGATTGAGATCCTCAGCTGTTGGCCTTAACTTTTTTTTCTTTTCATCTAGTTTATTAGTCCCAGCTTGAACCAATTCAGGCAGCGTCAACAAAAGATATATGTACAGGTCGTACATGCGCTCCACAGAAACCAAAAGTTCTTTTTCTGCCTTTAACACGTCTCGATCACCTGACTGATAAAACGCATAAAGAATTTGAAGTACTTTTATTCTAAGGTGTCTTCTATTTAACATTTTCGTGTTTTACTTTTGCGATACGCTCTTCAGCTAGCTGCCCAGCAATTTTATATGTTGGTATATTTTCAGTTTGCGATCGAGAAATAATGCTGTAAATCGTTTGGTAAATTTCCTCTGCTTTCTGATGAGCCCATTGACCACTTAAGCCTTTCACTTCGGAAAAACAATTAATTACACCTCCAGCATTGATAGCATAATCAGGCGCATAAACAATTCCTTGTTTCATGATTTGTTCGCCATGTCTCCCCTCTTCTTTCAATTGGTTATTGGCCGCACCAGCTACAATTGCGCATTTTAGACGAGACAAGGTCTCGTCGTTTATTGTTGCACCAAGCGCACACGGTGCGTATATATCCATATCTTCATCGTAGACATCCGCTATTTCTACGATTTTCGCACGATATTCTTTTGAAACACGATTCAATGTATCCTTCTGTATATCACTTATTGATACGATTGCGCCTTCATCAGTCAAATGTTTGACAAGGTATTCACCGACATGTCCTACACCCTGAACAAGAACCTTTTTGCCCGAAAGACTGTCGCTTCCATATTGTATTTTGGCACATGCTTTCATTCCTACATATACCCCATAGGCTGTAACGGGAGAGGGATCACCACTTTTTCCGGGAAGTCCCACTACATGCTGTGTCTCTTTACTCACATGCACCATATCTTCCGGAGAAATTCCAACATCTTCTGCGGTAATATATTTGCCCGATAAGCTATTTACAAATTGACCAAATCTCCTAAAAAGAGCCTCTGACTTCATTGTTTTTGAGTCGCCAATAATGACCGCTTTTCCTCCTCCTAAATCTAATCCGGAAATAGAATTTTTGTAAGTCATTCCACGAGAAAGTCGCAGTACATCGTTCAATGCTTCCATCTCGTTTTGATACATCCACATGCGAGTACCACCTAATGCTGGGCCTAATGTAGTATCGTGAATTGAAATAATTGCTTTTAACCCTGAGCTGGCGTCTTGACAGAATAAAATCTGTTCATGCCCAAGTTGATTCATCTGACGAATAACAGGATTATCTGTTAAGTGATCAGCATTTGTGAGGGTAATTTCAGACATCGTTACTTTAGTTCGTTAACTTATCGTTTGAATTTTTAATTTTACACGCAATTCTAACGATGGCAAAAATAGGAATTATTCAATGAAGTCACTGAAATACCTGAACAAATATTTATGGAAGTATAAGTGGCTATTTCTTACAGGGATTCTTTTTACAATTGTAAGTAATTATTTCGGCGTAAAAATGCCAATCTATGTCAAGGATACAATTGATGAATTAATGAATGCTAGTGAATTGAAAACATTCAATGACGCAATGAGGCTATCCCTAAAAGTCGGGGGAATTTATTTAGGGTTATCCTTGTTAAAGGGTTTTTTCCTTTTTCTCATGAGACAAACAATAATTATCATGTCACGGCATATCGAATTTGATTTAAAAAATGAAATTTTTGGTCATTATCAAACGTTAGATGCGGGTTTTTATAAGAAGAATTCTGTCGGAGATTTAATGAATCGTATTTCAGAAGATGTAGGACTGGTTCGTATGTACCTAGGTCCCGGCATCATGTATACCATAAACTTAATTGTGTTGTCTACTATGATCATCATTCAAATGATACAGATAAGTCCAGCATTAACATTTTATGTGCTCCTCCCCCTACCAGTTATGTCATTTCTCATTTACAAAGTATCGAGCAAGATGAATCTCTTGAGTAAAAAAACGCAGGAAGAGCAATCAAACTTATCTGCAATTGCACAAGAAACTTTTGCTGGAATTCGTGTCATGAAGGCTTATATGGCTACATCGACCAGAAACAAATTGTTTTCTCGAGCGGCAGACTCATACAAAGAAAGAAGTATGAAATTGGTAATAGTAAATGCCATGTTCCTTCCTACTATGTTATTTCTAATCGGCGTCAGTACGCTCATTGCAATATATCTTGGAGGGATCATGAGTTATAACAACGAAATATCCTTGGGTGGCATTGTAGCTTTTATTTTCTTTGTGAACAACTTGACTTGGCCATTTGCAAGTATTGGTTGGGTAACATCAATTGTCCAACGAGCAGCTGCTTCTCAACAACGTATCAATGAGTTTTTATCTGTCGAAGCTGAAATCAAAAATCCAAGTAAAAAATCTTTTTCGTTTGATGGAAACATCATTTTTAAACAGGTAGATTTCACCTACAAAAATACCGGAATTCAAGCTTTGAAAACTATAAGTTTTTCGACAAGACCTGGAGAAACTTTAGCGATAGTTGGTCAAACTGGAAGTGGAAAAACAAGTATTTTAGAATTAATAACCAGACAATTTGATTGTGATTCGGGAGTAATTTCTGTTTCCGGTGAAGCGATTAATACCCTAAATCTAGATGCCTACAGAAAACAATGTGCGGTTGTCCCTCAAGATGTGTTTTTATTTTCTGATACTATTGCCAACAATATTACCTTTGGGGTTACAGAAAAAGTTACGAACGATGAAATAGAACACTATGCTAAACTTGCGCATGTACATCACAATATCATTGAATTTACTGAGGGATATAATACCTTGTTAGGAGAGCGTGGAGTTAACTTAAGTGGTGGTCAAAAACAACGAATTAGCATCGCGAGGGCATTAATCAGGAAACCCAAATTACTACTTTTAGACGATTGTCTTTCTGCTGTGGATACAGATACCGAAGAAATAATACTAAAAAATCTTCATCAAGAAAGAAACGGTCGTAATACAATAATTGTTAGTCACAGAATTTCCACAATTCGCCATGCCGATTATATTCTATACCTAGAGAAGGGTGAAATTACTGAGCAAGGAACACATGAGCAATTGTTAGGCCTGAATGGTAAATACGCAGAAATGTATAGGAATCAATTAGAAAAAAAATAACGCACTCATTTCTTATCAATTAACAAATACATGTTGATTCATATTTTTAACAAATGTAACCCTGTATCAAAAGCATCGTATATTCAGCAAAACATATAAAACAAACAATTATGAAAAAACTAATTATTACCGTTGGAGCTGTCGTGTTAAGTTCATCACTATTTGCTCAAAAACCAACTGCTGAAAATCCATTTTCAATTGAGGGTCAAATGAGTTATAACACTTCTTCGCTATCGTTCAATGCCCCTTCTTTGCGAATGCGGTATTTTATTGCAGATGATTTGGCTGCAAGAATTTCCCTGTCTATTAACAATTCAACCACGAAAGATTATTACTATGAGCTTCCCGATAATGGCGGTGCAGAGGGGACCGAAATCAATAAAACTTCCTATACAACGATTTCATTGGGAGCTGAAAAACATTTTGGTGGGACGGATAGATTATCTCCCTATGTTGGTGCAGACCTAGTTTATGGTATGGGGAATTCATCCGCTAAATGGGATAAATTTGATGGAAGTGGATACAATGCTGATTTTACAGCATCTGCTAAAAACCCATCGTCTATGATTGGATTAAACCTAGTAGCAGGAACAGATTATTACTTCGCTGAAAATTTCTATTTAGGCCTTGAATTAGGGCTCGGTTTTCAATCGATTTCTGAAAAAGCAGGCGAATTTACGTTTACTACTGGTGGTGCTACAGTTACAAATTTGTCAGAACCGACTAAATCAAGCGGATTCGGAAATAATTTTATCGGAAACGCTCGACTTGGTTGGAGGTTTTAATTCTTTTACAACTAAAACGATAAAAGCACTCTTCGGAGTGCTTTTTTTTATCCCACCAATTGTTGAAAAAGCAATGAATTCGGTTGAAGGTATTCGAAATCAAATCCTTTTTCTCGAAGCTTGTTTTCAATTGAAATTCGATCTTCTGACAGAGCGGTTTCAATTCCCACAACTGCAGGGCCACTTTCACGTCCAGTTTTACTTGAAAATTGAAAATAGACTATATCATCTGTTGGACCCATTACATCCGAAACAAATTCTTTAAGTGCTCCAGGTCGTTGCGGAAAACGAATTAGAAAGTAATGTTTCAATCCTTCGTACAACATCCAACGCTCTCTGATTTCTTCTGTTCGAGTAATATCGTTATTTCCACCACTTAAAATCAGCACAATTGTTTTGTCCTTAATTTCTTGAGGATTTAATTGTTCCAAAGCCGCAACAGTAAGCGCCCCCGCTGGTTCAACGACGATCCCGAATTCATTGTATAGTTGTAAAATAGTTCCACAGATTTTACCTTCATCGACCAGAAGCATTTGAGATAATTTATCTTGACAAATCTCAAAATTCAAATCTCCAACGCGTTTTACGGATGCTCCATCCACAAATTTATCAATGTGATACAATTCAATTGGAGCTCCATTTCTCATTGCTTCCGTCATGGAAGGCGCGCCCGTTGGTTCCACTCCAATTATTTTGGTTTCAAGTGAAATTTCTGAAAAAACACTGCAAATACCTGCTGCTAAACCGCCTCCGCCCACAGGTACTAATATAAAATCAGGTGTTGCACCTAGTTGGCTAATAATTTCAATTCCAACAGTTCCTTGTCCGGCAATGACCCATTCGTCATCAAATGGCGGAATGAAGCATAATCCTTCGGTGATAGATTTTTTTTCGGCAACGTGTTTTGCAGCATCAAACGTATCTCCAACTAATAAAATGCTCACCCATTCCTCACCAAAACTTTTCACCATGTTGATTTTTTGCTTGGGTGTTGTTTCAGGCATTACAATCGTGCCTTTCACTTGCATTTCCTTACAACAAAGTGCTAATCCCTGCGCATGATTTCCAGCTGACGCACAGATTACACCTTTGTTCTTTTCTTCATTCGATAACTGAGACATTCGCGCAAATGCTCCTCGAATTTTGTACGATCGAACCGATTGTAAATCCTCTCTTTTCAAGAATATGTTCGCGCCAAATTGTTCGGATAATTTCTTGTTGAATTCCAAGGGTGTTTCACGAACGAAATCGGGGAATTGAGCTTTTATGTGTTGGCTTTTGTTCATGTTATTGTTTTGGACGCAATCCACGCACTGCCCTACCTGCTTGCCAAAGTTCAGACTCACGAATTTCTTTCAATTCTTCTTCTAATTTTTCACGGTAATCTGATTTACTTCCCTCTTCGATTACGCGCTTTGCCTCTCTACCTGATGAGACTTCCTCATACAACGATTTGAAAACAGGTAATGCGGCATCTCTAAACTTGTTTTTCCAATCTAAGGCGCCACGTTGAGCGGTAACTGAAGTGTTTGCATACATCCAATCCATTCCATTTTCAGCCACCAAAGGCATGAGACTTTGTGTTAATTCCTCAACGGTTTCATTGAAAGCCTCGGACGGAGAGTGTCCATGACTTCTTAAAACCTGATATTGCGCTTCAAACATACCGGCCAATGCCCCCATGAGTATCCCTCGTTCGCCCGTTAAATCAGAATATACTTCCTTTTTGAAATCCGTTTCGAATAAATATCCTGAACCAACGCCAATTCCTAAAGCTAATGCCCGTTCCTCGGCTTCCCCAGTGAAATCTTGATAAATCGCGAAGCTAGAATTAATTCCTTCTCCTTTTAAAAACAATCTTCTTAACGATGTTCCAGAACCTTTCGGTGCAACCAATACTACATCTACATTCTTCGGTGGAACGATACCTGTTTGTTCGTGGAATGTAACCCCGAATCCATGGGAGAAATAAAGCGTTTTCCCTTCACTTAAATTTGCTTCAATCGTTTTCCAAGCATCAATTTGTCCCGCATCGGAAAGTAAATACATGATGACACTTGCTTTTTTACAGGCTTCGTCGATTTCCAAAAGTGTTACTCCTTCTTTCCATCCGTCAGCTAGTGCTTTGTCCCAACTTTTTCCGCCTTTACGTTGACCAACTAACACATTGAATCCATTGTCCCGCAAGTTCATTGCTTGTCCCGGACCTTGCACCCCATAACCGATTACAGCAATTGTATCGTTTTTTAGTACTTCACGTGCTTTTTCCAATGGAAATTCTTCTCTTAATACTACGCGCTCTTCAACTCCTCCAAAATTTATTGTTGCCATATTTTTTAGTTTAGAATGTAGAATGAAGAGTTTAGACTTAATACATGCTAAATTCTCATTTTACATTTTTGATTTTTCATTTAATTTTTAATTCAATTCATTCAAATAATCTTCTAATGTCTTCATTGGTTTTGAGATTGCAACTCTACCAGATTTTGCAAATTCTAATACACCAAATGGTTTTAAATCCGAAAATAGATTGTTAATTTCTTCTGGCCTTCCAGTTTTCTCAATCGTTGTAAATTCAGTACTTAAGGATAGAATTCGGGCATGATGTTGTCTCAATATTTTTTCAATCTCATCGCCTTTCGTTAAATCCGTTGGAAGTTTGTATAATGCCAATTCCTGATAGACTACCTCTGCATCTAAATGATAAAATGCTTTTAAAACATCCACTTGTTTTTCAATCTGATTTACAACCTTAATGACTTGCTCAAGCGAAGTATTTACCACAATCGTATAGCGGTAAACTCCTTGTATTTCACATTCAGAAGCAGTTATACTTTCAATATTCAAATGCCTGCGCGTAAAGATGATCGTGATGCGATTTAATATCCCGATGCTGTTTTCTGTAAATAGCGATATGTTATACGTTTGCTCCATGTCGTTCGCTTAAAATGATTTCTGAAACTGATGCTCCCGTTGGTACCATTGGGAATACATTTTCTTCTTGCTCCACAATTACCTCCAACAAATAACTTTCTTTATTATTCAATAAGGTTTTCAATCCTTCTTGGAGTTCCTCGCGAGCAGTTACTTTGTGACCATGAATGCCATAGCCCTCCGCAATTTTTAGGAAATTTGGATTTTTAATATCCGTAAACGAGTAGCGTTTATCAAAAAACAATTGTTGCCATTGACGAACCATTCCCAAGAAATTATTATTCAAAATCACAATTTTAACCGCTGCTCCACATTGTAAAATGGTTCCAAGTTCTTGAATGGTCATTTGAAATCCTCCATCGCCAATGATAGCAATAACTTCTTTTTCTGGTGCTCCCAGTTTCGCTCCGATAGCTGCAGGTAGTGCAAATCCCATTGTTCCGAGTCCACCGGAAGTGATATTCGTTTTTGGTAACTGATACTTGAAATAACGTGATGTAATCATTTGATGCTGACCGACATCTGTAACCACGATTGCATTACCTTTGGTAGTTTCTGAAATTAAATTCACAACCTCAGACATTTTTAATTCTTCACTTTTCGGATGAATCGCTTTAGAAATTACTTCCTCATTTTCCTCTTGTTCTAATTTTCTAAATTCCTGTAACCAAGCATCGTGCGATTTTTGTTGAACCAAATTGGTTAATACCATTAATGCTTCCTTGGCATCGGTATTCACCGCAACATCTGCCTTCACAATTTTATTGAGTTCCGCTTTATCTATATCGATGTGGATTACTTTAGCTTGCTTGGCGTAGCGTGAAACATCACCTGTAACGCGATCATCGAAACGCATTCCGATGGCAATTAATACATCACATTCGTTGGTTAGTACGTTTGGTGCATAATTTCCATGCATACCCAAGTAACCAACATAGTTAGGATGATCAGCTGGAAAAGCTCCTAAACCTAAAAGAGTAGAAGCAACAGGAATTCCTGATTTTTCCATGAATTGAAGTAATTCTTTTTCTGCTTCGGATAATAAGATACCTTGTCCGATCAATAAATACGGTTTTTGCGCTTGATTAATTAATTGAGCTGCTTTTTCCAATTCACTAACATTAAGTTTTGGCTTGGGAACATAGCTTCTCACGGAATTACATTTTTCGTAGGAGAAATCCATTTTTCCAAATTGCGCGTCCTTCGTAATATCAATTAAAACGGGACCAGGTCTTCCTGTAGAAGAAATGTAAAAAGCTCTAGCAATTGCTGATGGAATATCCTCGGCTTTGGTGACCTGTATATTCCATTTCGTTACCGGCATTGAAATTCCAATTACATCCGTTTCCTGAAAGGCGTCTGTTCCCAATAAATGAGAGGCAACTTGTCCTGTAATACAAATAACGGGCGTGGAATCAATCAAAGCATCGGCTAAACCGGTTATCAAATTGGTCGCTCCTGGACCAGAAGTAGCGAAAACAACACCTGTTTTTCCTGATGCTCGAGCAAATCCTTGAGCAGCATGAATTGCACCTTGTTCATGACGCACGAGAATGTGATTTACCTCTTCTCTAAAGTCATACAACGCATCGTAAATTGGCATGATTGCACCTCCGGGATATCCAAAAATGGTTGAGACATCCTCCGCTAAAAGAGAACGGATTACAGCTTCAGCACCAGAAATTATTGAATTAGTCATAGCTACTTATAAATCTGTTATACAACCTAATGAAGCACACGAAACTTGCTTCGCATATTTATACAAAACTCCTGATTTCACGTTAAGTTTAGGTTGAAACCATTGATTTCTTCTAGTTGCAAGTTCTTCATCGGATACTTCAAGAATTAACTGATTATTGATTGCATCAATCGTAATCAAATCCCCATCCTTTACAAGAGCAATCGTACCTCCGTCAAAAGCTTCAGGTGAAATGTGTCCAACTACAAATCCGTGCGTTCCGCCTGAGAAACGACCATCGGTAATCAGGGCGACAGAAGATCCGAGTCCAGCGCCGATTATTGCAGAGGTTGGTTTCAACATTTCTGGCATACCGGGTCCGCCTTTAGGTCCGCAGTAACGAATTACCACAACATCTCCGGCTTTAACTTTACCTTCCGAAATTCCATCAATGGTATCAAATTCATTATCAAAAACTACTGCTGGTCCTCGAAAATACTCTCCTTCTTTTCCGGTAATTTTTGCTACTGAGCCTCGTTCAGCCAAATTTCCATATAAAATCTGAATATGCCCAGAATCTTTTAAAGGAGTTTCGAGCGGAACAATCACTTTTTGTCCTTCGATTAAGGATGGTACTTCGGATAAATTCTCTGCTAAGGTTTTTCCTGTTACTGTTATGCAATCGCCATTTAGTAAGCCTTTCTCAAATAAATATTTCATTACAGCAGGTGTTCCTCCAATGCGATGTACATCTTCCATCAAATATTTGCCACTCGGTTTAAGGT
>JBIJBD010000044.1:0-15690 GCA_044345395.1 Crocinitomicaceae bacterium | reverse complement strand
ACGAATTTTTCTTATCAGAAATCAAAGCGAAATCAGGCTGGTGGGCGAATAAATACGGTGTGCAACTTGGTGTAAAAGGTAGATTCAAGTTAAAAAAAGAACGGTTTTTCTACCGACTTGAGGGAAATGCTGTTCGTCCCTATACCTATGCGCATTTAAATTCATTACAAAATTATGCACATGCTGGATTCACGTTAGCACATCCCTACGGCGGAAATTTTGCAGAAATCTTAGGAGAAATAAAATGGAAAAATAAGAAATGGCTTCTCAAAACTTTTCTATCCTATGGAATTCAGGGATTAGATAAAAACGGTCAAAGTTATGGCGGGAACATTTATCAGCCGTATACTAATCGTCCATACGACTATAACCACCAGATTGGTCAAGGGCTTAAAAATAATTTTTTTAGATTCCAAAGTTCAATGAGTTATCAATTATTTGCAAACTATGAACTTTTCACTGAATTGAATCTTCGTTTTGATGAGGCATACGAGCGATTTTCATTTTTTCCTTTTTTAGGCCTAAGAAGTAATTTATGGAATGACTATAGAAATTATTAAAAACAGAGATGGCTATCGCCACCCCTATTTTAGAACGATTCTTATCAACTCAACCCAATAATATTCCGAATCTCTATTTCCGTCTTATTTCGTTTAATCCCCTCCGGGTTTAAGTAGGTTCTGTTGACTAGTCGTCCATGGATGGCCACTTTTTTTCCCTTTTGTGCGTAATGCTCGATGAATTCCGCAAGATTTCCCCATGCAAAAACGTTATGCCATTGCGTCGTTTCCATATATTTTCCGTCGTTTTTACGTTCTGTTTTTTGTGTAGTAAGTTTGAAACGAGCCACAGATCTTCCATTGTCGAATTTTGTATATTGGGCGTCGGTTCCTATTTTACCTATTAAGGTGATGTAATTTTTTAATGCATTCATGATTAGTATTTTCTTTGGATAAAAAAAGGCGGAGGGGTTCCCTCCGCCGTTAGCTTACAGGAGGATCAAATCGTTAACCTCAACTTCAGAAACAAATTTTCGTTCCCCATTCAATTTGTAGAAACGACTCACCAATTTGCCTTCTACCGCAATTTCATGGCCGACTTCTGCTAAATCTTCTAACACCTGTACCCACTTCCCCCAAGCAGTTAAGACATGCCAATTTCTCCTCGCTTTGGTATTGCCTTCCGAATCGAGGTAAAACTCTTTGGTCGCTACTGTAAACTTTGCTATTCTTCTTCCATTAGAAAGCTCCATAATTTTAGGTGTAGAGCTCACCTTTCCTATTAAATTAACGTGATTCATTTGTTTTAATGCTAAAAAATTGTTTGTATCTGTCATGTGAAATATTTTGAAAAATTTATTAATGGATTAAGCTGCTTTTTTCATGTTGATGAGTAAAAATTCAGTTGCCTCAATTATTGTAGAAAAACGCTTCTCTCCAGATTTACTTTCATAGGATTGATTAACCAAGCGGCCTTCCAAGATGATCTCATTTCCTTTGTCTAATAGGCGCTTAACCCGTTCGGCAATATTTCCCCAAGCATTTATTGTGTGCCACTGGGTAAGGTCTTGCCATTCACCACTTTTGTCTTTAAATCTCTCATTTGTGGCCACCGTGAACCGGGCCAGTATTTTGCCCGATTCAAAAGTTACTACCTCCGGCTGTGCTCCGAGCCTGCCAATCAACGTCACTTTGTTTTTTAGTGCATTCATGTTTGTAAAATTTTAAAAAAGTTTGTAAAAAATTTGACATTTCGATCTCTATATCGATTTGTTGAGGCAAAGTTGCTCTACTCCAAAAGTCTGATTCGGTTATTAATTATTTTAATTCGTTTGTTACTTGTTTTTATTCGTTTTTACTAGTTTATATTTTTGATTATCATGTTATTAAATGATTTACAGAAGCAAAAAAAAATTAATGAAAAATTGTAAATTATCGATTAAGGAATTCACAATGCTTTACTTTCTCATTCAATAAAATGGATTCAAATCGATTTGAAAATAAATAGAGATAATTGCTTATTTTTGTTTCGCAAAAAACAACAGAATGAAGATACTTGTATGCATTAGCAAATCTCCGGACACTACGTCCAAAATCGCATTTACGGAAGGTAACACCAAATTCGATGAAAATGGGGTACAATACATAGTAAATCCGTATGACGAATGGTACGCATTAGTTAGAGCTTTGGAAATTAAAGAATCAACTGGTGGTCAAGTTACAATTATCACAGTAGGAGCTGCAGCGGATGAAGCCGTAATAAGAAAAGCATTAGCAATTGGTGCAGACGAGGCTGTAAGAATTGATGCGGACCCAAAAGATGCACATTACACTGCTACGCAAATTGCAGCATATGCAAAAAATAATAGTTTCGATTTGCTATTAACAGGTAAAGAAACTATAAATTACAACGGTTCTCAAGTCGGTGGGATGATTGCTGAGGCACTGGATTTGCCATATGTTTCGATTGCTACTAAGCTTGACGTGAACGGTAATACACTAACTTTGGAGAGAGAAATTGTTGGGGGTGTTCAAGTTGTTGAGGTTAACCTACCTGCAGTTATTTCTTGTGCAAAAGGTATGGCAGAGCAGCGTATTCCAAACATGAGAGGAATTATGGCAGCGAGAACTAAACCGCTTCAAGTGGTTGCTCCTGTTGAAGTGAATGAATTAACTAAATTCATTTCTTATGAAATGCCAAATTCGAAGTCTGCTGTGAAAATGATCGCACCAGATAACATGGACGAATTAGTGAATCTTCTTCACAACGAGGCAAAAGTGATTTAATCAATTAAAAATATTCACATGATATTAGTATACGTAAATTCATCAAGCGGACTGTCAAAATCAGCATATGAAACTGTAACCTATGGAAAAAAACTAGGAGAAGTAATTGTTATTACCAATGGCAATGCCGCAGTTGAAACCCTTAACGCACTCGGAGAATATGGAGCTAGTAAAGTACTTATTGACAGAAATGTATCCGGTGAAGATTCTCAGCAGTTAACCAAACTAGTGGCTTGGGCCGCTCAAGAAAATGGTGTGCATACGGTAATTTTTTCCCACGATTTGATTGGAAAAGCAGTAGCTCCTAGACTATCCGTTCGTTGGAACGCAGGATTAGTTTCAGGCGCCATTGCACTGCCAGATGCTGATGGTTCAATTCGGGTTAATGTATTTTCAGGAAAGGCAATAGGGAAAGTACACGTACAAACTTCGAATAAAATTATTTCTTTACTCCCGAATAGCATTCAACCTGAAAAAATCGGGTCATCGTGCAGTATTACGGAAGTAAATTCAAACGCTGGATCTTCCGCAATTAAGGTGGTATCAACCAAAAAACCGGAAGGTGAAATTCCATTACCAGAAGCGGAATTGGTTGTTTCAGCGGGTAGAGGACTTAAGGGACCAGAAAACTGGGGAATTATTGAAGAGTTGGCAAAATCGATTAATGCGGCCACAGCATGTTCACGTCCTGTTGCAGACATTGGATGGAGACCTCATCATGAACATGTTGGGCAAACTGGTGTTGCTATTAGACCTAATTTATATATTGCTGTGGGAATTTCCGGAGCCATTCAGCACCTTGCAGGAGTAAATGGTTCGAAGGTTATCGTTGTTATTAATACAGATCCGGAAGCGCCTTTCTTCAAAGCAGCAGACTATGGTGTGGTAGGTGATGCATTTGATGTTGTTCCTAAATTAACAGCTGCATTACAAAAATTTAAGTCGACACAGCATTAAGATTAAAAAAATGCAAAAAATTCGCCTAGAAATAACCGGTATCGCTTATAGTCAAACGCAATCTGGATCTTATGTTCTGACTCTCTCTGAAAGCGCAGGAAAACGCAAACTGCCAATTGTAATCGGCGGATTTGAAGCGCAATCGATTGCTGTAGAACTTGAAAAAATGGTGCCTAATCGGCCATTGACACATGATTTGATAAAAATGCTTTGCAAATCCTATGGTATTGCCGTTAAAGAAATTCTAATCTACAAGTTTTTTGAAGGAGTGTTCTACGCTAAAATTATTTGCGAAAAAGAAGGGGTGCTCACTGAAATAGATTCCAGAACCTCGGATGCTATTGCCGTTGGTGTGCGATTCAATGCACCTATTTATGCGTTGACGGAGGTTGTGGAAGAAGCTGGAGGTGTTGATGACGGTTCTGAAGATTTTGATGATGAAGTTGACTTAACGGATACAGAAGAATCAGAAAATGAAATGGAGCATTTGAATGTAGACGAATTACAAAATATGCTCAGTGATGCCTTGGATAACGAGGATTACGAATTAGCCTCTAAAATTCGGGATGCATTAAAAAATAAAAATTAATGCAAATCAAACACCGGTTAATCATCATGAGCTTCCTCCAATTTTACGTTTGGGGAGCCTGGCTTATAACGATGGCTAATTATTGGTTTGGCAATTCCATTGGAAATGGAGCTGAATTTGGAGCTGTTTTCAGCACAATGGGTATTGCATCTGTATTTATGCCTACGTTAATGGGGCTTGTTGCTGACCGTTGGGTAAATGCGGAACGTGTTTATGGCGTCCTTCATATTTTGTACGCTGCGGTATTGTTTTATCTACCGCAAGTCAATAATCCATCAGATTTCTTTATGGTAATGCTTGCTGCGATGGTTTTTTATATGCCAACAATTGCACTAACCAACGCTATTTCATATACAGTTCTTCAAAAAAATGGTAGCGATGTCATCAAGGACTATCCTCCTATAAGAGTTTGGGGAACTATCGGTTTTATTGTTGCCATGTGGGTTACAAACCTTACAGGAAACAAAGCGAGTGAAAATCAATTTTACATAGCAGGATTTTTCGCTATTTTTCTTGGTATTTATGCATTTACTCTCCCAAAATGCCTTCCACAAAAAACAAGTTCTCAACAAAACTCTTTGATGCAAACACTGGGTCTTGACGCATTTAAACTCTTCGCTAATTACAAAATAGCATTATTCTTCATTTTTTCCATGTTTTTAGGCGGGGCGCTGCAATTAACAAATGCATATGGTGATGTGTTTTTATCTGAATTTGAGCATTTTCCTAAATATGCTGATTCGTTTGTAGTTAAATACTCCACCATAATTATGTCGATTTCGCAAATCTCAGAAACACTATTTATTCTTGCAATTCCATTCTTTTTGAGAAAATTTGGAATTAAAACAGTGATGCTTTTTAGTATGTTCGCATGGGTTCTTCGTTTTGGAACTTTAGCCATTGGTGATCCAACAGAAGGTTTATGGTTAATTATATTCTCATGTGTTGTTTATGGAATGGCCTTCGATTTTTTCAATATTTCCGGATCGCTTTTTATTGAAACAAACACAAACCCATCCATTCGTTCATCTGCCCAAGGATTATTTATGATGATGACAAATGGCTTTGGAGCAATTATTGGCAGTAACGTGGCGGGATGGGCTATTGATAAATACTTCACCTTGAAGTTTTCTGCCCTGTCTGATGTTGCCAATTATCTTCAAACAAATGAAGATAATCCGGTATTACAAGCGTTTCTAGTAAAAAATAAAATAACGGCAGAAGGCGATATACTCAGTCAGGAAATTATAATGAAAGATTGGCCGGCGATATGGCTGTCTTTCGCAATATATGCATTGGTAATCGCCCTTTTGTTTTGGTTTTTATTTAAACATAAACATAATCCAGCTGACCGGATTGAAGTAAAACATTAGTTTTATTTATGCCGTGAATTTATAACCTACGCCTCGCACAGAATGAAAATGTTTAGGTTCTTTAGGGTTTAGTTCAAATAACTTTCTGAAAGTAAGAATAAAGTTATCAATTGTTCTCGATGTAGGAAATTGATCTGTACCCCAAACGTTATCGAGTAATTCATCACGTGAAACAACTCGACCTTCGTGTTTAATAAAAAACTCTAACAAAGATATTTCCTTTTTAGAAAATTCGTAAATGAATTCTCCTTCCTTAGATTTAACTTGAAATGACTGGAAATCAATATGCTTATCACCAAGAAAATAATCTTTAAAAGATAAAATGTTGGATTTACTATTAGTTAAAACAGTTACGCGTAACAACAATTCTTCTAAGTCAAATGGTTTCGCCAAGTAATCATTTGCGCCCAATTTGAGCCCTTGAATTCTATCTTGAGTAGTTCCCTTGGCTGATAAAAACAAAATAGGCACATTACTTTTTTTTCTAATAAGCTCGCACAACGTAAATCCACTAACTTCAGGCAACATTACATCTAGGATAATTAAGTCATAAGATTGAGTTTCTGAGAAATGTAAAGCAGCTTTTTTACCATCCGTAAAGCACCTAACTTTAAAGCCCTCTAATTCAAGATTTAATTTGATCAAGTCAATCAAATTTTCTTCATCTTCTACTAAACAAACTGTTCCCATTTTTCTTTTTTTGTTGGAGATAGTTTATATTTGTGAAGTTAACTAAAAGCTATTAAACCATGAAAAAACTATTACTATCCTTAGGTGTTTTATTTTCGGTTTTGACTGCAGTAGATGCTCAACAACTTGCTCCTGTAATCAATAAATTCGAGGTAAATGCTGCATTAGATGTTAAAAACCTTGCCGCGCCCGATGTTAAAAACCTACTTGCAGAAGATAAAATTCGTGATAAACAGGGATTATTATACAGAATTGGTGTTGCCATTCCTGTAGATATTCGAACAAATAACTCGGGAACATGGACAATGCTGCCAAATGGCGATCGCCAATGGCAAATTCGTATCAAATCAACAGGAGCTGAAGCGCTAAGTTTTTTATTCGAAACGTTTAAGTTATACGGAAATACAACACTTACCGTACGTGATTTGACAGGAAAATTAGTGCATAAACCAATGACAGCAGGAGATGTTGAGGATCATGGTCGACAACATGCAGCATTATGTTTTGGAGATGATTTAGTACTTACTCTTCATGAACCAAAAGGCGTAATGGCTTCTGAAATTTGGATGGACCGAGTAATGTATAATTACCGTTCAACCGGAAACCCTAACGTGCTTAAAATCAATGAATCTGAGGCTTGCGAGGTGAATGTAAACTGCACCCCGGTTGGAGATACTTGGCAGGATGAGAAAAGAGGAGTAGCAAGAATTTATGTAGTTGAAAATGGTTCTGCAGGTTGGTGTACAGGCTCTTTGATTAACAATACAGCATTAGACTGTAAGCCTTATTTTTTAACAGCGTTACACTGCGGTGTTTCTACGAGTGCAGCAAACATGAACCAATGGAAGTTTTATTTTAGGTATGAATCACCAAACTGCACCAATCCATCAACAGCAGGTACATTGGATGATTATTTCATTTCGGGTTGTGTAAGAAAAGCAGATTCTGGTGATAATGGTGGAGACAGCGGTTCAGATTTTTTACTTGTTCAACTAGGAACTGCGGCAAATGAGGCTGCAACAATCACTTCATTAAAATCAGCAAACTTTAATGCCTATTGGAACGGATGGAATGCAAACACTTCCGCAACAGCAGGCGGAGTTGGAATACATCATCCCGCAGGAGACATTAAAAAAATCTCCACGTTTACAGGTAATACTGTTTCTGCGGGGTGGAATGGGAATGGACTTCAATCGCACTGGAGATTATCTTGGACATCAAACTCAAATGGTTGGGGTGTCACCGAAGGTGGCTCATCAGGCTCTCCTTTATTTAACAACAGTCAAGGATTTATTGTAGGTACACTCACTGGTGGAAGTTCATTTTGCACGGCACAATCTTCTCCTGATTTCTATGGAAAAATGTCTTACCATTGGACATCTAATGGCACTACTACAAATAGACAACTAAAGCCTTGGCTAGACCCTACAAATTCGGGCGCTTTGACCCTTGCTGGGTCAAGTAATCCATGTACTCCTACTACGCCCGTAGCTCCTATTGCTAACTTTGTGGCCAATCAAACCAATGTAACACCTGGCACGACAGTATCTTTTACCGATCAATCAACTGGAATACCAACTTCTTGGGCTTGGTCAATTTCTCCTGCTACTGGGTGGTCTTATGCTGGTGGATCAACTGCAAGTTCTCAAAACCCACAAGTTACATTTAATACAGTTGGACAATATTCTATAACCTTAACTGCAACCAACGCTCAGGGATCAGATGCCGAAGTAAAAACCAATTACATTATTGTAGCAGCAGCAACAGGTCCATGTACTCCATCCATTTCAAATGCTTGCGATGAGTATATTCAAAATGTAACTTTGAATACAATCAATAATACAACAGCATGTTCTGCGGGTGGTTACGCCTCTTACACAACAACAACTACCTCTTTAGCAAAAGGATCTGCGTATACGGTAACCGTTACGCCTGCAGTTGGGGCCAACATTGGACAAGCCTATACAAATGATGAAATTGCTGTTTGGATTGACTATAATAACGACTTCACCTTTTCAACTGCTGAACGAGTAGGATATGTATTAGTGGCTGCAGGATGGAGCAATCAATTTAACTTTACTGTTCCAACTACTGCTACAACCGGAGCTGTGCGCATGCGAACTAGAATTTCTTATCAGCCGGATGGCGCAATAGATCCGTGTGCCGTTGCCACATATGGTGAAACAGAAGATTATACAATAAATATTACTGCAGGCGGTGGTGTCGGTGTTATCGAGAATTCACTTACTAACGCCAATATTTATCCAAATCCTACCGATAACGAATTAATTGTTGATTTGTCAGCAGTTTCAGAATTGGTATCAAAAATTACACTGTTGGATGTAACTGGAAAAGTTGTAAAATCTCAAGTATCAATGGTCAATTCCGAAACAAAATTTGATCTTACAGACATTGCTTCAGGTCTTTATCAAGTGGTAATTACCGGAAGTGAATCGACACTAACTAAACGAATCATAAAAAAATAAAATAATTTAAGAGAGAGGCTGTCCAAAAGACAGCCTCTTTTTCTTTTATAAAACCTATTCATTGATGATTAATAAACTTCAGCAAGCGGAAAAACTAGTCGTAGAAATGTTCAATCGAATTCAGCAACTTAAACTAATCACTCCATTAAAACTTGAGTCTGAGGTAAACCATGACATCTATAAACTTGCGGAAGAAGAATTCGGCATTACGCATTATTGGCATAAACGGATAGTGCGCGCAGGAACTAATACGCTTTTTCCATATAAAGAAAATCCTCCCGACATAAGAATTAATCACGACGACATCGTGTTTATAGATTTTGGTCCATTAGTAGAAGATTGGGAAGCTGATATTGGAAGATCCTTTGTGTTAGGGGACAATTCTGAAAAGCAAAAACTTTGTCGCACTATTGAAATTGCTTGGCATGAAATCAAACAATGGGTGGAGATTAAAAAAAATCTAAATATTTCACTTTCTTGTAAGGATGTATATAAACAGTGTGAAACTGTAGCTCAAAACTATGGTTATACATTTGGAGGAGAAATCGCGGGGCATCTCGTTGGAAGGTATCCTCATGAACGATTAGAATCGGGAAACTTCAGTCTTTATGTTCATCCAAAAAATACTTTGGATATTTTCGCTCCTTCAACAAATGGAGAAGAAAGGCACTGGATTCTTGAATTACATTTCGTTCATTCTTCAGGTCAATATGCCGCATTCTTTGAGCAATTACTCTTCTAACTACGTAGTACTACGTATGGATTACTAGGAGTGATTATGTAAAAATAGATTCAATTCAAGAATTTGCTTGTGAATTCGTGTATTTGATTACAACTTTGTTTCATAATCAAAAACAAAGGTCATGAAAACTGCAATTTTATCTTTAGTAATGTTCTTAACTGCTAGCGCAAGTTGCTTAGCAACACAACCAGTAGTTCCTTCTTCTGCAAGCCAGACCATTCAAGTTATAGAAAATGAGCAACACGCTGTCACAGTATCATGGAGCGATGCAAGTTTTGAAACAATAGAAATAGCATTAAATTCAGGTATTTTTATGCCCGCCATCCCAACATCGGGTGCAAATCAAATTCATTTGCATAATTTAACTGATGGAGTTTATGTAATTAATTTTAGAACAGGTGATGAAATTGTTGCAACAAAAACTGTAACCATTGAGAACCATTCCATTTTAGCTAGTAACAAGTAATATCTTCATAGTTTAGTTTAGGTAAAAAAGTCGGCCTCGGTCGACTTTTTTATTTATATAGGTTTTCGATAAGAATATCATCTACTTCATTTGGTATAGTTACGCGTAATTTTGGTTCTACTTCCATGGCTCGTTTTATTGCAAACATGGCATTTTCATTTCTTGCCCAATTTCTTCTAGCAATTCCATTATTTACATCCCAATGCAACATCATATGAAGGTTTCTATTTGCATCTTCACTTCCGTCAAGCAGCATCCCAAATCCCCCATTTATTACTTCCCCCCAACCAACACCACCACCATTGTGGATGGAAACCCATGTTGCACCTCGAAATGAATCGCCGATTACATTCTGGATAGCCATATCTGCAGTGAATTTAGATCCGTCATAAATATTCGAAGTTTCTCTATATGGCGAGTCTGTTCCTGAAACGTCGTGATGATCTCTACCCAAAACAACGGGACCAATTTCTCCCTGTGCGATTGCCTGATTAAATGCTGCTGCAATTTTCATTCGACCTTCAGCATCTGCATATAAAATTCTCGCTTGAGAACCAACCACTAATTTATTTTCTTGCGCTCCTTTAATCCATTGAATATTGTCAGCCATTTGTTGTTTTATCTCTTCCGGGCTATTTTTCATCATTTCTTCCAATACATGACAAGCAATTTCATCGGTTTTTTGCAAATCGACAGGGTTTCCTGAGGCACAAACCCATCTAAAGGGACCAAAGCCAAAATCAAAACACATAGGTCCTAAAATATCTTGAATGTACGAAGGGTATTTAAAATCTATCCCATTCATTGCCATTACATCAGCTCCAGCACGTGAGGTTTCTAAAAGGAAAGCATTACCATAATCGAAAAAATAAGTTCCTCTAGCTGTATGTTTATTTACGGCTTCAGCATGACGTTTCAAACTGGACTGCACATATTTTTTAAACATTTCAGGTCTATTTGCCATTAAGTTATTTGATTCATCGAAAGACAATCCAACAGGATAATAACCGCCTGCCCAAGGATTATGTAAAGATGTCTGATCAGACCCTAAATCAACGTGAACATCGTTCTCATAAAAAGCTTCCCATACCTCAACAACATTTCCAAGATAAGCAATGGAAACTACTTCTTTAGTATGTTGTGCTCGCTTAACACGCTGCACTAATTCCATTATGTTTTCGATGATTTCGTCCACCCAGCCTTGTGCGTGTCGTGTATGTGCCGCCTTTGGATTTACCTCGGCAGTTACGGAAATAACCCCTGCAATATTTCCAGCTTTCGGTTGAGCGCCAGACATTCCGCCTAGACCTGCGGTTACAAATAATTTTCCTTTAATATCTGATCGATTTTTCGCAATTCGTCTAACAGCATTCAATACAGTGATAGTAGTTCCATGAACAATTCCTTGTGGACCAATGTACATGTATGACCCAGCTGTCATCTGACCGTATTGTGTAACACCAAGCGCATTGTACTTTTCCCAGTCGTCAGGCTTCGAATAATTTGGTATCATCATCCCATTTGTTACCACTACCCTTGGGGCATTTTTATGTGAAGGAAAAAGTCCCATTGGATGACCAGAATACATAACTAAGGTTTGCTCGTCAGTCATTTCCGACAAATATTTCATTGTCAAGCGGTATTGAACCCAATTTTGAAATACAGCACCATTTCCGCCATAAGTTATTAATTCATGTGGGTGTTGTGCTACAGCATAATCTAAATTATTTTGAATCATTAACATTATCGCCTTTGCCTGCAAACTTCTACCAGGATAATCCTCTATAGGTCTAGCGAACATTTTATAATCTGGCCGGTACCTGTACATATAAATTCGGCCGTATGTGTTAAGCTCATCTTGAAAATCAGTAGCCAATTCTTCATGTTGATGAGAAGGAAAATAACGCAGGGCATTGCGCAATGCTAATTTTTTTTCATCCTTGGATAAAATATCCTTACGCTTTGGTGCGTGATTAATTGATAAATCGTAAGCTTTTTTTGATGGTATATTATCCGGTACACCTTCTAAAAGTTCTCGATGGAAGTCACTTAACGTCATGCATGCTGATTTTACAGCAAAATTAACACATCTCTCAACGAATCACATGAATAAGTCCATGTTTTATTATCTTCTCCTCTACACCTTCGAAACGGGCAATTATTTTATAAAAATAAACCCCATCTTCTACAGCTTTTCCGTTAGATGTGCCGTCCCAACCCCCTGAGGGATCATCGAATTCATATATTTTATTACCCCATCGGTTTATAATCACACAATTGAATTCTGCTAATCCAGCGTAATCGACTTGGAATAGTTCGTTGGTTCCATCTTCGTTTACGGTAATTACATTAGGAGCTTCAAGATCGCATGGTTTATAAAGTAAAGTCGTCGTATCGCTCTTTGTGTAACACGCGTTATTGATTGTAAATACATAATTTCCATCACTTGAAACTTGCCGTTCAACAGTTGAATTCCCATTATCCCACGTCCAACTAATTGCAGGTGTATATCCCGGTTGAATAGGTCCCGCATTGTCATAAAACGGATAAATAGTAAACCCGCCTCCTTGACAAACTATCGTATCCGGTAAAATCACCGAAATATAGGGTGGAAATTCTATAAATGACGTGTCTGAATAATTGCACTGATTATCCGTAAATACAACGGGGAAAACCCCCGCAGTAGATGAGTATATTGTAGGATTGTTAAGATTCGGATTGGAAAAAGTGATATTGGTGTCTACTGCTGTCCATACCCCACCATTAAAAGCTGTCGTTCCTTGAACCCAAAATTGCAAATCACAAGCCAGCGTATCATCAAAAATCTGAGCCAGTGGCAACACTACAAAGTTCACTGTCGTATCATAATGGCAACCAAAATTATCAATCATGTTGAAAATATAGGGATATATTCCGGTTTGATTCGGTTGCACGACAATTAATGTATCATTTTGGCCCGATATAATTGTTGGGTCATCAGACCACCATGAGGTGTCGGCAATTGTATTATAACTGCCCAATCCCGGAAAAAATGATGCGTCAAAATATAATCCCCATTCAAAAATATAACCATCATCTATTCCCAAATTATCTTGCACATGAATGGTCCAAACACCGTTAATTGGACAACCCGCAAAACTGCTAAAAGCTGTTTCGGGTTGATAGGTGTCACTTGGGTTTATTGAATTACCAGCAGACAAAGGTGGTTGACTTGTAACTGCAACCGTATTCGTTAAATTTTGCGTCATGGATCCATTAATTGTATTGAAAACAGAACTGAAACAATACTCCCATCCTTCACCTGGGCCTCCACCGCCTGAATCATCAATTGGATGTCCTAAATAGGTTCCACCGCCACTATTTCCGCCTGGAATAGCACCAGCTCCATAAGAATTAACCAAAGGAACAATTTGCCCTGACGGGCACTCCAACCAAATCTCTAAATCCCCCAAATAGGAATGCTCCATCGTAATGCATACTTGATTCAAATCTTGATCATTTGAAATTGTTGCTCCTGAAGGAAATCCAGAGATATTAATAGGAGCTGTATACTGTTGACCAGATCCATCCGGCAAATAGGTTAATCCAGCAAAATTACCGCCTAATTCAAATGTCCCATCGGGAATATCAATTCCAACAGTGTCTTGATTGGTTACTCCACCAACTAATATGGTATTTAATCCTAAACATACCGAATCCTCCAAAGGACCAGTGCCGGCAAAAGTTGGCAAGAGCGACACCCGCACTTTGCACCTAGCCCGCTCAGTTAGGGGGAATTGATCTGTAAGTTTAAGGTCCACTAAATACCCTGCTCTTGCCGGAGGAGTGAACCAAATTGAATCGTTTTGAGGATAGGTTCCACCATCCGTTATTTCCCATTCAATATCGATATTACTGTTTATATTTTGTGAATATCCAAAACCTGTTGTTTCTTCTGAATAAGGGAAAATTGGCTTAGCTACAAAAAGAATACTGTCGCCAAAGCACACATCTACAAACCCAGTATCTAGAGGGTTTAATGCGTTAGGTCCTTGTCCATTAATGTATGCTTCAATGTGAGGTTCGAAAGGTTGATATTGATTTCCGCACTGAACATTCGCCAACCAACCTGTGCCTTCCGCTGTTCCGTTTGAAATGAAAACAACTGTCAAACATCCTGAAGGATTGTCCCAGGAGGCTTGGTAAGCAAATCCTGTTGGATCAGTAACGGAATTGTGAATTCCTAAAAGTGGAGCGCTAGTATTTGGCCCATCATATACATAAATAAAATCAGAACCATCTACGTTAAATTCAAAACCTGCGTTAATCGCAAACGTTAATGTAACCTTGGTTCCTAAATTCAAATCTGGACAAAATACAGTAGTATCATTGAAATTAGGCAAGTAATTCGATGTGCCTCCTGGATCTTGAAAGTTCGTGCCTGAAATGCCAAAGGTATTGCAGTCGATTGGATTAGAAGCTGGGAAACCAATATCACCCATTATGACCGTTTGGGCGTATGAGTTTACGGTTAATATAGACGTTAATAAAATAATAAGTACTGACTTCATTTTGACTTAGTTTTTCTTGTTTTTTAATTCATTCTGAAGTACATACTTCGATTTTATCACAAGCATTTTATCGGTGCCTTCAATTATAAAGTATTGGTTTTGATTTTCTATTCGCAATGCCGCATCGGTAAACCTGACAATACTAGGAGAAACTTTTAAAGTCTTCAATTGCTCAGCGTTTTTATGGGGAAGCAAAGTGGTATAAACCGCATGATTAAGTGCATAGTTCAAAAGTGAAAGATCATCGTCTGACATCGTTTTCAATTCCTTCTTGGAATAACTCTTTTCTAATTCAATGGGATATTTTTGTGCAAAACACGCGTATGAACAAAAAAATAAAATTGTCAAGATGACATAATTTTTCATGGTAAATTTAGTTTCATTAGTGACCGAAATGAACGTTGAAAAGTTGCATGAAATGTTTAAACTTTTCAATTATAGACTAAATTAATAAAACTTAGCTTTGTCTTTAATATTTCTTTCATCATTCTTTTATGGAAAACTTCTCATTAAATCAAGTTGCAAGTCAGGTTAGACGTGATATTGTACGCATGGTCGCCGCAGTAAATTCAGGTCACCCAGGTGGATCACTCGGATGTGCCGACTTTTTAACGTACTTATATTTTGAAGGAATGCACCATAATTCAAAATCATTTACCATGGATGGTGTTGGTGAAGACCTATTCTTTCTTTCCAACGGTCACATCTCCCCGGTATGGTATAGCGTATTAGCAAGAAGTGGTTATTTCCCAATAGCTGAACTTGGTACATTTCGCAAATTAGGATCAAAATTACAAGGACATCCATCAACGGATAAGAAACTACCTGGTATTCGAATGGCATCTGGTTCATTGGGACAAGGTCTATCCGTAGGAGTAGGAGCAGCACAAGTTAAAAAACTGAATAACGATAAATCTATCGTGTACACCCTACATGGAGACGGAGAATTACAAGAGGGTCAAATTTGGGAAGCGGCCATGTATGCTGCTGCCAATAAAGTAGATAACATCATTGCGACTATTGATTACAACGGACGGCAAATCGATGGGGA
>JBIJBD010000178.1:0-4541 GCA_044345395.1 Crocinitomicaceae bacterium | reverse complement strand
TTTATTAAAGGATTTTGCACGAATATCGGATGAAATCGTTCCATTTCTTGGATCCGACTTAGATTCAATTTGCTTAAATCCTGACCTTTAGGAAAATCCGAATACACCAAATCAATCGAATGGATGGTCGCTCCCAATACATTAAATCGAGCAAGCTGTTGCGAAATACTCGATTCGCCGTAACCCATTTTGACAACAAAAGTTTTCAACTCGGTATTTTCTGAACTGTATCGTCCGATGTCTTTGCTTCCCTGCGCTAAAATTTCCTGAGCACTTCTGTTTTGTGCCTTCACAAACACGTTAAAAAAACTAAAAAAAAGTACAGTGAAAATTGAAAAAACATGTGCTTTCATGACAAAAAGAGTTTTAATTAAATTTGACTTGGAGAGGGTTTCTTGTGTAATGCGCCCGGGAGATATTGGTTACATCTAAAAAATCAAATCAGGTAGTTACTTTACGTAAATTCTACACCCCTCTCTGAATTTCAAATTTGGTAAACTCTTTAATGTCAAATTCATCTGCAAACATTGAATACCACACCACGCGTTCATTGGCTTGTGTAGCGTTGACATACATACGAATGTCCCATCCATCAATTAGAAAACAAACAATTTGTGCCTGTCCAAAATTCCTTACAATAATCTCACCCTCCGTTTCTAATTTCCCTCGATAGTAATGGTAAAATCTGTTATTGGTTAAATCAAATTCATAACTAGTACTAACTTTCCTCAGGGTGTTATTATTTACGTGTGTTTTCTCAAGAATATCCTTTTCGGAAAAGGTAGAATCTACAAAATAATGGTCGCTCACCTCGTACACATTTACCTTTAAAATTTGTGCGTCTACATAAAAATGGACGCAAAGAAAACAAAGCGTAACTAAAGGACGAATCAGTTTTACACAAATTTTCATTTCGCTGATTAAAGTCTAACCTATTTAATAGAAACCGTTTTATCCACTTCATGTCCAAACCAGACAACGGCGAAACCTTTATAAAGGCCTACTCCCATTGCCTTCCATTCTTGTGACCACATACTTTGATTGGTCATACACGCATGATGTGCTGGACTTTTAATCCACGATTGAAGTGCATATTCCGGAGTCATTACAAAATCGCTACAACATTTATTAGATCCAACAGCAATCTCATAACCATTTCCTTTGTAACCTGTCAACTCTCGTGGTTTATTCCATAGACAAGAAGCCTTTGAATGATCGGAAGTATAGCAGCATCCTTCCCACGGACCAAAGGCAGACCAACTGTGCGCGTTACATTCTCCTAAATCTGGCTTGTTAACGACTAAGTCCTTCACATGGGTTTGTGCTACATAAGTTAGGGCTGGTGAAAGTGGTACTACAGGTAAACCGAGTGACTTACGATAGTCGGATATCAATTTATATAATTTCTGTTCTTCAGTTGACAGTTCTTGAGCACTTAAGGTACTCGTCATAATAAAAGAAATGAAAAGGAATAAATACGGAAGTTTCATGGCATTAAATTATTGGAGAGGGATTTTTTAGTTTATAATGCATTGCATGCTAAAAGTTACCTTGTATTTTGTGAAAATGGGATAGGCAGTCTTTTAATTAGGGCTGCCAAAACACCTCCGATCAGTCCACCTGTGTGACCCCAAGCTGTTATTTCCATGAAATTGAAAAATGTCACAATAAAAATGCCTTAACATTTTTGTAACCTCCAATTAGAATTTTAATTACTAGAAAGTTGAAACAAGGTAAAAAAAAAGGAAATGAAATTGGTTTTGCTGTTTTACACATTATTATTGAGCACTTCACTTACAGCTCAACTAATTGAAATAAAGGTAAAAAAAACACAACACTTTGTTGTCTTCAAAAAAACAAGTGGAGCCAAGGTTTTAAAAAATGCCGAGTTCATCGGTGAAATTGAAAATAAAACGGCTTTTTTTGTTGTTGATTTAAATCGTAAAGAGTGTAAATATATCGAGAATGGGGAGGAAATTTCGGAAACTAAAATAAAAAAAATAAAACAAAAAGGTTCTATCATTCACCTCACCTTAAAGGAATATAGAGATGGACTTCCCATCTATATATTTCACAAGAGACTCGACATATATTCAGATGCTGGGGTCGTTTGCTTTACCTCTTTCAATAGTCTGTACGGAAATACCAGAGTGGAACTTATGACTGAGGCGGAGGTAATTTTTAACCAAAGGGATAAAAATTCAACTTTCCAAAATAGGTAATTTTTTGAATTCTAGAATGGTACCAATAGTGAACATAAACTTCTTAAAATATCACTTATCTCTTCTAAGGGTTCAGCAAGCTCAGTAGAAGATACATTAAATTTAACGTTTACTTTTTCATTGATAGGAAGTTTTCCATTTACTGATATGGGATTTTTTATTTGAATATTGACACCCTGATTGATCGGGAGTTTTATTGGGACAGAAAAATCAATTGGTACTTTTAAATTCAATTTATAATGAATAGTATCTCTAATCGTTAATTTAACAGGTATTTTTGAATCCATACTTAACGTATCTTCAAGTTTGATTTTCAAAGATTGATTAATCGGAATTTTTGTTGAAATTGGTAGATTTAATTTTCTCAAACCAAATCTATTAATTTGAATCCGTTCATTTACGGGAATGGTATCTTTAATAACCTTAATAACTGTGTTGTCTTCCAATAAAATATCGTGCTTAGTTAATTGAATAAAAGTGTCTATTTCAATGTTTATTGGAACTTTTAGTATTTCGTCAATGACAACAAAATTATTTAACTTAATTTCCTCGTCGATATCAAATACGGCATGCGTATTCAATAGGTTTTCAACCGATAAAGGCTCATTATTTATGGCGATTTTTTTATCAAAAGGCACCTCCAATTCAACATTGGCCTGAGACAATTTGTTAGCTTCATTCGAAACTTTTGATAGTTTATCCTCTACTTGATAAAGTTTATAGAATAGAAATATTGACATTACAAACAAGCTTGCAATTGTCATTAATAAAAAAACTATTTTTCGTTTAGTAACGGACATCTACTTTCATATTACGAAAAATTCATTGGAAAGTTTGTTTATTTTTAACACATTTTTGTAAATTCAATTTTTATCATAAATTTACGAGGCAAAAAATTAAAAATATGACTAAAGTAAATTATCATTTAGCAATAAAATCGTTGATTTTTATATCGCTATTAATGAATCTATTTGAGTTCAATGCTCAAAATGATTATTCGAAACAGACCAATATTAATAAAAAAACCGACTTAAATGAAGTGCCGGCAACGTTTAGGTATGTTAATAGAAATAAAACAATTAGTAAAGATCAATATAGTAGACTCTCTGAGAAGAAAAAAACCAAATATGATTCTATTGTAGGTCAAAATGATTTCGGAGTATTCATGGAAAATCTTGAGGAATATTTTGATGAATATTACATCACCAAAGAGGCATGTGTTAAAAAGAATTTAGATGCGGAAAAAAAGAAATATGGATTATCACCGGTTGATTCTGTTTTGTCATCCCTAAAGTTTAGTAATGTTAGTCAGCTTGGATTTACATTAAAACCATTGGGAAAGGAAGTTGAAAAAATTATTAAAGGAATTACCCATATTTATGGAGACGATATGGATGAAAATTGGGCTAAGGCTTGCGAAAATAATGTACCCGCGTATTGTACACATCGCGATGATGGAGAACAGAGGTACGGTGTACTTTTGAATCCTGCAGCTATTCAAATTCTTGACGAGACATTACTTAAAAATAATTCGATATGGAGAATTCCTACTAAGCTAGATATGGACATATTAAATTACAAACTTTCTGAAAAAGGAAATAGTGCATTTCAACTCCTCGCTGGAAGTAAGTCAAAGAATTTGTATAACTTTAAATGGAAGAGACCGGGTTTAGATGCTTATGAAATGGGGTTAATGCCATGGGGATATAAAATGGGACCTCAATTTTATTTTACGAATAATTCACCAAAGGGAATGGCAAGTGTGATTGCCTGCGCTGAAAATAGCAATTATACAAAAAAACAAAATTTTATCTATTTAGAGCAAGACTCACCAGTCTTGAAATATGGGGAGTTTACAGATGGTGGTAATTACGGATTTTATGTAATTCTATTCAGAAATATTGATTTCAAATTAAACGATTAAAAAAGGAATAAATGAAAGGTTTTAAAAAATGTAGCAATGGACATTTTTATAAAGAGGCGATGCCTAGCTGTCCATATTGTCCAAATGGGAAACAATCCACCTCTGGCAATGGAAACAATGACATGAACAAAACGATGGTGAGTGGAAATGAATTTACAAGTACAAATGTTACCAATGACGGTACAATTCCAGTAGGAGGTGGTGATAAAACTCAAGTCTTTGGTGGGACAGATCTTCACGGCAACTCAAGTGATACACATATCGTAAACAATGAACGTGTTTCACAACCAACAACAGCATCAAAAAGAAACTTAGATAGAACTTTTATTGGCGGGATTTCAGAACCAGAAACACCAACTGGTTCTGAACAAAAAGATAAAGTTGCTTCACCTCAA
>JBIJBD010000176.1:0-4591 GCA_044345395.1 Crocinitomicaceae bacterium | reverse complement strand
TTTCTGGCTTACCGCCGATGTGCGTCATTAAGACCTCTACTTGTTCAACTGTAAATCTGTAAAATTCTTTTGTTTCTCGTCGAACGATATGGTCATCGATATTACCCCATACAGCGCGCGTTTTTTTAAATTTAGTTAACTCATCCAATACTTCTATTGATCCAATGTCTCCGGCATGCCAAATTTCGTCTACTTCTGAAAAGTAATCTTTAATTCGTTCGTCGAGAAATCCATGTGTATCCGAAAGTAATCCGATTTTTTTCATTTAATAAAGATCGATTACAGCACAGAAGTTTGCTTTTTTGTGTGGTCCGAATTTGATTCCAACTTTTGTCAACTCAGGATTCAGGCAGTTTTCTCTATGACCGAGGCTTTGAACTTCGTGGTCAATGAGTAATTGCATGGCAATATCGAGTCCTGTTTCCATGTCGTAGGCGCAGCATTCAGCAAAGTTTCCTTTTGCACATTTTTTTCGTTGATGACCCATGTGACCATTAGCGCCTTGTTCTTCAGCAAAGCATTCTGCAAAATTTTGAAGTTCTTCGTCCCAAACTAATGCAATCATTGGTTCTTGCTCTGTTAGCAGTTGGTCCATAAGAGATTCCTTGTAATCTGATCCTTCAAGGTAGCGGTCATATTTTTCAGGTCCCCAATAATCAGTCAATTCTATTTTTGCAAATTTTTTAGGATACAGGCGCGCCAGATTTATATACATAATCGCTTCTTTTTCATTGTCTTCAAGACCGTCAATATCTCGACATGTATTTGCTTTTTTTCGCTCTTCCTCTGTCCAAGTTTGCGCTAATGAACTAACATAAATAAAACAGGCTAATAGGCTTACCATTACATTCTTCATAACTAATCGATTATTTTCAAATTAGCAAAACGCAATAAAACGGTTTTGGTACCATGATGAGGAAAAAAAATTGTCGCTTTTTTATCTGGTCCCGTTCCTTCGATTTTGGTTACCTTCCCTTTTCCGAATCGGTCATGTTCTACATTATTTCCAACGATTACATCGATGGAACCTGACGTATCTCTACTTGGTTGTCCAGTAACGTCTTTTAGTGATTTTAAAGGAGAATTGGTTCCTAAACTACGGTTCAATCCTCCGGTAAATGGCTTTTCAAAACCTCCCCCCATGAGCGATCGTCCACCCGGACGAGATACTCCTTCAAATTCCATGTAGTTTTTATCAATTTCATCTATAAACCTGCTTTGCTCGCAACTAATGGATTGACCCCAAGTGAATCGAGAACTGGCATACGTAAGTGTAGCTGTTTGCATGGCACGGGTGACAGCCACGTAAAACAATCTTCGTTCTTCTTCGAGTTCGGTTCTAGAATTCAAAGCCATCTGAGAAGGAAATAAATTTTCCTCTAGACCTACAATAAATACATGTGGAAATTCTAATCCCTTACTTGCATGAATAGTCATCAATGATACGTGATTTCTTTCCTCGCTTTTGTCCTCATCAGCATCTGTCAATAAAGCAACCTCTATCATGAAATCTGAAAGGCTTTTGAATTCATCATCGTCATTTTTACTGAATTCTTGGATACCTGCCAATAATTCCTCAACGTTTTGTAGTCGCTCAACTTCTTCTGGACCTTTATCTTTTTCAGCCATCATTTCACGCATAACACCTGAGGATTTTGCGATTGT
Source organism: Crocinitomicaceae bacterium (assembly GCA_044345395.1). GTDB lineage: Bacteria > Bacteroidota > Bacteroidia > Flavobacteriales_D > Crocinitomicaceae > UBA952. The sequence continues at coordinate 2,926 of JBIJBD010000176.1, read as the reverse complement.
TTCTGCCAGCTGAAAGGCATTTAGTTTATTTAATTGCGCATTAAAACTAAGGATCATGGTTACAAAATCTGCTATTTTGGATTTTGTTCCAGAATTTACTTCGGCAGGATACGCTTCAAAATCACTCATAACATCCCACATGCTCACACCGTATTGATTTGCTGCAATTATAATATGTTCAATACTTGTTTTTCCAATTGCTCGTTTTGGATAATTAATCACTCGTTTTAACGCCTCTTCATCACGTGGGTTTGCAGCGAGCCTAAAATAGGCGAGTAGGTCTTTAATTTCTTTACGTTGATAAAATGACAAGCCTCCATAGATTCTATAGGGAATATTTAATTTTCTCAGGGCCTCTTCAAACGAACGGGATTGTTTATTAGTTCTGTAAAGCACTGCAAAATCGTTGAAACTTTTAGCCTGGGATTGTTTAATGTCAAAAATCTTTCCCGCTACAGTTCTTCCTTCTTCGTTATCTGTTAAGGTACGAATAACTTTAATTTTTTGTCCGTCAAAATTGTCCGTCCAAACATGTTTGTGAATTTGATCTTTGTTTCGCTTTATGACACTATTTGCAGCTTCCACTATTGTTTTGGTGCTACGGTAATTTTGCTCAAGTTTGAACAATTTGAAATCAGGATAATCTTGTCTAAAGTTTAGAATATTTTGAATGTTCGCTCCACGAAATGAATAAATACTTTGAGCGTCGTCACCAACCACACATATGTTTTCGTAGGCTGAGGCAAGTTTCTTAACGATTAAGTATTGTGCGTAATTGGTATCTTGATACTCATCTACCAAAATATACTTAAATTTCTGTTGATAATAGTGCAGTACCTCAGGGAAATCTCTCAACAAAACATTGGTAAAATAAAGAAGGTCATCAAAATCCATCGCTCCAGCTTTTTGGCAACGATTTGCATATGTTGTATAAATCCTGCCAATTTCTGGTCTTCTAGATTGTTTGTCTTCTAGTTGTATTTCATCATTTTGAAGGTAGGCCTCTGGCGATATTAAATTGTTTTTTGCCGCGCTGATTCTTCCAAATACATTTGACGCTTTATATGTTTTATCGTCTAAATTGAATTCTTTAATTATGTCTTTAAGTAGACTTTTAGAATCTTGTGTATCGTATATTGTGAAATTATTCGGAAATCCTATTCTATCTGCATTAAATCGTAAAATTTTAGAGAATACTGAATGAAATGTACCCATAGAGATATTTTTTGCTTCAGTGCCTCCAATAATTGTACTTATTCTTTCTGTCATTTCTCTAGCTGCCTTATTGGTGAAGGTTAAGGCTAAAATATTGAATGGATCGACTCCTTGCTCGATCATATAAGCTATACGGTAGGTTAATACCCTAGTTTTGCCTGATCCCGCACCAGCAATCACCATGGTAGGACCGATAATGTTTTCTACAGCAACACGTTGACTATCGTTTAATTCTTCTAAATATGCCATGCTTTTAATGGAATCAAAAATACAAATTGATTCAGCTATTTCTCTTGAAAAAAAACGCAATTTGGTCCAAGTTTTAAACATCTCGTTCTAAGAATCCCTATTTTTGTCGTTCCATGGAAAACATTACTATTTACCATAATCCACACTGTTCAAAAAGTAGGTGTGTATTGGATTGGTTGTCAGCAAATAATACGTCTTTTACTGTTAGAAATTATCTTAAAGACCCAATTTCAATTAACGAATTAAAAGAACTTACAAAATGCATAAAATGTTCACCGATTGAACTGGTAAGAACAAAGGAAAAGGATTTTGTTTTACATGTAAAAGACAATTACACAAATGATGAGGAATTATATGCGTTTATCGTGAAATACCCGAAACTAATTCAAAGGCCTATCGTACTATGTGATGGTATCGGTGTAGTGGCACGGCCACTTGAGAAACTGATAGAAATAGTTGATTTGAACAAAAAAAATAAAGCGAAGAACGAAAAATGAGAACAAAATATATTGATTTAATTGACCAAACATTTGATTTTCCTCAAAATGAATTTAACCTTCGTGAGGATCGGTTGTTTTTTCATGGTATAGATCTCATGCGATTAGTTGACGAATATGGTACTCCGCTTAAATTCAATTACTTACCTCAAGTGTCCAACAACATTCAACGTGCGAAAGGTTGGTTCCGCGAAGCCATGAATAATTTGGGGTATTCAGGTAAATATTACTATTCTTATTGCACAAAAAGCAATCATTTCTCCTTTGTGTTAGACGAGGTATTAAAAAATGATGTACATATTGAAACATCATCTGCTTTTGATATTGATATTGTCAATAATCTTTATAATTCAGGTAAGTTGACCCAAGGAAAATATGTTATTTGCAATGGGTATAAACCTGAATTATACCTTAACAAGATTGTTAAACTCATTGAAGAGGAAAATTTAAAAGTTGTTCCTGTAGTTGATAATATCGACGAATTGAATAGCCTGATTTCTAAAACATCAAAAGAATTAAATATTGGTGTTAGAATAGCCGCAGAGGAAGAGCCAAAATTTGAATTTTACACCTCAAGATTAGGCATTCGTTACCGTGAAATTGTACCATTTTACAAACAGATTTTAAAGGAAAATCCGCAAGTAAAAGTTAAAATGCTTCATTTTTTTATTAATACAGGGATTAACGATACCGCCTATTATTGGAATGAACTTACAAAGTGTTTAAGAATATATAGTGATCTAAAAAAATTATGTCCCGAATTAGATTCTTTAAACATTGGTGGCGGATTTCCAATTAAAAAATCATTGGCATTTGATTTTGATTATGCATACATGGTTCGTGAAATACTTACACAAGTAAAGAGAGTTTGTACAGACAATGACATTCCAGAACCCCATATCTTTACCGAATTTGGTTCGTTCACTGTGGGTGAAAGTGGCGGAGCAATATTTAGTATTCTCCAT
>JBIJBD010000233.1:0-3205 GCA_044345395.1 Crocinitomicaceae bacterium | reverse complement strand
AACGAATGGAACGGAAAGAAAAATAATACAGGTGAGGTTCTTCCGGATGGAGTTTATTTCTACGTCATCAAATGTAATGACAAAGAATACACAGGATCTATCAATTTATTAAAATTTAAGAAATAATTTAGCTATGAAATATTCTATTCTTTTCTTTTCGATAGTGGGTTTTCAAGCTATTTCAATGGCACAGCAAACTCCTCAAAGTAGTGTCTATAATTATAATAGATATGCCATAAATCCTGCTTACGCTGGATCAAGTGGATGTACAGACATTACCTTTTCTCATTTAAATCAATGGGTAAAAGTGGAAGGTGCACCACTTACAAGTTACGTTGGAATCAACACCCGCTTAGGTAAGTCTTTTGGAGTCGGAGGCCAAGTGCTCATTGATAAAATTGGAATGGTAAATCAAGTTAGTGGGCTTGGTTCATTATCCTACGGACTTAATTTGGGAATTAATCACAAAATTCGGATTGGTGCCAGTGTTGGGTATAATCAATATCGGGTTGATCCTTCCTCAGCTATTGTTTTTGACCCCAACGATCCTATCGCAAATGGTGGAGTAAATTCAGCAGGAACTATTAATAGTGAGTTGGGATTGTTATACCAATTTAAAAATTTAGAAGTAGCTGTTGCCTCAAAACAACTTATCCAGTCCTACACTAATTTTAGTTACAATGGTCTTGATGGTTATGGACTTCGAAGACACATGAATGGACTGGTTTCATATGCAATACCGTTAAATTCGAATTTCACTGTTAAGCCATCAGTTTTTGCCAAAGGAATTAATTCAGGATATCAGACTGATATCAATGCAGATGTGATCTACAAAGACTTCTTGTTCGGAGGTTTAGGTTATCGAACGCAAGTTGGCTTGATTGCAAGACTAGGTGTCAATATCCAAGATTTATTTTTCATAGGTTATGCCTATGAAAGTCCAATGGCGAATATTGCAAGTTACAGTTCTGGTTCACATGAAGTAGTTTTAGGGTTGAAATTTTGCAAGAATAAGAAGAAACAGCAAGAGATAGTTAAGAATTTTAAGGACACAACTAATTTGGTCAGAAATGTTGAAATTAGAGTAGATACACTGGTAATCACCAAGGTTGATACAATTTACATAGAGAAGGCCACCATCTCGAAGAAAATTGACAAAACGGCACTTATAAATAAAAATATTTTATTCGAATTTGACAAGGCGGTGGTGCAAAAAATCGCCTACGGAGAATTAGAATCACTAATTAATATCCTAGTGGATCGTCCAGAAATTAAAATCGAATTGCAAGGGCACACTGATGCTGTTGGTGCAGAGACCTATAACGTAGGTTTATCAAAAAATCGCGTAAATGCCGTACGGGACTTCTTAATTGCCAATGGAATAGACACTAAACGAATCATCTGCGATTATCACGGAGAGACAAAGCCAAAGGCTTCGAATAATAACGCCAATGGAAGGCAAGAAAACAGAAGAGTTGAAGTAAGATTCATTCAATAAAGGAAAAGCTGGGAAACCAGCTTTTTTTATAAGTCCTTATTTATAGAGTGCATATCGTTGTGATTTTCTTCAATCTGATCTTTGATGAATTGAATACTTTTCGCTAACATAAAAATATCTTGAGTGGCATATTTCCTTAGCCAAAGCCAACTTTCATTTTCATGGTCAATAGCCTTACCCATGTGATACAACATTTCAAATTTATGTTCAAGTAACCACTTTCCCGCTTGTTGATTACCTTCTGCTAAATGAATCATCGCCATGAGGTGAGCATATCCATTTTTTAACAGCCAATTTCTTGGTTCATCTTTGAGGTAAATTGCATGAACACTAAAAAATAATTCAGGGTATCCATTATCTTTTAACCATGTTTGAATTTCCTCATTTCCCTCAACAGCTTTTGCCCAAGCTAAAATTACTAAAGAGGGATAATCAATAGGTTTAAGCTTAGCTACCTTTAGAGGTTCGCTATTTTCTGATTTTTTCTTTCTAAAAAATTTCTCTATCATGCGAAAAATAAATAAGCCACTAAAATTGCAACTATTCCACCGACAAGGTCACATATTAGACCTGCCCAAGCAGCATACCTTGTATTTGTAACCTTTACAGAACCAAAATAAACCGCGAGCACATAAAATGTTGTCTCCGTGCTGCCTTGAAAAGTCGAGGCCAATTTACCAACGAAAGAATCTGGACCAAACTTAGGGTCTTGAAAAATATCTATCATTAATCCACGGGCTCCAGCACCTGAAAATGGTTTCATAAAAATAACAGGTAAGGCATCAACAAATTCAACTGCAATTAGCCCCAAAAATATTAAGGATTCTTTAATTGCAGTCATTAAGTCGTTCAAAGCACCACAAGCACGAAATAGGGCAATAGCAGCGAGCATAGCAATCAAATATGGAATAATATTCAATGCCACCTCAAAACCACCTTTCGCTCCATTAACAAAACTATCAAACACATTTATTTTTGAACGTAGTGCAAGTGTAAAAAAGAAGGCTAGGATACCAAAAATAATTAAGTTACTGACCACAGATGATATCATATCTATTTTTTCTGGATAAGCATTCAAAAAGAAAATAAGCGAAAAAACCGCAATTGTCAAAATGCCTAAATAAGCTAAAATCACTCTATCCAACAAGTTTATTCGCTGACGAATTCCAACGTAAATGAGGCCAGCTAATGTGGCAAAAAATGTGGTTATAAGAATTGGTAGAAATACAGAGGCAACATTTGTTGAACCATTTGCTGCTCTAGCCGCCAAAATACTTACTGGAATTATCGTTAAACCCGAAGCATTTAATACTAAAAACATAATTTGCGCATTGGTAGCTTTTATTGGATCAGGATTTAAATCTTGTAAATCTTTCATGGCTTTTAAACCAAATGGAGTCGCAGCATTATCCAAGCCTAACATATTTGCAGAAAAATTCATCATTATAGATCCCACTGCTGGATGATCCCGAGGTACTTCGGGAAATAAACGAGAAAATAACGGTGAAACTATTCTTGACATCACACGCACTGCTCCGCCATCTTCACCTATTTTCATAAAACCCATCCATAAACACAAGGTACCTGTCATAAACAATGCGATTTCAAAACCATTTTTTGAAGCGTCGAATAATCCATCCATCATACGCTGCAAAACAAGTGTGTCTTGCCAGAATAATAATTTTGAAAAACCCATCACAAAAGCAA
>JBIJBD010000078.1:0-11697 GCA_044345395.1 Crocinitomicaceae bacterium | reverse complement strand
ATTTTCGGGAATACATTTTCCCGTAATTTCCATTTCCCCCCTTGGATCCAATATAATCAAAGGAGTAGAATTCGTTGCTATAATTTTTAATTGTTCCATGACATTTAAGGAGATGCAAGTTAGTTTAATTCTTTTAAAGCAAAAAATCAATTTATGCACAATGACTAAGACTGAGAAACACTAAAAACTTGTATATTATTGATTATCTGATAGTTTTCATGCATAAAAACATAACTTAATTACTATTTTTTTTATATTTTTCGTATTTCCATGCATGATACTCGGAATTTTATCCTAATTTCGACTTTATTAACGGATTTATAAACCAATAAATTACAACGTTTTAACTATCTATGACCAGTATTTTTGTTGCCAAGTTAGATTTTGGCGTTACGAATGAGCAACTTAAAGCATTATTCGAGCAACATGGAAAAGTAAACAAAGCCAGTGTTGCAATTGACAGAGAAACAGGTAAATCAAGAGGATTTGGTTTTGTCGAAATGCCTGACTTAAACGAAGCGCAACAAGCAATTCGTGCACTAGATGGATTCCATGTAAATGGAAGGCCAATCGCGGTGAAACAAGCAGAGGATCGATCGGGAAGCAAAGGGCCCCAATCAAATCAAAAACCAGGTTTTAATTCTTCTAATCAAGTGAATAACACAAAAAGAGAAGAATACAATAGACCAAAATCTGACTATACTCCTCCTCCAGCTCCTGTTACTCCTGATGTGTTCTCTTTAGATTCGTTCAAAACAGACCAACGAAAAAAAGGTAAAGAAAAGACAAAGGCAGAATTAGATGCAGAAATAAAAGCTAAGAAAATTAAGCTTGATGCTCAAAACAAAAAAGCTAACAAGTATAATAAATTCTACGAAGACGACGACGAAGATTTAGATCCAGAATTATTCTCCTACAGAAAAAAAGACGAGGAAGATTTATTCGACGATGAGGAAGATGATGATGATTTTTAGTCCGTCGGCGAATTAAATCCTTATTTTTGTTGGGATGCTACATTCATTTGCTAGTAAGTTAACACATCCCGTATTTAAAGTCGTTTCTCAAGTTATTGAGGAGACTAATCAACCCGCTTTTATTATTGGCGGATTTGTTCGGGATTTAATATTAGGTATTCCATCGAAAGATATTGATATAGTAACAGTTGGTGACGGAACACATTTTGCGAAACGTGTTGCAGAAATTTTACGTGTTAAACAGATAGCTATTTATAAAAACTATGGCACTGCTCATTTTAAATACAAAGATATTGATGTTGAATTTGTTGGAGCACGCAGGGAATCTTATCAATCAGAATCACGGAATCCTAGCACTCAACGAGGAACATTAAGAGATGATCAGCTTCGAAGAGACTTTACCGTAAATGCCCTTGCATTGAGTCTAGATAAAAATTCTTTCGGAGAATTAATCGACCCATTTAATGGAATGAATGCAATCGAAAAAGGAATTATTCAAACACCAACGAACCCAGAGATAACGTTTAGCGACGATCCTTTGCGAATGCTGCGTGCCATTAGATTTGCAACCCGCTTAAATTTTTCAATAGACATTTCCTGTTTGGAGGCAATGAAAGCCAATCACGAACGAATTAAAATAGTGTCAAAAGAACGGATTGCAGAGGAGCTTAATAAAATGATCTTAACAGAAACTCCTTCGCGAGCATTCAAACTCCTTAAAAGCACCGGAATCCTACAGCATATTTTTCCTGAACTACTGCAGCTTTCTGGAATTGAAACTATTCAAGGAAAAAGTCATAAGGACAATTTTATTCATACCTTAGAAGTATTAGATAATTTGAGTGTTCATAGCGAATCACTTTGGTTGCGCTGGGGGGCGCTATTACACGATATCGCGAAACCTGCAACCAAGCGGTTTGATCCGCAAATTGGTTGGACATTTCATGGTCACGAAGAGATCGGAGCACGTATGGTGCCAAGAATCTTTAAGGCAATGAAATTACCCTTGGACAACAAAATGAAATATGTTCAAAAATTAGTCCGATTGCACTTACGCCCAATTGCATTGGTAAAAGGCTCAGTAACGGATTCGGCAATTCGAAGATTATTAAATGAAGCGGGCGACGATATTGACGACCTGATGTTGTTATGTAATGCAGACATCACTTCGAAGAATGAATTCAAGGTTAAAAAATATAGAGAAAACTTTCAGTTGGTATCAAATAAGCTGAAAGTTGTGGAGGAAAAAGATAATATCCGAAATTTCCAACCACCGGTTACTGGTGAAATCATTATGAAAACATTTAATATTGGGCCATGTGCAGAAATTGGCTTAATAAAAAGTTACATTAAGGAAGCTATACTGGAAGGTGAAATCGATAACAATTATGCAGATGCCGTTAAACTTATGCTTAAATTAGGAAGTGAACATGGATTAAAGGTTCATGATTTGCCTTCGATCTCAAATTAGTTTGTATATTTACCCTAAGATCTATTGCTGTTATGCCGGGCTTAAAATTCAGAGTGCTTCTTGATTCAGATAAAAACGAAGAAATCTTTCGAGACATACTCATTCGGGACACCGATAATTTTGAGTCGCTTTTTCAAGCCATTGTCAAAGCATTCAATTTTAAAGGAGACCAAATGGCGTCCTTTTACGTTTCGAATGATTCCTGGGATAAAGGACATGAAATTAGTTTAATGGATATGTCGTATGACGACGACAGTATAGATTCATTGCCCGGCGTAATGAAAAATGCCGTCATTAAAAATTTTTTAGAAGAGCCTGACCAGAAGTTCATTTTGGTATACGACTTCATGAAGATGTGGATATTTTTAGTTGAGCTGATCGGTTTTGACAGAACAGAACCTGAGATACCCGCAGTTATATTATCTGTTGGGAATCCGCCACAAGAAAGTTCTAGAGAAATGATGGACGATACCTTGTTTTCAACACAAGAAGACCGCTTAGATGAACTTGAGGACGAAGACGAACTTGGTTTCAATGAATTCGATGATGACTATTCGGAAGACGATTTGACTGATTACAACGAAGAGTTTTATTGATGAATCAAATGAAAGGGGATCCCATAGGCAAAGCAATACTTGACTTTTCCAAATCACGAAAACCAGCAGACATTATCGTTCATTCAGATTTATGCGACGATGACATTATTCCTGTTGAAATACTATTTCGCTCCTATTCTGAAATGCCAGCACTTGAAAAAAAGGCGCTTTCGCTATGCAAAGGGAAAATTCTTGATGTTGGTGGTGGAGCAGGTGTTCATGCAACATGGCTTAAAGATCATGGATTTGATGTTACTGTTTTGGAGTCTAGTACTGGTGCGATTACCTATTTAAAAGAACTAAGGTTCAAAACCTTTTACTCATTATTTGAAGACTTTGAAACGGCAGAAAAATTCGATACTCTTTTAATGTTAATGAACGGGATTGGAATTGCCGGCAAATTATCTAATCTTGAAACATTTTTAGTGAAAGCAAAGAAAATGCTGCATCCTGGTGGACAGCTAATTTTCGATTCATCAGATGTAAAATACCTATACGAGGATGAAGACGGCTCATTTTTAATTGACCTAAATGCTGAATATTACGGGAATTTTAAATTTCAAATGACCTATAAAAAAGAAGTCGGAGAATGGTTTGATTGGTTATACGTTGATTATGACACAATTCATATGGTAGCCAAAAAAATTGGTGCGAAGTCTGAAAGAATAACAGAACAAGACAATCATTATTTGGCAAAAATTACTTTTTGAGACTATGCGATTATTAGTTATTCTTTTGGCCGTAATCGTTTACTCTTGCACGACTTATTCAGAGGATGAATTGCAACAATTTGACCAAGAGATTGAATCGTATATCAAAAAAAACGGTCTAAATTTTTCGAAAACAGATGAGGGTCTTTATTACCGAATAATCAAAGAAGGTGACGGGCGAAAAATCCAATATAACGACAGTGTATTGATCGCTTACAAAGGAACTTTACTTGACGGAAAAGTGGTAGACTACCAGAAAAAACCTATATGGTTTGCTGTTAAAGACCTCATTGCCGGTTGGAAGTCAGGCCTAACCACGATCAATAAAAATGGTGTCTTAGAACTGATTGTACCACCACAATTGGGTTATGGAAATCATAAATTAGATTTCATTCCAGAAAATTCAATTTTGTATTATGAATTAAAAGTTTTCGACATTCACTAATATTCAACAAGCAATTGCTATTTTTACACAGTTAAAAAAAAGAAATAAAACTATGAGCGTTCTGGTAAATAAAAACTCAAAGGTTATTGTACAAGGATTCACAGGAAGTGAAGGTACTTTTCACGCAGGTCAAATGATTGAATACGGCACCAACGTTGTTGGAGGTGTAACACCTGGCAAAGGAGGAACTACCCACCTAGAACGACCTGTTTTTAATACCGTTTATGACGCTGTGAAAACAACTGGGGCAGATGTTTCAATAATTTTTGTCCCACCTGCATTCGCCGCAGATGCAATTATGGAAGCCGCTGAAGCTGGAATCAAAGTGATTGTTTGCATTACGGAAGGCATTCCAGTAAATGATATGGTAAAAGCAAAAGAATATATTAAAGGTTTTACATGCCGATTGATTGGCCCAAATTGCCCAGGTGTAATTACTGCTGACGAAGCTAAAGTTGGAATCATGCCCGGTTTTGTATTTAAAAAGGGGAAAATTGGTATTGTATCGAAATCTGGCACCTTGACCTATGAAGCAGCAGATCAAGTAGCAAAGGCAGGACTTGGAATTACCACAGCGATTGGAATTGGTGGGGACCCTATCATAGGAACCACTACCAAAGAAGCGGTTGAACTTCTGATGAATGACCCAGAGACTGAAGGTATCGTTATGATTGGAGAAATAGGTGGAAGTCTTGAAGCGATTGCTGCTAGATGGATAAAAGATCACGGAACAAAACCTGTTGTTGGGTTTATCGCCGGAGAAACAGCACCTAAAGGTAGAACAATGGGACATGCAGGTGCAATTGTAGGTGGAGCTGATGATACAGCAGAAGCAAAAAAGCGTATCATGCGAGAATGTGGGATTCACGTAGTTGATTCACCCGCTCAAATTGGTGCTAAAATGGCGTCCGTACTTGGTGTAACTGTTTAATCCCTAAATACTATCAAGCGACTTTGAGTCGCTTTTTTTTTGACATGTCAGACCAACAATTACGAAATGTTCGAGTATTCGAAAATTCCCATATCATTTTTTGGTTGATTAAAGATATGAGTTGGGCTATGGGATGGAAATGGCTAGGTATTGTAATGATCGTTCCAACTTTATTTATTTCGATACTTATTACCTATAAATTAAAAGACGACGTCCGCGAATGGTACCACAATAATGCTGTATCACTATGGATTATTGCTAATAGCTATTGGATGATAAGTGAATTTTATGCTTTTGATGACACTGTATTATTCAATAATGTAAAAGGAATTCATATTTCACTTGTTCCTTTCGTTGCCGGAATACTTATCGTTTGTTTTTATTACCTTTTCCATAAGAGGCGAGGTGTTAATTCCAAAAATCCCATGTGATTCCCAATTTAAATTGAGTGGAAGGGTAATAATACCCCTTTAAAATTTCTATTCTTTTTTCCATCCACAAATAAGAAATATTGTCAATTCTCGCAAAGAAACGAAATTGATTCACATTAAAATTTGCAAAAGCACCTATCGTATAAAAACCAGGTAAGTTAGGACTATTACTTAATGCTTCCATATCAAATGCCCCCATTACTGGACTAAATACAAGACGCTTGTGTGCGGAAAGATGAAATGCATCAATTCCCATCATAGTTTTTAGTCTTGCATTCTTAAATAAACCCGACTTAATCGCAAACCTTAGCATAGTTTGGTGTTGAGGAAGATAACGTACCACTTCATCCATGGAAGTAAATTGGTAAGATAACTGACCTGAAAGCCTTTTAGAATTTACAAGTACTTTACTAAAAACCTTTATTAAATCAATCCGTTCGTTTAGATTAGGAGACCAATTAACGGAATTAAAAAAATACACACCGTTCAATTGCTGATAATTACTACCCAAATGAAAACTAAAAATTGATTTTAGGTACCTGATTTCTGTTGCAATAGTTGAATGCTGCTGCAATGAAATTGAGTTTGTTATATAATCCAAATTATTCCCACGATAGTTTCGAATAAACGGTGAAGGTGGTAGTCTACTGATTTGATTGTTTAAACGAAAGTTGAGAGACTTCATACCGATCACAAATTCATTAATCAAATCCAAGGAAGAAAAATTGCCATATAAACCAAATATTCCGTGTGAAGCAAATCGCCATGTTTTTGCTTTGTAGGTAAGATTATAATCAAGCGTTAATTCTGTGGTATCAGAATCTCTTCCCATGGTATTAAATCCCCATTGTTCTAAACACAAATTTGAGCTGATCTGAAGGCTAGAACGCTCAAGGAAAATTCCGGCCTTCGTAATTACGCGATTAAGGTAAATGCTATCCGCTGTTTCACTTGAGTCGATATTCACTAGTGGATAATAAGTGGCTATTTCTCCTTTTTCAAGATAATATCGATTCAACCTTGAATACTCCCCTGCAAGTTCAACACCTAATTTCGTTGAAGATTCTTTATTGATTTGATATCGAAAAGTATTTTGTAAATTTCTATAAGTATTTTTTGAACTTGCCTCTTCTTTATTTACTGTCAACAAATTTTGTGGCAAAATCAATAAGAGTGAATCATTAGTTATTCCTCCACTCCAATTAGCGGAGGTACTCGTATTTTTTAGAGAAAGAATATTCTCAATTCGTGCCGTTGAAATACGCATGAGCAATCCATATTGTAAATCTTTAAAAGCAGAATTCCGCTGAAAGCCTGCGAATTGATTTTGTTCAATTTCGGCATTCAATAATATTAACGGTGAAATCACTTGTTGATAATTGGCAGAGAGCAGCTGAGTACCTTGTTGACCAAATGAATAGGCGAAACCGACATGTGGTAAAGCCGAGTAAACAATGTGCCTTGGTACTGATGATTTTTCAACTACGAACTGCTGATTAGGCAGCAAAATTTTTTCGTTAAGTAAGTTACCAAATCCAAATGCTACATAGGGCAAGGAAAAAGTTCGCGAATGTAGATCAAGTGAATCGAATGATCCTCTAGTTTTAAAAGTCGCTTTCAATGTATCTATCTTCCACGTCTGAGCAATCGTTGCATCGACTAAAACGAAACAAAATACAAAACAAAGAAACGTTCTTAACATAACACAAACCTACAAAAAAAGGGGCATTATGCCCCTTAAATTCATTGTATACAATTATATTATAATGCGTTGATGTGTAATTGCAACCCAGATTTTAAGTTTGCTGCTTTATTCGAATGAATGATATTTCTCTTTGCTAATTTATCTATCATCGCAGTAACACGCGGAAATAACGAAGTCGCTTCAGCTTTGTCAGAAACTGCGCGCAAACTACGAATTGCATTACGTGTTGTTTTGTGTTGGTATTTGTTCAAAACTCTTTTCGCGTCGTTTGAACGAATTCTCTTAATTGCTGACTTGTGATTTGCCATATTTTGTTACGTATTATATTTATTTTTTTGCAGCCCATAGGAGAATCGAACTCCTGTTTCCAGGATGAAAACCTGGCGTCCTAACCACTAGACGAATGGGCCAAGTATACTATATAACTTGGCAGCCCATAGGAGAATCGAACTCCTGTTTCCAGGATGAAAACCTGGCGTCCTAACCACTAGACGAATGGGCCGGTTACCCTAATTTTTTCAATTTGGGAGTGCAAATATAAGAGTTAATTCCTTAAACACAAGAGGGAATAGTCACTTTTTTAATATTTAATTGTCCTCCGCTTTCATTTTAAAACCTAATCTTTTTGCGGTTTGTAGCTTAAGTGAATCTCCTATATATTGAATTTGAGAAACGGTAAGTTGATCAAAGTAATCGAATGGAGGAATATATAAGTCAAATTCAAGCGCATGCGCAAAGGTTAATTGAACGATTATTTCGATAACATCTTCAGAAAGTTGGAGGTGCTGTGGATCTTTGAACATTCCGCCTAAAATTCCTTTACCCTCAGCCCAAAAATGGCGGTCGTGATTTACAAAAACCCGTGTTATCAAGTAACCGATATCCTCATGCCGATGTTGCAAGAATGATTCAGCGAGGAAATTATATACATTGATAATACCGAAGTAACCATTATTCTCATTACTTCTGAAATATGAGGTTCCCCAAAGTGGGTTATTATCTGGCAACCTAAATACGTTATTATGAAGGTTAAATACCAATACATCGCTTCCGATGTAAACATGAATTTCATATTTTCCTTTATCTTCCGTATATAGCCTTATGCGTGGGTCGTCGATAACCGATTTTAACGCGTCTATTTCAAATTGAATCATTTTTTTGAAAGACTCAAATACTTTTTCACAATCGTCAGCAATATCTTGTTTTAAGGCTGATTTGTTTAATAAAAGTTGTTTTAACGCTTCCCTATTTTGTGCAATAGCTTTTTCTTTTTTCATGATATAAATTCTTGATCAAAGATAAGTCAAGCTTCAATAAATAAATGTTCTTAACCAAAAAATTAATTTAATATTAAGTCAATTGTAATTATCTTTGAATTGTAATCGTCGCTAATTAGTTAATTGTGCAGCAAAAAAAAACCATTTGGTTTGTCATAAATCCAATTTCAGGTATACAGCGAAAGGATGCAATCCCTTCAATAATTGAATCAGAATTAGATACGTCAATTTTTACATACGAATTAAAATATACTGAATACAAAGGTCACGGATTTGAAATAGGCACTGAGGCAATAAAAAATAAAATTGATATTGTTTGTGCGGTGGGTGGTGACGGATCAGTTCATGATGTTGGTACTTCCCTGATTGGTTCAACTGTGCAACTAGCAATTATCCCAGCAGGATCAGGGAATGGACTAGCTCGACACATGAATATACCTTTAGGAATACACGATGCTGTGCGTTGTATAAATGCAAATCATGTAATTCAAATGGATACTGTCAAAGTAAATAATCGGTCATTTTTAGGATTTGGTGGATTTGGTCTTGATGCCTTAGTTGCCAAACGATTCGATGAAGATAAAAAACGTGGATTTTGGATTTACGTGAAGCATGTTTTAAAAGAATTCTTTAAATATAACCCAATAAATTTCACTATAGATACGAACGGTGAGGTAAAAAAAACTGCTGCTGTCTTGTGCACCATAGCAAACACCTCTGAATTTGGTAATGGATTTATAATTTCCCCTAAATCAGACGCTACGGACGGAAAATTAGAATTAGTCATTTTGAAGCCATTCTCATTTTGGCGCATTCCTTTTGTCGTTTCTAAATTTTTCAAAGGAAAAACACAACGTCCTGCATTGAGTGAAGTAATTTCTTTCACCAAAGCAACAATAGAAATGAATAACTCCTTGGGTCATTATGATGGTGAACCGACGCAAGTACCGAATAAATTATCCATAGAAGTTGTACCCAAAAGTTTAAATATTCTAATCGCAAAATGACAACTACCTTTATAGAGCCAACCTTAGAAAACATATTAGTATACCTAAATAAATTAGAAGATCAAACAATCCCTGAATGGGGCACTATGTCTTCACAACGCATGGTAGAACATTTGAGCGAAAGCCTTTCCATGTCTATTGGAGAAGGAAATTTCAACTTAGCAATTCCGGAAGAAAAAATTCAGGGAATGCAAAACTTTTTGTTTGGAGAAAAACTAATGGCTAAAAACATTCAAGTTGATTTTGCCCCTGAACATTGCCAATTACGCAATGAATCGCTGGAATTGGCTATTGATGAGTTTTGCGAAAAATGGGTTGATTTTGAATCTTGCTATGATGAGAATCCAAATATGTCAGCAATTCATCCCTATTATGGAGACCTTGATTTCAAGGGCTGGTTAAGGTTACATTCAAAACATTTTACACATCATTTTCTTCAGTTTAATTTGTTGTAAATGCACTATACTATTCCAATTATAAGTATTACCATTGGAACAATAAACTATCTTTATTGGAGAAAAAAAGGCTATAGCAACTTGGGAATTCTTTTTTTTGGAATAATCGTCTCTTTTGTCCTTATGGCAATGCTCTCAAAATATCTATCCAAATAAAGTAACTACAGTAAAAATGGGATAAAGCGAGGGACTTTTCTTTGGTAATCTTTATATTCAGGATACTTTTTCGCAGATATTTCTTCAGAAAAGTCGGAACTTCCCTTAAAGAGAATTACCAAAAGCACGCATCCTCCCATTGACCAATTAATCCATTCTCCGGTCGCATTGACTGAAAACAGATAAAATACAATCCAAATTAATTGCTCCATCGCATAATTGGGATGTCTGACAATCGACCATAAACCAGTTTTTACAAAACCATGTGCATATTCACCAAGAGGTTCTTTTTGCGAAATTCTTCGGTGTTTCTCTGTCTGAAAATTATATTGTTGATGATCGGCAATAAATTCTACAAAGACAGCCGACACAAACAAAACTGCCAATAAAAAATCTATGGTATTCAAAGACGACAAACTGTTAACGTTCAAATCAACCAAAATGGGTAATGTGAATAGGAAAATGAGAACATTTTGGTATCCGCTGATAAAAAATAAATTAAACATTCCCCAAACTACTTTATTATTAAAACCTGGACGCTCACGCAGAATTTTCCAACGGTAATCCTCCTCTCCTTCCCAAAACTTTAATACATAGGCTCCGCGTCGAGCAAAATTATAGGTCAAGCGAATTCCCCAAATAGTCGCCAACACACTCATCAAAATCATTCTTGGAGTAAAATCTCCCAAATAGCACATGTACCAGGTGTAAAAGATCGGCACAATGCTCCAGAGCTTGTCCACTTGAGAATTATTTCGGGTAATCTCGCCAACGATAAAACAATACGCAATAACGCCACCTAACCAATAAGAAGTTTGCCATAAAATAAATTCTTGAAATTCAGTTGGTGGTGTTCCAAAATTGATACAAACAAACGGAATCACAATAACCGTAAAAATGAGCAATAAGATGGTGATTAACATACGATTGATTATTTAGTTTTTTTATGAGGTATAGCCGGCCTTATCTGCAGCATAGGCCTTAAAAGTACCTGTTGAGTGTGCCACAAGGTCTCCATGTTGATTTGAAATATTGGCTTCCATGAAAATTATGGAATTTCCTGCTTTTTTGATTTGTGAGTGTGCTGTTAATTTGTCTTTAGCCGCAACAGCTTGAAAGTAAGATACCTTTAGTTCAAGTGTAGAGACTACTAGATTTTTTGATGCAACCAAAGATAATGCAGCAACTCCCATACAGGCATCAGCTAAGGCAGAAATACAACCACCATGAGCATGTTTAGGAGTGGCCAAATGCTGAGTTTCTATTTGCATTTGGTAAAAAACTTCTCCAGGAGCTATCAACTTAAAATCCATTCCAACCAATACACCAAAATGGTTAAACCTAACATATTCATCGATTAAATCTTTCATACCGAATGCAATAGGTTATTTTTGGTGAATTGCTCATAAATTGTTTCTTGAATGGCATAAAAAACAGGCTGAATATCTTTTGGCTTAACCCACACTTGAAGAATAATTTTAGGACCATTTTCAGTTATCTCTTCGATTCCAATGAAAACCGATTGATTGGCTAAAATTC
>JBIJBD010000189.1:0-4295 GCA_044345395.1 Crocinitomicaceae bacterium | reverse complement strand
AATGGCTTGGATTAGTGGTTTAATTTCCTCCAAGGACACCCCAGATTTCAGATGAAAAGACCAATCCACCCTACGGTTATCTTGTTTTGTGTAATTAACGATATTTCCATTAGCCAAAGGACCGTTAGGTAAAATAATCGTCTTGTTCTCTACAGTTTTCAAGTAGGTATTAAAAATTTGGATTTCAGTAACTGTTCCTTGCTCATTTTGTGCTTTTATCGCATCCCCAACTTTAAAAGGTTTAAGAACTAGAATCATTATCCCTCCAGCAAAATTAGAAAGAGTCCCTGAAAATGCCATACCTATTGCTAAACCTGCAGCACCGAGAAGTGTAATGAAGGATGTCATCTGCACGCCTAGCTGGGACAAAGATGTAATAATAACTAAAATTTTAATGGCTATTTTTACAAAACTTGCAGTGAATGAAATTATTCCGGGATCTGTTTTACTTTTCTGAAGTAATTTCTTAACCATTTTGGAAACGAAACCAGACAACCAAATACCTACAATAAAAATAAAGACCGCGATAAATAAATTCTTTCCTATCGAAAGTAAAATTCTATACCACTGTTCGTAAGACAACCCAAATAAAGCTAGCATGAAACTGTGCATAATGTTAGTTTTGACAAAATTAAGTAGTTTTGAACATGTTTTTCGTATTATCAAAGATTTTACTTTTTCTGTTAAGTCCGTTTCTTTGGTTAATTACATTCATTGTTCTTGCATTTACCTTACATTCTCCTTTTTGGAAAAATAGGATGAAATGGATGGCATTGGCTACCTTTTTAATTTTTACCAATCCATTTATTCTTGGTGGCCTTATAAAATCATGGGAAGAAAAAGCTACTCGTATAGAAGATACAAAAAATTACGAAATAGGTGTCGTTCTTAGTGGAATGATGGAGTTTAATAAAGACGTTGAAAGACTAGAAGCTAGAAGAGGTACAGATAGAATATGGCAAGCTCTTACATTGTACAAAACGGGAAAGATTAAGAAAATATTAATTTCAGGTGATAGTGGCTATCTCCTGAAAGACGGTTTACATGAGGCAGATCAACTGAGGGAATTACTCATTAAATGGGGTATCCCTGCTGATGATATTCTTATAGAAAATAAGAGCAGAAACACACACGAAAATGCGGTTTTTACTAAAGAACTTATTGAAAAGAACTATCCAGAAAGTTCTATTTTATTAATTACTAGTGCCTTACACATGAAACGTGCTAAAGCTTGTTTTGAAAATGAGGGGCTAACATTCGATACTTTTTCAACAGATCATTATTCGGAAGAAAAAAATGATTTTACGTTAGATAATTTAATACCGAGTATTGACGCCTTTCAAATGTGGGATACGTTTAATAAAGAATGGGTAGGATATGTTGCCTACTGGATGATGGGATATATATAGATGGAGGAACTTTTCAACGACTCAACAGGACAGATGGTAATAATTAAAAATTTTATTTCTAAATCAGAAAGTGAACATTATTTTAATCAGTTACTGGATAGTATTTCTTTTGAACAACAAGATATACATCTCTTTGGCAAAAAAATTCCAATACCTAGAATGGAGAGTTTTCATTCAACAAATGGTTCCACTTACGGTTATTCAGGAAAACGTTTAACCACTAATCCGTTTAACCAAACTCTATTAACCCTTAAAAACCGAATCGAGAAATCGTTTGACCTTTCCTTTAATTCTGTTTTGGTTAATTTATATCGAAATGAGCAAGATTCCAACGGATGGCATGCAGACAACGAAAAAGGATTAGGTATTAACCCCCAAATTGCTTCTTTAAGCCTCGGTCAGACAAGGCGATTTCAATTAAAAAATAACCTATCACAAAAAAGGCATGTTTTATACTTGACTTCTGGCGACCTTATTTTAATGCGTGGTTCAATGCAACATCATTGGAAGCATCAAGTACCCAAAGAAAAGTATCCTTGTAGTCCTCGCCTCAATCTCACATTTCGATATATCTATTAACTTTGATCCATGGATGATCGCTACATGCTGCGAGCACTTTTTTTGGCTGAATTAGGACTTGGAAGAACAGCACCAAATCCGATGGTTGGTTGCGTCATTGTTCACGAGGAAAAGATTATTGGCGAAGGTTACCACAAAATATATGGTGGGCCACATGCCGAGGTTAATGCCATTCAACAAATTGAAAAAATCGATTTACTGAAGGAATCTACCGTGTATTTGACCTTAGAACCATGCGCGCACTTTGGGAAAACACCTCCTTGTGCAGAATTACTCATCAAGTACCATGTTAAAAAAGTGGTTATTGGCACCAGAGACTCAAACCCCCTCGTCGCCGGAAAAGGAATTGAAAAATTAAAAAAAGCAGGGATTGAAGTAGTGGAGAATGTGATGGAAGATGCCTGTAGAAAATTGAACAGAAGATTTTTTACCTTTCATGAAAAAAATAGACCTTACGTTATTTTAAAATGGGCACAAACACTGGATGGCTATTTAGATAAACAACGAGCTGCAGATGAAATTGGAATCAATTGGATTAGTGCACCGGAAACGAAATCGTTAGTCCATAAATGGCGTAGTGAGGAACAAGCAATTCTTGTTGGAAGAAATACCATTATCAACGATAATCCTTCGCTTACAGTGAGAGATTACTCGGGAAAAAACCCGATACGGATAATTATCGATAGCCAATTGTCTATAGGTAACCTCAAAAATGTTTTTTCTGACGATGCCGAAACCATTATTTTCAATCGGATAAAACAGGAAAAACAGTCAAACATTGAATGGATAAAAATTCACGAAACGAGTACTCATGTTATTTTAAAGGAACTTTACAACCGAAGCATTCAGTCAATTCTTGTAGAAGGCGGAAGCAGAACTTTACAATATTTCATCATTGACAATGTATGGGACGAAGCCAGGGTGATTGTCGGTGACGTGAATTTTGAATCTGGAATTAAAGCCCCAATTATAAATAAACTTCCTACAGATACATACCCTTTTGGTAAAGACCGAATTTATACATTCATAAGGAAATGATTGCCTTAACCCTTTCTATTTTAGCATCATCGTTAATCTTTGTACTTTTTAAACTGTTTAAAACGTATGAAATAGATACGTTTCAAGCTATTGTTTTCAATTATTTTGCAGCCTTTTTTTGCGGAATTACCTTCTTTGGTTATGAATGGAATGATCGAGTATTAATTGATCTTAGCTGGTTACCTAGCGTTTTAATTTGCTCGTTTCTGTTTATTTCCCTTTTTGTATTAATGGGAATAAGTTCCCAAAATAATGGGATAGCGTCTACTTCTGTTGCCGTTAAAATGAGTATGGCATTAAGTATTGGCGCGATGATATTGATTTATCAAGAAACAGTAAATCTCTTTAAAATTTTTGGAATATTACTAGCAATTATCGGTGTTTTGTTAGTTTCTCTTGAAAAAAAAGATACAACAAAAAATACCTCAAGTTGGATGCTTGGAATTCTCTTTCTTGGAAGTGCATTTTTAGACCTCACACTCAATATTAGTCAAGGTTTTCTATTGGGAAGTCTCACACCTTCATTGTTTTCTGCTTTTGGATTTGGACTTGCAGGTGCTTTTGGCAGTTTCGTTCTAGTTTTTCAATACATCAAAAAAATACGCCAATTTTCTTGGAAGCACGTACTGGCAGGAATCTTATTAGGCATTCCGAATTTCTTTTCCATCTACCTATTACTTGTAGCCTATGATTCAGCTAACTTAAGCGACTCAATTGTTGTTACAATAATTAATATTTCCGTTGTTTGCTTGAGTACTATTTTTGGTTTTTTTCTTTTTAGAGAAAAACTAACAACTCAAAAGTGGTTAGGAATTTTAGTTGTAGTTGCAGCCATATTTCTAATCAGTCGATCCTAAGTTAATATTACTAAAAAGAAAATTTTACTTTGGAATAATCGTACATTTGGGTATGAAATTTTGGCTAGTATTTATTTTTCTGTTCCTCACGACGGAATTATTCAGTCAAGGAACGTATCAAGTTGCTGTTCTTAAATACAACGGAGGAGGTGATTATTACGCAAACCCAACTGCGTTGCCAAATCTCGTGCAATTCTGTAATAAAGAATTGAACACAACTATTTCTAAAGAGGTGCCCTATGTTGAAGTGGGAAGCAAAGACATTTTTCGTTATCCATTTGTGCATATGACAGGACATGGTAACGTTGTGTTTTCTCGTTCGGAAATTGAAAATCTTAGAAACTATCTATTGGCAGGTGGCTTTTTACATATCGATGACAATTATGGAATGAACGAATTCATTCGCGTTGAA
>JBIJBD010000042.1:0-16027 GCA_044345395.1 Crocinitomicaceae bacterium | reverse complement strand
CAGATGCAGATTGTCGTCCATCATCTAATCAATGGATCAAACAAATGTCATCTTACTTTTCTTCGTCAAAGGAAATCGTAATTGGCTATGGGCCTTACACAAAAAGCAAAGGATTCTTAAATCGTTTAATCCGTTTTGACACCGCGTGGATCGGTGTAAGTTATTTTTCTATGGCATTAGCCAAATTACCCTACATGGGTGTTGGCAGAAACTTGGCATATACAAAATCAGTCTTTAATTCGGTCAATGGATTTAAATCACATTATGCACTTCCATCAGGCGATGATGATTTATTTATTCAAGAAGCAGCGAAAAAATCAAATTATACTGTCAACTTAGACCCAACTTCTTATTGCTATTCTGCGGCCTCACCCTCATGGGGGCGATGGATTCGACAAAAATCTAGACATTATTCCACATCGAGCCGATACAAGCTTATCAAGAAATGGTTGTTAGGAATATATCCACTGTCATTGATTCTCATGTGGGTATCTTTTGTTATTTTGATGTTTAGTGGAAATTATCAGTTGTTTGCAGCTAGTATTTTCTTAGTTATACTCGTATTAAAATGGTGGATTCAAGGTCGTTGCTTGGCAAAACTGAAAGAAAAAAGCTTTATTCCTTATTTCTTAATTTGGGATTTGTTTTATGCCATGATTATGCCTGTCATCTACTATGTTACCGAACGTCAAAAAATTTATAGATGGTAGAAAATGAACATTTATCCGAAAAAGCTAAGCAAGATTTAACCCTCGTGGAAGATGCCTTGGGTGGAAATCAACTTGCTTATGCTACGTTAATGGACAGATACCGCGACTCCATCTATTTTATGATGTTGAAAATGGTGAAAAATCCAGACGATGCAGATGATCTAACAATTGAGGCGTTTGGCAAAGCTTTTAGTCGCTTGGATCAATATTCACCAAGTTTTGCGTTTAGTACTTGGCTTTTTAAAATTGCATCCAACAATTGCATCGATTTTATTAGAAAAAAGCGCATTCAACTTACCTCGATGGACTCAGGTATTGCGATGGAGGATGGAGAAAAAATGCGTATTGATGCAAAGTCTTCAACACCAAACCCAGAGGAATCAATTATGCAAGGGCAACGAGTAACTCACATGCGCCTGCTTGTCAGTAAGTTGAAGCCTAAATACCGTGATTTAGTTGAAAAAAGGTATTTCGAAGAATTGAGTTATGAGGAAATTGCCGAACAAATGAACCTACCATTAGGAACTGTAAAAGCACAACTTTTTCGAGCACGCGATTTCTTAGCTGCAATGATGGAAAAAACGAAAGATACCATTTAGTGGAGAGCATTGCTTATTATTTTCCTGAACTAACAAACCATCAACTTGAACAATTTGCTGAACTAAAGTCTCTTTATACTCATTGGAATAGTCAAATTAATGTAATTTCACGAAAAGACACGGATCATTTCTACGAACGTCATGTCTTGCATTCTTTGGGCATAGCCAAAATAATCAGCTTTAATTCCGATTCACACATTCTAGATGTAGGCACGGGAGGTGGTTTCCCTGGAATTCCTCTAGCAATCATGTATCCTGACAGCACTTTTACACTTGTCGATTCTATTGGAAAGAAAATTAAAGTAGTAAATGAAATTACCCATGTCCTGGGTTTAAAAAATTCACATGGAGTTCATAGCCGAGCAGAACAAATCAATGAGAAATTTGACTTCATTGTTAGTAGAGCTGTTACGCAAATGCCTGATTTCATTCCATGGGTTAAGGGTAAGATTAAAAAAGAAAACAAACATCCGCTTAAAAATGGTATTTTGTATTTGAAAGGTGGTGACTTAACCCTTGAGATGAAACCAGTGAAACAGCAATTCAAAATTTATCCACTAGCCACTTATTTTTCAGCGCCATTTTTCGAAACTAAGCAGGTAGTTCACGTTGAACTTTAGTTCAATATTGGAGGAAAAATCAAGGTAAAGGAAGGTATAGGAACAGTAAAAGTCGTTCCTGAAGCTAGTTCCTTAAATTGATAATAACCAACCATTCTACCCATGGAAGAATATAATTCACACCCACTAGTATAGCTGTAGGAATGCTTTGGTTCTATAACGGGTTGTTCTCCAATTACACCTTCTCCCGTTACGACATTAGAACCTACGGTCAAATGATCGATTCTCCAATACCTCCTTAGTAATTGCACTTCCAAATCGCCTGCATTGTGGATCGTGATTTCGTAATTGAAAAAAAAAGAACCATCATCTAGCTTAGATAAATCATCGCGAAACCAAGTTTTCACGGAAATTTGAATTTGATGTAAGGTCTCTGCTGACATGCAATCGAAATTAAGTAATATACTTGAAACAATCAAAAAAATAGGATGTTCTTCAAAATACTTATTTCTTCATGAGAATTGAACGAATGAAAACAAAACCTCAAGCACTCGTTACCCTTAGGGACTGTGGGAGAAAAAATAGGTTTCGTGTAAATACCTTGAGCAATGCATTTATTGGCAATTAATCGCAGTTGGTTAATATCAACCCCTCTTATGACCTGAATTGGAGAATTTGGTTCTGAAATGAGGAATTCAGATTTTGTTTCTCTAAAATATTCAAGATTTTCATGCAATTGCTTTTGTCTTGCGTAAATATCTTTTCGCAAAATCAGTGTTTTTATGCGCTGAAAAAAATCTTCAGAAGGTGCCGTGGTATAAATAAATGGCCGAGAAAAATTTACTAAATACTGCTTTGTTTTTTCGTTACATAAAACTGCAGCACCGTGAAAACCATAGGCCTTTCCAAAGGTAATTACACGTAAAAAAATTCGTTCACACATAGCTCTAGCATGTACGATTCCCCTGCCATAATCGCCAAAAACTCCCACTGCATGTGCTTCGTCCACAATCACGCGAGCGCCATACCTATCTGCGAGAGTTAAAATACCTCGCAATGGTGCCATATCACCCTCCATTGAATACATGGATTCTACAGCAATGTAACAAGTACCTGTTGCGCTAATTAACTTTTTTTTAAGATCCTCCAGATCGTTATGACGAAAACTAACAGCAGCTGCAAAGGACAATCTAATTCCATCTCGAATACTTGCATGCACATATTCATCATACAATATGGTATCACCCCTCAGCGGTATGCAGGAATAGACTCCTAAATTAGCTGTGTAACCACTGTTGAATACAAGTGCCGCTTGGGAATCAAAGAATTGCGCCAGTGATGATTCGACTTCAATAGAAATGGGTTGGGTTCCAGACAACAAACGCGAACCGGTGGATCCTTTATGTGATTTACTTTTTGTCGCTACTTTAGAAAGACCTAAATAATCGTTCGAAAAAAAATCAATTGAGGTGTCAAAAACATTTATCGAACGAAGTTGATTATTCGCTTTTCTCTCCTCTAATTTTTTATCATGCGCTGTTCCCACTAATCGATATTCATGACCTTTCTAGGCTCAAAGCCATTTTTAATTGCTTCCTCCCTGGCCTTAGATAATTCTTCTTCTCGAATTCTGGACTCTTCTTTCTTTTTTAGTAAAATCTCATCGGGTTCAGATATAGGTTGAGGTGAATCCTTAAAAGCCGTTTTAGGAATTAAACCTAAAATGTCAAACATTTCTTGGTCTTCATTGAATTCAGGATTGGGTGTTGTGAGTAATTTATCCCCAGCAAAAATTGAACCCGCTCCCGCCAAGAAACACAATGCCTGTCCTTCCATACTCATTTTGGTTCTTCCTGCAGATAACCTGACAATTGCTTGTGGAAACACAATGCGTGTAGTGGCTACCATTCTAATCATTTCCCATTGTTCGATAGGTTTTTGGTTTTCTAATGGCGTACCTTCAACTGCAACTAAAGCATTAATAGGAATGCTTTCTGGTGGGTTCTCCATTTTCATATAACTCATCAACAATCCAACTCTATCTTCAATTGCTTCACCCATTCCTATAATTCCACCGGAGCAAACAGTTATTCCTGCTTTTCTCGCATTGTCGATTGTTGTTAACCGGTCTTCATATTCTCGGGTAGAAATTATATCTCCATAAAACTCTGGTGAAGAATCTAAATTGTGATTATACGCAAAGAGTCCTGCTTTCTTCAACCTCATTGCTTGATTTTCATTTAGCATTCCGAGTGTACAGCAGACCTCCATACCCAAATTATTGACCTCCTGTACCATTTCAACTACCTCGTCAAAGTCTTTATTGTCTCGAACCTCTCTCCATGCCGCCCCCATGCAAAGACGTGAAGAACCGTTGGCTTTGGCATTTTTAGCTTGTTCTATTACAGAAGCTACACTCATCAATTTGTGTGCATTAACATCAGTATGATAACGTGCCGCTTGTGGACAATAGCCGCAGTCTTCGGGACAGCCACCAGTCTTAATACTCAACAAAGACGACATTTGTACTTCTCTAGGATTATGAAATTTTCGATGAAGCGTTGCTGCTTCGAAAACTAATTCCAATAATGGCTTATGGTACAGCGCCAGCAAGGCTTCCTTGGTCTGATAGTCGGGATTTACTTTCATATTACAAATATACTAGGATAAACGAGAATGCCATAACTTACCAAAAACACCATAATATTCTTATAAACCACCCATGAGCAGACATGCTGCATAAGCTTTGATAGCACGTTTTTCACCAAATGAGTCTACTTTTTCGTGGGTCGTTGCTTTAATAGAAACTGCATCTAAATCAACTTTTAAAATCTGAGCAATTATTGATTGCATTTCTGGAATATGCGGATTTAATTTTGGGGTTTCAAGCACAATAGTAGAATCCACATTCAAAATTTTATAGCCTTTCGAAGCAACTAATTTAACAACTTCTTCTAACAAAATTTTAGAATCGATTCCTTTGAATCGTGGATCGGTATCGGAAAAATGATACCCAATATCGCGTAGATTTGCTGCTCCTAACAAAGCATCGCAAATTGCATGTAACAAAACATCTGCGTCTGAATGACCAATCGCGCCAAAAGTGGATGGAATTTTTACACCACCAACTATCAAATCTTGATCTGGGACTAATCGATGGACATCTATTCCGTAACCTATTCGAATGTTCATTATTCTTGGCCTTCCACAGACTGACTGCTGAAATTTTCTCCTAAATTAAAACGTAGGGTAAATCGAAGCGTATTTGCTAATGGACTGTTTCGACCACTAATAGAGGCTAGATAGGAAAAGTCTACAGCAAAGGCATTGTATTTCAAACTTGCTCCGAGATTGATAAACTGTCGATTTCCTTTGTTTCTTGCTTCATAGAACAATCCTCCTCGAATGGCAAAAACATTATTATACCACCATTCAACACCGGTCGCAATATTGATTTCCGTCAATTCTTCTTTCAACTTAGTCCATTTCGCCACTTCATACTTACCATCTGCGTTTTGTATGTAATCTCCATTATCATCCGTAACTGGAGCTCCCGGTGCATCATAAAAAGACTGAATCATTCCTGAAATTACACCCACATCATCGGATTTCCCAGAAATCATAGTAATCGTACCATCTACAAGGTCATAATACGCAGGTGTAGGAACGAGTAAACGCTGAAGATCTAAAGAAAAGGTTACTTTATTGTATTCATCAAATTGCGCATCAAAGGCATTTCCAATTTTCAAATTCATTGGAATAAAATCACGTTGGGAAAGTTCGGAATAGGCTACTTTATTTCCAATATTATTCAAGGTCAATGCTGATCTATAAGTTCCTTTTACCTTGCCAATTTTTGCCTCGTCATTGTTGTAACAAAAAGATAAATCTGCTGCACCAACAACCCCGGCCTTAGTATTTATGCCTCCAACCGTTAATCCACCCGTTAAATTTGAATAAGCAAACTTTCCATTCAATCCTATACTGAATTTATCAGCTAATCGAAAGGCATATGCCCCAGTGAGTTCATATTCACTTGGTTTGTCGTCACGAATTACGTTACCCTGTGCGTCAGTAAAAGTAATTTCGCCTAAACTGAAGAATCGAAGGGATCCACCAACGGAGTGTGTTTTGTTTATTTTATAGTATCCAGACAAATAACTCAGGTGGATATCATTCGTCAATTGACGGAGCCATGGTGTGTACGAAAGGCTAAATTCAGATTTTTGTTCAGCAAAACTAAGTCCTGCCGTATTCCAATAAACAGAAGTAGAACTCGGACTCAATGCTGTTCCTGCATCGCCCATACCTCCTGCTCTAGAATCTGGAGTAATTGCCATAAACGGCAAGGCCGTTGTAATTGTATTAAGTTGTAAATCATTGTCGGAAGCACCATTACCACCTGTCGGTTGAGCGAATGCACTTGCCAAGGGTAACATAAGAACCAAGCAAAAAGATAAAATTTTCATTTAAAACAAATTGAGTTGGTAAATATACGAAAACGAGGTCTTTTTATTGTCTAATCAGCGTAAAATAGCCAATTTTTCAATTTTTTCGGCAGTCAATCCTTCCGGAGTTCGTACGTTAATGCGGTATATATAAACACCTTTTGCTAATTGATCACCGTAATCATCTCTACCATCCCATTGAATACCTTCCACACGAAATCCTTGCGTGGGTATTGTTTGCTGAATTGTTTTAACTAATTTTCCGGAAATGGTCATCACTTGAACTTGAACCTCAAGACTACTGCACGATTGATTGTGCTCAAACATAAAAGATGTTGACGTTGTAAACGGATTTGGGTAATTAAGTACATGACTAAGCATAGGTTCTTCTTTATTTTCAACCACAAATCGCAGTG
Organism: Crocinitomicaceae bacterium; assembly: GCA_044345395.1. GTDB lineage: Bacteria > Bacteroidota > Bacteroidia > Flavobacteriales_D > Crocinitomicaceae > UBA952. Next base: position 9,294 of record JBIJBD010000042.1, on the reverse strand, counting down.
TTGCGGTTGTTGAATTATTATTTACATCCCATGCTTTCACTTCTATAAAATGTTCTCCTGGCGATAAATTTGAGAATTGATAGCGCGCCTCTCCAGACTGATAACTATCCAAATCTGCAGTATAATAATCGTTAAGTACAATTGGTTGTGCAGAATTCCCGTCTAATATTGCTGTTAAATCGTGTCCTATTCCGTTACCAACTGTATTCAGTCCATTCTCATCTACTGCTTTCAATATAAGTACGGGATTATTATCGGTAATTGACCCATCGATAAAAGTATAATCATTCATGAAAAGTGCTAATTCAGGTCCCGTTTGGTCATTAATTCCATTGGGATTTATTCCTCCAATTCTAAAATTGGTATCGAATCCTTGAGCATCCACCAAATCATTTTCTGCATAATAACTAATTTTCCCTTTACCGATAGATAGCGCTATATCCTTTGGTACAACAAAGGAGAACTCAAATTCTCCATTTGTGACTGAAGCTTTTCCTTTATAAACAATGTTGCGCTGCAATTCATACGATATTTCTGGTGATTCTGGATCTTGAGCAAGGGTTTTTTGCGTTTTTGCTTTGTCGTAAATAGAAGGCATTATTCTGCCATTAAAAGTAGTAATTAGTATACCATTTTCGTCCTCTAAGTGCCCTTTTACAGTTACCTTGCTTAATGCTTTCATCGTATCTACTAATAAAAGAGGATTTTTTCCATTAATACTATCCGTTATAATCGTGTAGCGCGGCAGAGCAATTCTCAACGCGGGATCACCAATGAGAGTAAAACTTCTCTTATTTGTTGAGGAACCGGCATCATTCTTAGTCCTCCTCATGATTTCACCAAAAGACATGGAACTTCCATCTGAATTGCGATCAAATACATGTTCATAAAAAGCCTGGCCTGTAGAACTGTTTACACCAAAATAAACGGAACGGGTCGTAGTCATTAAAGCAATTGCTCCTCCGCTAGGATTCAACGCCAACCATTCGCCAGCAGAAACTCTTGATGGATCGTCAAATTTGGTAAACTCACAGGTAGCAGAAACGAATAAATGCTGGGAATTTATGTTACTCCATGAATTAATTTGAGGTATAGTAACTACGCGCTCCTCAGCAAGCCCAACCTCACCACCATGTCCCACGTAGTTTACCAACAAAGCACCACGTTGCACGCGGTCCGTAATAGCATTTAAAACGTCCGGATATCGCTGTCCTCCTGCTGTCACTTCTTGCGGATACGCATCTAGGTAAAGTTTATCACAATTCATTTCGAAATGCTGATTCTTCACGAGTTCATATTGTGGTTCTGTATCAATATTGATAAAATAACCGTTCTCTTCGTCATCCGCAATTTGTACAAATTTTGTTCTCCAATCACCAAAAGTATTCTCATTGGAAGTCCCAAGACAGCAAGAGGAATTGGCGGTGTTAAAAAGCGTAGATCCATTTTTTAAATAGTGTTCTATCTTATCTACCTGTTGCTTAGCCTGTAATAAATCGGAAGCAAGAATTCTTCCTACACCAATATCCAATAAATCATTAGGACTAATCGATTCATTATCATCAAGCATACCGAAATAATCATCAGTGACCAGCGCGTCAATGTGATTTTCGCTATTTTCCATCTGATATGTAAGAATCATGTTGTTATTATTTGCAACTCGATTTTTTGGATCGAATGTTCCATCCCCAAACAATAATAACGAGCTAAATTTCAGGTTACCTGAACTAATTCCCCTGTCGTAAAACATTTTTGCTATCATTTTTATAGCTGTAGGATCAGGAGACCCTCCACTGAATTCATTGTAAACCTGCTCAGGAGTGACCACATGAACAACCAAGCCTTCCTCACGGTGCAAATTTGCAAGACGCTCGGCCTGGGGAAGAAACAACGAATTCGAAACAATTAATAGGTTTGGCTGCTCCAATGCGTGTAAATTTTGATTTTGAATATTACCAACCTTTACAGGTACAAAGAAACTAGTACCGTTGGATGCGATATATTCTTTGTATGTATTTTCTGTTTTAAATGTAAAGGAATTACCTTGCTGCTGTCCAATAATTCTTTTAGGGTTATTTACATCCGTTACATCCCATACAAAACCAACATTGGGGAATGCATTAATTGTATAATTCGCTACAACTCCTGTTTGTTGCTGGGTAAGATTTCGAAATCCTATTTGGGTGCCATAAAATACAAGTTTTCGGCGCGTGTTTAATAATATCCTATCCAAATAAGTAAAGGTATTTGGTGTACTTCGCGTAATAGAAATCTTTAGGGGTATAGCGTCAGTAGGAGAATTAAGTTGAAATAACTTTGAAGACCTCGCGTAATCAGCTCCCACTGCAGGAAGCGTCGCATCTAGAAGTGTTTGGCCATTTACAGAATATTTCTGTGATGTTCCCGAAGAGGTTGGCGAATTTGTTGCAATCGTTGTTTTAAATCGAACTGACGAAGTATCAATATTTGGGATTGAGAAATTAAAAGTTCTTTCAAGCTCAGAATCAAATAATTCTCCATACCAACGCTGACCGCCAGAAACCAAATTTACCAAATCGTTTTCATAAATATCCCTGTAATCATAAGACGAAACTTGTATAGTTGGGTTGTCAACAATGATTGACTCAGACTGTATTCTCAATGGGGCTATCGAACTGTTTATGTGAATGTAATAGAAAGATTCGTTGCTATACAAGTGTCGTTTTTGATCGAATTCAGCCGTTCCATTCGCAAACCACTTATTGGGTCCGACACCATAAAAAAGGATATAGTCATTTTGATCAAAGCTACCATCTTCATCCCCTACAACAGTAATTGCATTATTCACTAGATCGTCTTTTCGCGCCAAACTGTTTAATTCGGGCAATTGCCCGTCGCCATTGCCAAAAATGTGAATTTCATTAGGATTTAAACTAGATACATTGATTCCACATGCTTCTAAAAATGTTCGATCGATTTTATAAATTCCATCCTTCGAAACAGAAATTTTAAACCAACCTCCTCCACGAAGAACCGACTCGGCAACAAAATCTTTTGTTGGTAAATAGGCTTTATTAGTTAAAGAAAACTTAAGTGTGGAAAGTCGATGTAAGACACCATTCTTCATTAAAAAAGGGAAAGCGGATACAACAAAATATTTTTGGCTTCTTTCACTCCGCACACCATGATATATTTCAAGTTTTTCAGGTATAATCAAATTCAATTTTTCAAAATATTCAAGGTCTTTTTTACCAGCGACAACTAACTGATAATCTATTAGTTCGCTTTCTTGCCAAGAATTAACCTTATCCTTGAAATAGACCATCGGTTTTGCATTGTCAAGATGCATTTCTTCAAATTGTGGTTGAGCTAAAAGTGTTCCTGATAATGAAATTTCCACTGATGGTTTCCAACGAATCGTAATTGATCGTTCTTGAGCCAGCAGGATATTAAATGAAAATAGGAGTAAATAAAGACCAATCAGCCGAATTTTCATAATTTCAAAATTAATAGGTGTTGGGACAAAAACGCAATATTATTTTATTTATTTGAAGAAATATCCGATATTTGTAACCTATAAAACCAAAACTACGTAAATATTGTTCGTGCTTAAAACTGAGTTTGTGAAGTCAACTATTCGTATATCTTTATTCCTTATAGGATTCAGTCTGTTTTTTAACAATGTTTCCTGGTCACAAGATCCAACATTTACCCAATTTTATTCGAATCCGATTTACCTTAATCCAGCACTTGCTGGATCCACAGGATGTCCTCGTGTTGGAATTAATTACCGAAACGAATGGCCTCAATTAACAGGTAATTACGTGACTACCAGTGCTGCATTTGACACTTATGCTAAAAGTATATCAGGCGGAGTTGGTTTAATCGCCATGCACGACATGCAAGGTCAAGGAACTATCCAAACAACTATGTTGGGTGGAATTTATTCATATAATCTAAAGGTAAATAGAAAGTTTTCGTTGATGTTTGGTGCGAGAGCCGCATACTTTCAGAAATTCCTCGATTGGGACAAGTTGACTTTTGGCGACATGATTGACCCAAGACGAGGTTTTATATATCAAACAGGAGACGTGCCAAGAGGAAATGGAAGACGAGGATTTTTTGATGCATCATTTGGGATTGTTGGATTCGGTAAAAATTATTTTTTCGGTGGAGCAGTTCATCATTTGAATAGGCCTGATGAATCAATGATTTTAGGAAATTCGAGATTACCCATGCGCTTTACTGGTCATGCAGGAGCTGAAATTAAGTTAGGCCAACGTGGTCGATATACAAATACTACGAGTGTAATGCCAAATATTATTTATCAGTATCAAAATGGTTTCCAAGAATTGAATATCGGAACATACATTAAATACGGAAATTTCACCGTGGGTGCGTGGTACAGAAATAGAGATGCATTCATTTTGAGTTTTGGTGTAGCCACAGAAAAATTTAGGGTAGGTTATAGCTACGACTTAACAGTCTCTAAATTAGGGAATGGGATTTCGGGTGGTTCGCATGAAGTCTCTTTAGGAATGAATTTAAAATGTAGAAAAAAGGCGAAGAACTTTAGGAAAATTTCTTGTCCTTCTTTTTAAAATGTAACTAAATATAATAAATCAAGTTAAATACCTCAGCAATATTGTCCAAATGAAAATAAAACACTTTAAAATTTTCGGTTTTGCACTCTCTGGAGCATTGTTATTAGGCTCATGTGCGAAAGACAGGTCAACTTCTACCGGTTGGGAATACAACAATTATAAAAACGGTGGTTTTGAAAAAGTGGATGCAAAAGAACAGGAAACTGGACCAGGTTTAGTCTTTGTTCAAGGCGGTACCTTTACAATGGGAAGAACTGAACAAGATGTAATGTTTGATTGGAATGCCCGTGCTGCACGTTTCACCGTTGGGTCTTTCTATATGGATAGAACTGAGGTAACCAATCTACATTGGCAAGAATACATGAATTGGATGAAAAGAGTTTATTATAAAACGTATCCTCATGTATACAAAAAATGTCTTCCCGATACATTAGCATGGAGAAAATCCTTAGGTTATAGAGAAAAATTTGTTAATTACTACCTTCGCCATCCGTCTTACAGAGACTATCCTGTTGTTGGTGTGTCTTGGTTACAAGCAAATGATTTTTGTAAGTGGAGAACTGATCGAGTTAACGAAGCCATTCTTGTTCGTGAAGGAATTTTAAAATGGCATTTTGCTGACAATGCAAATTCTCAAGATGGAGATATCGGAGCAGCAAATGATACTAAATACGATAAAGATTTTCAGTCTAAGCCAGAAAACATGTTTAGTACTGAAAATTACCTAAACGGAAATTACATGATCGAAAGCGGTGAACTCGACGAAAAGGGTGAATTAGCCAAAGGAGGATATACAGTTTCGAAAAGCAAAAAAACACCTGTTGATCCAAGAACAAAAAGACAAATCCCAAGAGATCCTTACCAATTACAAAATTACGACCCGGTTTATGCTGAGGTTGATAAGGATAACCAAGCAACTGGACGTTTAGGGTCGCGACCTGTAGAAATTAAGGATGGAATTCTTTTACCATCATACAGACTTCCAACTGAGGCTGAATGGGAGTTCGCAGCACTTGGTTTAATTGGAAACCTAGATCCAAATTCTGAAAACATCAATGATCGAAGGATTTATCCATGGGACGGTCATTACGTGCGCGATGAACGAGCTCAATTTGCAGGTGCAATTCAGGCTAACTTTAGTCGTGGTAAAGGAGATATGATGGGAGTAGCAGGTCAATTGAACGATGGTGCTGATGTAACTTGCAGAGTAGATGATTTTTGGCCAAATGATTACGGATTATATCACATGGCAGGCAATGTATCTGAATGGGTAATGGATGTATATAGACCCTTATCAAGTGAAGTGCTTGAAGAGTTTATGCCTTTCAGAGGTAATGTCTACACTACGCAATTGTTGGTGCCAAATGGATTATATGACAAACCAGTTAAGGCTAATGAGAACATTTATGACGTACATGGTATGAAAGAATTTGTTAACGAATTTGCTCGTGTAAAGTATATGAATCATGCTACAGTGAAGTACCAGCAAGATACAAATACAACTTACGCTTCTAACATTAACAAGCAACAGCCAAATGGTCAAGCAACTAAGTCAAATAGTATTATCAATAATAATCGAATGAATTCCAAGATTAATTCACGTCAAGATTCACTTAAATATCGATTTAATACACCTTCTAATAGTTTCGTATCCAACAATAAACTATTTACAAATCAAGAAAAATTACAATTTGAATTTTTAGATTCACTTAATATATTGTTAGATACCGCTATAACTTTAGCAAATCAAGGTCGAAGTATTGCTGCCTCGGCATACATTGAGAGAGTTCTTTTCAACATGTCTCTACCAGATCAATTTAAGGATGGTGGACAAAATGTAGATTTGAAAGTTGATATTATTCGTCCATCATTTAATCTTCAATACGACCCTACTTATATAGGTTTATCAATTGATGGTGGTAACAGTGGAGTGGCTATGTTTAGTAAAGAATATCTAGAATTTAAATTTAAGTCATACTTCATGGATCCAACAATTACAACTTGGATCATGACACTTAGGAATGGCTTAACTGAGTTCATTACTGAAACCAAAGGAAAACAACGATGGAGAAATGTTACTGTAGAGGAAAATGCGGGAAGATTAAATTATCGAAAAGATGACTACAGGGACTATATGGATGGGGATTTAGAATCTTCTATATATTATAATAATCAACAACGAAAGAATGAAATCAACGACGGTAAACGCGATGTAAAACAAGTTATGTATCAAAGTCAACATGAAAACAAAGACTTTGATTATAAAGACATTAATGCTGGCGTGGCAGGTTGGCCGACAACATTGATTTCTGACAAATCACGTGTTTACAAAGGAGGTTCTTGGGCTGATAAAACATATTGGATGTCCTCCGGTAACAGGAGATTCCTTGACGAAGATAAAAGTTCGGACATGATTGGTTTCCGTTGCGCTATGGATCGCGTTGGAAGCACACGACCAAACAAAAAGAAAAGATAGAAATAAAAACCAATAGTAAAGCCCGGAATTCCGGGCTTTTTTTTTGCATCTTTGTTCTATGGAAAAGTTATACGAATTATTCTACGAGACATCGGGAATTTGCACGGATACCAGAAATATCGTTACAAATTCATTGTTCATCGCCTTAAAAGGAAATAATTTTAATGCAAATACTTTTGCGAAAGATGCCATTGAAAAAGGTGCCAAATACGCCATTGTTGATGAACCTTCATATGCTAATAATTCTTCTATATTCTTTGTGGAAAATAGTTTATTATTTCTCCAAAATCTTGCGCAATTTCATCGATTGAAGTACAATATTCCAGTTATAGGAATTACGGGAAGTAATGGCAAAACGAGTACAAAAGAATTAATTAATGTAGTACTCAGCCAAAAGTATAAAGTACTTTGTACAAAGGGTAATTTAAATAACCATATTGGTGTTCCGCTTACACTTCTACAGCTTAATGAAACCCATGAGATTGCTATTATTGAAATGGGAGCGAATAAACCAAATGACATAAAAGAACTTTGTGATATTACCCAACCAACACATGGAATAATTACCAATATCGGTAAAGCACATTTAGAAGGATTCGTAAATTTTGAAGGAGTATACAATACAAAAACTGAATTATATAACGCGGTAATTTCTAAAAATGGTCAACTGATTACAAATTCAGATGATGCAATTTTAATGAACGCATTCTCGAATGTTCAACCCTGTCTTACTTATGGTGAACATGGAGAAGTCGAAGGAGAACTTGAAGAATTAAATCCATTTATAACGCTTAATTGGAAATACAAAGGCTATCAAAGTGGCAGTATACAGACACATATGCTTGGTAAATATAATTTTTATAATTTCCTTGCTGCAATCTCATTTGGTGTTATATTCAATATTGATGAGGAAAGAATTAATTCAGCAATCGCGCAATATGTGCCCAAAAACAATCGTTCGGAAATTCAAGAGACCGCATTAAATACCCTAATTGTCGATTGTTACAATGCCAATCCATCAAGCATGAAGTCGGCACTTGAGAGCTTTTCTTTAATTAATCATGCCAATAAAATTGCAATTCTTGGCGATATGAAAGAACTAGGAAATGAAAGTGCAAATGAACATCTACTTGTCCTTAAGCTCTGTGATGAATTACAAATTGAATATTTCACCATTGGTGAAGAATTCAAGATGTTCAATACCAACGGATTTAATACCAAAGCTGACTTTTTAAAATATCTAGCCTCAAATAACATATCGGGAAAACTTATCCTTTTGAAAGGTTCCCGAGGTATTGGTCTCGAAGATCTTATTGCTAATTTATAATTAATTCGTCTACTTCATGAGGTTAATATGACCTACATGTATTTGGTTTATTTTATTATTGGAATTTCGGAATTTGATTTTAAAGCTATAAACTCCATCTTGCACAAATACCCCGTTATATTTTCCGTCCCAGCCTTGCAAGTAATCTGTTGTCTCAAAAATTACTTGCCCCCATCTATTGAAAATTATTAATTCATAATTTTCAATATTGAATCCTGAAGAAAATATAGGGTACCAATAATCATTCAGTCCATCACCATCAGGAATAAAACTATTCGGTGCGTATAATACTACATCATCTGAGACAGTTATTAACTGCGAAGTAGAATCTACACAACCATGTTCTGAAATAGCCACGAGTGATAGTAGATATGATGCTTGAAGTGTTCCACCATAAGTATGACTTTCAGGATTATACAATGTGTCTCCAGTATCATCCCCGAAATTCCAAATATAGTTCACTCCTCCTAGAGAAGTGTTTTGAATATTGATTGTATTCTCCCCAGCTGCTATCGTATTAGAGGAAAGATTAAAATCAGCATTTGGGTTAGCGAAAGTACAGATCAGGTCATCCATTAAGATAGTATTTGTACATCCATTAGGAGAATCAGTTGTTAAAGAAATATCGAAACAACCCACCTCTTGGAAGGTATAACTCAATGGTCCGCAATCCGTAAAAGATGCCCCATCAGAGAAACTCCATGCACAATTAGCAGCATTTGGCGTCGTATTCGTAAAAATTACCGTTAAAGGTAAACACCCTTCTGTTTTATCAATATCAAAAGTTACCACTGGTATTGATTCTACCGTTACTAAGACGGTCTCTAAAGGACTCGGGCAACCATTTACTGAATAAGAAACTGTATATTCTGTATTAATAGCCGGGTCAACAAGTATACTATTTGTTG